>JAERRX010000018.1 GCA_016735225.1 Sulfurimonas sp. | reverse complement strand
TGTTAAGAGTGTTTCCCATGACAAAGTTAAAAAGCATAGAGGTCAATATGATAGGGAGATATAAGATATTCCACCAACTGTAGAAAAATAGCGATGCAAATACTAAGAACCCTTTTGAAGCTATGGTTAATCTTTTTGAGTTTAGATAAAAGTAGATAAAAAAGGTTATGGGTAGAAATGCGAAGATAAATTCGTAGGAGTTGAAGAGCAATAGTTCCCTTTTTTGATTAAATTTTATAGAATTATTACATAAGTTAGCTGAATGTATGGAATAGTTCCCTATATGTAAAGAAAAGAATGGAATAGATACATAGTTGTAATCATATTTAAGAAAATGTAAATTGATGCCTAAAAGGCATAATATGAAAATGACAAAAAGAGATATAGCAGGATATTTAAATGTAGATTATAAAACACTTTATAATTGGGAAAAGAACAAACCAAATCTTTACAAAACAGTAATGAAAGGGTTGGCTTTTGATGATTTGATGAAAAAGTCTGAAGATAATTTAGCGGAACTTAAAGAGTTTTCTTTAGATCTTTGTGAAAGTAAAAAATAGTTTTAAGAGGTTTTGAGTTTAGAAGTAGGTATTGTCGGAGCCTCGAATTTATTCGAGGTTCTTTAGGAGATTGCTATCTCTTGAAATCTTGCTTTTATTTTTTCTAAACACCCTTCATAGTCATAGCTATTATCTTTATCCTTTGCCATATTTTCCATTTCATCGGCATTGTCTTGTATCGATTTTATTCTAAAGTTTCCGCTAGAACCTTTTATGCTGTGAGCATCTAGGGCGATTTGTTTGTACTCTTTGTTTTTTATGGCATTTTGGAGTTTTACTAGCTGTGTTTTCATTTTTTTTATATATAGTCTTAGTAGCATTAGTAGTTCACTCTCATCTAGCATCAGATCCTCTTTTAATTTTCTAGCATCTAAACCCACTATATTATGGCTAGAGTCTAAAGATCTGCTTTTTACATCTTGAGTAATGTCGGTTTTTAAGTAGAGCATAAAAACCCCTTGGATATCTTTTATGATGATTGGCTTGCCTAAAAATAGATCAAACCCACTGCTTAAGTGTATCTCTTTAGAGCCTTTTATGACATCTGCTGTAAGCGCACAGATAGGGGTATGTCCAAGCTCTTTAGCTACTTCTATCTCTAAAATTTCTTTGACTGCCTGAGTGCCGTTCATGATAGGCATCTGCTCATCCATCAATATCAAATCATAATGATTTTGTTTGTAAAGCTCAACTGCTTCTAAACCGTTACCTGCTAAGTCGAAGCTAAGTCCATACTTTGTAACTATTATTTTTATAAGTTCTTGATTTGCTTCATTGTCTTCTGCTATGAGTATATGTCCTATAAATTTTCTAGCTATGGTTTTCTTATGCGGTATATATCCATCTGGGTTGAGAACCTCACTAAAAGCATCTTTTATCTTAGAGCAGTACAGGGGAAATGATATAAATGCGATGTTAGAATATTTGTCATAGATATCACTTGGTTTATTTACCATAGCTATAAACTTTTTATCTGAGTTTATTATCTGATCTTTAAACTCATCAGTAGCTTTTTCATCTACAAAAAAGGCTATATCAAAATCAGCATCTAAGCTAGAGATGATTTTAATATTCATATCAAAAACTTTTGCATACTTTAAAAAGGAGTTTTCTTTATAAAAAAGCTCTCTGTTTTGTGAATAGATAGCAATCTTTAAAGATTGAAAATTTAGCAAATTTTCATATATAGGACAGAGTTTACTTTGTGAAGAAGCTGGTATTTTTATGCAAAAGGTACTACCCTTGCTAAAATTTGACTCCACATAGATCTCCCCTCCCATTCTCTGGACTAGTTGATGAGATATACTAAGCCCTAAGCCTGTTCCATCTAGGTTTTTAAGATGCTCATAGTTAGCTTGCACAAAGGCTTTAAAGATACTCTTTAGGTCATTCTTTTTTATTCCGATACCATTGTCTTTTACACTTAGGGTAAGTTCTTGACTTTTATAAGAGGCTTCCACATAGATATGCCCACCATTTGGAGTAAACTTTATAGCATTGCTTAAAAAGTTTGATAGTATTTGTTTCATTCTTAAAGCATCAGCATAAAGCTCTTTTGGAATATAGGGGTCTATAAAAGAGGTTATGGTGATATTTTTTTCATTTGCACTTGCAACAAAAAGTTCCATAGTTTGACTTATCTCATCATGGGCTGAAAAATTCTTTGCTTCTATGGTAAACTCGCCACTGCGGAGTTTTGAGAAGTCTAAGATATCGTTGATAATACTCAAAAGGTTCTCGCCACTATTAAAAATAATATTGAGATAGTTTCTATGCTTTTTTGAAATATTTTCATCCATTAAAAGATTTACAAAACCTAGTATTGCATTTAGTGGAGTTCTGATCTCATGTGACATATTTGATAAAAAATACTCCTTTGCCTGGGATGCAGCATCTGCTGTTTGCCTTGCATCTTGGAGTTTTTGAAAAACTATTTGGGTGTGAAGCTTTAAAATACCTCTAAAGCTATTATCAAAAACAACAGATATCTCATTTATCATATCTTTAGATGCAAAAGAGTTATCAAAAGAAAAGTCAACCATAGCATGGCGGAAGTGATTGCATATCTCAAAGAGTTCATCAGCACAAATCTCTTTATCTTTTAGATAGAGTAAAAACTCTTGTATGATGGGACATTGTCCTACTTTTACACCGCCCTCTACTATATTTATAAAACAATCAAACATACCACTAGCATATCTGGATATAAAAAACTTTTTTTTTATATCGTATTGTTTCAATATCTTTTGAGGAGAGGAGTGAGATAGCCAGTTGTTGAGGATGTTATCTTTTGAGGCTATAAAAGTTAGCTTGTGTTTTAGTAGGTTTGGTAGTTCTTCATCCATTTAGAAAAACTGATTAAAATGAAAAGTACGACACTAGCATAACTACAGTTAACCTAAAAAGCCCCATCATTGTTACCCCAAAGATGCTCATATTGTAGCAGTTTGTGCAAACACTAAACCTCTTGTTTTCATAGTATGAGTAGATAGCATAGCAAATATTTAGAGCTAAAACAGTAAAAGAGGTATATAGCTGATAGTCCCACATCTCGACTAGTAAAAGCTCATCATCTATAAAAAACGATGAAACTAACAATAGCAACATAAGCACTAAAAAAAAGTTTGAGGCTTTAATAAAATAATCTCTACTAAATTTCCTAGGAGTAGTTGGACAACCTAGGTTGCTAGCATTTAGTTTTTTTTCAAACTCTTCTTTGTCTTTACCTTTTAGCTTTGTTAAAAGATTTGCTCCATAAAGATAGTCGATCTTTCTTTGAAGAAGTATAGAAAAATCACCCTCTGCTTTTAAAGAGTGCTGGTCTCCATATCTATCTTCATAAACTATGTTTATAGTTTCATATCTCAATATATCGGCACTTATGTTTGGAAAATATGTAGTTGTTTCCTTTGAGATAACTTCGCCTGACTTTCTAATAACTCTTGGGTTTATGAGTTCTAAAAACTCATCATCTTTTTTAACAAGGACTAGATTGTAGTAACTTCCAACTTGTGGAGCTGAGAGTCCTTCTAGCTTGTTAGCCTCAGCAGTCTCTTTTAAATCATCAATAAAAATAAAAAGTTTCTCATCAAAAAACCTAACATCTGGAGCATATTCTATACCTGTTGGAGTTGGATAGGTGATAATATCTTTAATCATAATTTAACCTTTGTTAAGAGTGTGAGATAAGCATGTAAGGAAGCTCGATAAATCAAGGTTCCCTATATACTTTAGCATCTCATTTAGAAAGAATAATTATTGTTAGTGATGACTTTTTAAGATTAATATAGTCATTTTTAAATTGATAGCAATAAATCTAAAAAATTGCCAAACAACACAAGTTCTCATAAACTTCTGTGTAGCACTCGGTATCATAGTTCCAAACTGTTGTGTATATGGCTCTACATGTTTTATGTTTGAGTTTTCTTTATCGACAACAACTGTTTCTTTTTTTTCTTCGCTCATAGTATCTCCTGATAATATTTATTTTATTCTGGGATTAAAGTCCAACCTGGCTTAAGTTTAGCCTTCCACATAAATAGATGATGAAGCAGATGCTTCACCCAGTGTGCTGCTAGACCTATCTCGCCTGTTGTTCCATTTATATCACGACCAGTTCCTGGATATTTTTCAAAGTTTGGCACTATTGGAAAAACAGTCATAGCTGCTGCTGTTCCTGTAAAGAAACCTTTGCCAGCAGATGCAACACAAGCCGCTCCCATCTCTGCCATACAAGCTGTATGAGTAGGTTCAGATGCACCATTTATCATATCGACAATACTTTGTGCAACAGCTTTTCCCATCATAGCAGATGGCATACCTGTTCTTGGAGGAGTTGGAGTTATCATAGTTCCATTTGGTGTTTTCATAGGTTTTGATATAGGATGCGGAGGTGCAAAAGCTATACCAACTGCAAAAATATTTTTATATAGAGGTGATTGAAGTGTTTTTGGCCAATCTTTTGGTTCCCACTCAGCATAAGAAGTTTTTGTATAGTCAGCATCAACTTTCATCATTCCATTTGGAGCGAAAACTTTATCTGTCATATCACTACCATCTTTAGCATAAGCTTTTAGACCAACACCAGCAAATGGTGGTATAAGCATAGCAAAGTCAAACTCTTTAGTATCTACAGTTCCATCAAGTGACTCATAAGTAACCTTGCCTGCTTCTACCTTGTTTACATGAGCGCCGACAACCCAGTCTAGCCCTCTCTCAGCATAAAGAGACTCAGCAAACACTTTAGATGAACTTATGTAGCCACCCATCTTAAAGTGCAGTCCACCCATACCAAAGTCACCCAAGAAAGATTCATTTGATATCCAAGTGATATCTGCCATATCTCTCACACCGCTCTCTTTAAGCTTATGCTCGATGTTGAAAATATACTCAAAGGCTGCACCTTGACAAGTACACATCCCATGACCAGTTCCGACAAGGATTTTTTGTCTTTGACCAGCCTTCATCTTCTCTATACATTCATCTAGCTTATGAGCCGCATGAACAGCATGGTCGGCAGTACAAACAGAAACAGTATGCTCGCCCAAGGTTGTACCCTCACCTAGCCCTGGTGTTGCACCAAAGTTTAGTTTTGGTCCTGTGGCATTTATGAGATAGTCATACTCAACCTCTTCAGTAGTTCCCTCTTTACCCTCTGCAGTGTATTCAATACTAACAAATGCTTTTTCTATCGACTCACTACCCTCAGGGTTGATAGAAACTGCTTTTGCTTGTTTATATATCGCACCAGCTTTTTCATAAACTGGAGCTAGGTCAAAAGTAACCTCTTCTTTACTCATCTCTCCAACACCTACCCAGATGTTTGAAGGAATCCAGTTCCATTTTGCATTTGGAGTAACTACTACTACCTCATGCCCTTTACCAAGCCATTTTGCAGCAAATGATGCTGCAGTATGACCTGATACACCAGCACCAAGAATAACTAATCTTGCCATGTTTATCCCCTTAAATTTTATTTCGTTCATAAATTTGCAACAATTGTATCATAAAAGTATCACAAAGTTATCATAAATAAATATATAATAATTATTAGTTTAAGTTATCTTAGCTCTAAAAGCCCTGTTTTATGCACTTGTATCAATCTTTTAAAATTTTACTAACAATTTCATAAGAGTTTTTAGAAAGTTCTTGTGTAGAAATGATACGCTCCAACTCTATTTTCATAGCATCTTTATTGTCTTTGTTTAGTCTATCGTAAATTTTAAACGAGGAGCATAGTCCAGATGCCATTTGAGCATTTATCTTATCTATCTCTATTATCTTATCTGCTATAAACCTATATCCTTCTCCATTTTTAGCATGAAAATATCTATAGTTTCTTGTAAATGTTCCTATAAGTGAGCGAACTAGGTTTGGAACTTTTTTATCATAAGCCTTGTCATATTCTAGGTCTATGATGCTTTGTAAAACTCCATCTCTAGTTGATGATGCCGCAATAGAGAAGTATTTATTCATAACTAAGGTATCACCTTTATAGAGTTCATAAAAATCCTGCAATGGAACCTCTGAGTCTTCTTTAGAGATATTTTGCAAAACCACAAGTGCCGCAATCCTATCTGTCATACTCAAAGACTCTTTATACTGTTTTTGTGCTAGGATGATAATATCTTCACATTTTAGTTCAGATAAGATACTTAAAACTCTATTTTTAACCGCACGCTTACCAATACTCATAGAGTCTAGCTCTGTATTTTTAGGCTCATGATATAACTTATAGATGCTCAAAAGTTTTTCTTTATATATAGATGCTAACTCTTTACTAAGCTTATCTCTAGCTAAATAAAGCTGTTCAAAATCAACAACTTCTTGTCTTTGCATAAGAGTAGAGATAGATGGAAGCTCTAAAAGCAAGGCTTTATAAGAAAGCTCAATATCTAGGTCTAAGAGATACTCAAAGGAGTTTAGATACTCTTCATCTATTATATCATCTGATATTATTTGCTCTAATGCATCTATGCCAAAAGATTGTGTTGATTCATATTTTGTAAAACTATTTGTATCATGTTTCATTAAAAATGAGTACTCTTTTTCATCTTGATCTATTATTATCGGTGCGGAAAAATCACGATTTATCGATAAGTATGGCTTAGATGCTAGACCTTTGAAAACAAACTCTTCTTTTTCTTGTGAAACTATTAGTGTTTGTTCTAGTATCTCCTTCGCATCTAAGCCCAAAAGAGCTATCTTTAAAGGAAAATAATATGGTTTTTGCTCTGTAGCATCTACACTTTTAGGAATGACTTGAGTTAGACTTAGTGTGTAGATGCCATGCTCAAACCTGTCTGATACTTTAAGTTTTGGTGTGCCTGACTGATGATACCAAAGCTCAAACGCTTTTAAGTCAAGCCCACTAGACTCACTCATAGCCCATAAAAAGTCTTTTGTAGTAACAGCTTGCCCATCAAATGTTTCAAAGTATAGGTCGGTAGCATCTCTGTACTTTTTCTCTCCCAAAAGAGTATATATCATTCTGATAACCTCTGCACCTTTTTCATAAACTGTTGCAGTATAAAAGTTGTTCATAGAGATATATGACTTTGGCTGTATGGGGTGTGTTGTTGGAGAGGCATCTTCGACAAACTGCCGCTCTCTTAATGATTTTACATCTTCTATGCGTCTCACTTCACTAGAGTTTAAGTCAGATGAAAAGCACTGATCACGAAAAACTGTAAGCCCCTCTTTTAGTGTGAGCTGAAACCAGTCACGACAAGTGATGCGGTTTCCTGTCCAGTTATGAAAGTATTCATGAGCTATAACACTTTGTATCCCCATAAAGTTTGCATCTGTTGCTGTTGTTTGGTCTGCTAAAACATAGTGAGAATTAAAGATATTTAAACCCTTGTTTTCCATAGCACCCATGTTAAAACTATCTACTGCGACAATATTATATATCTCTAGGTCATACTCCCGCCCATATACTTGCTCATCCCAAATCATCGCTTCTTTTAAAGAACTCATAGCATGAGAGCATTGTGATTCATTTCCTTTATCGCAATAGATATTTAACTCTACAAACTCCCCAGATGCTGTTGTATACTCATCGCTTAAAACACCTAAATCGCCAGCTACTAAAGCAAAAAGATAAGATGGTTTTGGATGTGGGTCATGCCAAGTTGCTCCATGCCTACCATTTAAAAAGTCATGATAACTTCTTTTGTTTCCATTGCTAAGTAGGACAGGATATCTATCTTTTTGAGCAATGATTGTTGTGGTATAGATGCTCATAACATCAGGGCGGTCAAGATATGGAGTGATCTTTCTAAAACCCTCAGGTTCATTTTGAGTACAAAATATAGAGCCTGACTTATAAAGTCCCTCTAGTTCTGTGTTGTTTTGAGGGTAGATTTTGTTTCTTATTTTTAAGCTAAACTTTGAAGGAACATTTAAGATAGTGAGATGCTCCTTTTCTATGATATATCTACTCTCTTGCAGTTTTAAGTCATTTAGCCAAATATCTAAGAGTTCTAAGTCTATGCTGTCAAGTTTTATATTTTTAGCATCTAGCTCCATTTTGTCAATATGCATGGTGTTTGTGACGATAGTATGCTCTTCAAACAGCTCAAATATAAGCTCACAACCTTGTATATCAAACTCTGGTTTTTTGTAGTCTTTTAAATATATTGTTTTCATTTTTATCTTTTAAGTTTATTTTTTATGATTGTATCACTTATAACTTAAGAATTTTATTGTAAACTGTCATCATTAAAATTTTCAGGAGATAAAATGAAAAATATTTACAAATTGGCACTGATAGCGATACTCGCTTTCTCAGTTTTACATGCGGACACAAGACTACAGAAGATAGTTCAAAAAGGTGAACTTGTTTTAGGAACATCTGGTAACATGACCCCGATGACTCGTTCTATCAATGGCGGTAAAGATGCAGTAGGTTTTGATATAGACTTAGCAAAGACAATGGCTGATACTATGGGTGTTGAGCTTGTTGTAAAGGTTATGGACTTTAACAAACTTATACCAGCACTAAGTAGCGGTAAGGTAGATATAGTTTTATCAAACATGACAATTACTCCAAAGAGAAATACTAAAGTTGCATTTGTTGGACCATACCTAAAATCAGGAAAATGTCTTATAACTAAAAAAGCATCTTTAGCATCTGCACAAAAAGAGGAGCTAAACAAAGCTTTTAACAAAATAGTTGTTATAAAAGGTTCTACAAGTGAAGATTTTGTAAAAATAGGTATGCCAAAAGTTAAAGCTATAACAGTAGAGTCAGAAGAAAAAGCTATAAATATGGTAAGAAAGTCAAAAGTATCAGCGATGCTAACAGACTACCCAGTTTGTGTATCTGTAGTGGCTAACAATCCAAAAGATAACTTTATCCCTATCCCCTCTACTTTTTTGTCTTATGAGCCAATAGGTGTAGCCATAGCTCCACAAAACACGCATCTACTAAACTGGACTCAAAACTTTATGATAAGAGCAAACGAAGTAGGTCTTTTTGAAGTTCTTGGAGAAAAATGGCTAAGTAGATAATTTATACACGAGATGGCTTTTAATAAAAATATAAAAAATTATATTGCGGTCGGTTTTGTATCTATCCTATTTATATTAGCAGGATATTTTGTATATGAAAAACTAAACCCCATCAAGTTAGCTTCCAACCTTATAACAGGAAGTGGGCGAATAGATGGTGACCTTATTTTACTAAATACTAAGTATCCTGCACGGATAGAGAGTATTTTAGTAGAAGAGGGAGATACTGTCTCTTTACATCAAACAGTAGCCACTTTAAAGTCAGATGAATTTAAAGCGAAAAATAGAGCTATGAGTGAAGCGATACAGAGTCTAAAAAATGAAAAATTGTCCTATGCTCAGTCTATTGAAGCCAAAACTACAGAACTTGCACTTCTTAAAAATACTCTACCTCAGTTGGTAAAAATATCTAAAGAAAAGATCAAAACATTACAAAACGCTCTTAAAATACTTCTGCTTAATATTGAAAAAGTGGAGCTAGAATACACTCAATATAAAAAAGACCACAAAAGAAGAGCGGAGCTTTATGAAGATAATCTGATCAGCGGTGAAAGATTTGAACTCTCAACACTCAAATATGAGATGATAAAAAAAGAGATTTCCTCTCTTAAACTTGAAAAAAATAGAGTGCAAAATAGTATAAGTAGTGCGAAGAGTGGCTTAGAAATAGACAAAGAAAACCTCAAAAAGATTATCATTGCCCAACAAAATCTTAAAGCCTCTCAAAGCAAACTTCTTTCACTTGAATATAAAGTCAAAGAACTTATTGCTTCAAAAGATGAGATAGAGGCGATGATAGATGCCCTTACTCTTCACTCCCCTGTTGATGGATTTGTAATAGAAAAAATTGCTAACAAAGGCGAAGTAATAGGTGCTGGGTCTGGTGTGCTTACTCTCAGTGATACCCATAGTTACTACTTGAAACTTTTTGTAGATACTATAAATAATGGAAAAATAAAAATAGGGGACAAGGCTGTTATATTTGTAGATGCTTATCCAAATACTCCCATAGAGGCAAAGGTGATTAAAATCGCACAAAGAGCAGAGTTTACCCCTAAAAATGTGAGTGTTAGAAGTGATAGAATCCAAAGGGTTTATGCTATTCATATCAAGCCTTTAAAATACAATCCTATCTTAAAGTTGGGTATCCCTGCTATCGGGGTTGTTTCTATAGACTCAAAAGGCTTGCCTCACTCATTAAGTGATATGCCAGAGATCTAAGCAATGTTAAAAATTAAAGATTTAACAGTAAGATATAAAAAGAAAATCGGTATCAAAAATCTCAACCTTGAGGTACACAAAGGCGAGGTTATAGGTTTTATCGGCTCTGATGGTGTTGGGAAAAGCTCTGCTTTAAATGCTATTGCAGGGGTGCTTAAGTTTGAGGGAAAAATAAGCTACAAGGGTATGAGCTATACAAGCCCTAAGGAAGCTTTAGAAGTCAAAAAGCAAATAGGTTATATGCCACAGGGGATAGGGCTTGTTTTATATGATACTTTAACTGTATCAGAGCATCTTGATTTTTTTGCTGATATTCGAGATATTACTATAGATGCAGAGTTTTTAGAGTACAAACAAAATCTTCTTAAAATGTCTGGTTTAGAGCGATTTTTGCAGAGAAAAGCAGGAGAGTTGAGTGGTGGGATGATGCAAAAATTATCACTTATCTGTACCATACTTCATCGCCCCTCGCTTTTGATACTTGATGAACCAACTACGGGAGTGGACCCTTTGAGTCGTATTGAATTTTGGGAAATTCTTAAACATAATTCTCAAAATTATGGGGCGATATCTATCGTAAGCACAGCGTATATGAATGAGGCTTCTAAAATGGATAGAGTGGTCCTTTTTGATCAATCAACGGCGATTGCCATAGGGACAACAGTAGAACTTCTTAAAGAGATAGAACCATTTGTCTATGAAAAAACAGTGCAAAAATTTCCAAATAGTCTTACAGTAGGGGAGGCAACTTACTCTTTAGAAAAACTAGATATTCCCCACCAAACACCTATTTTAGAATCGCTTTTTTTTATCAACAGTCTCAAACATAATGCTCTCCTCCCTGCACTTAAAATATCACAAAAAAACTTAGCAAAGAATACTAACAAAATCACTATTAAAGCGAATAAAATTACCAAAAGATTTGGAAAATTTATTGCCAATGAGTCGGTAGATATGGAGCTTCATAGAGGGGAAATAGTAGGACTTTTAGGGGCAAATGGGGCAGGAAAAACGACTTTTATCAAGATGATATTAGGACTTCTCCCTATTGATAGTGGAGAGTTATCACTATTAAATAAAAAAATCACCAGTGCAAAAGATAGACAAGAACTCAAAAGTAAAATAGGCTATGTGAGCCAACATTTTGCCCTCTATGATGATATGACAGTACGGGAAAATATGCTCTTTTTTGCTTTGATGCACAAAATCTCACGAAAAAAAGCAAAAGAACTCATAGGGGAGTATGCTGATGAGTTAGGGTTTAGAGAGTATTTGGATGATATGCCAAGATCACTCCCTTTAGGGATAAATCAAAGATTTTCACTTGCTGTGGCACTCTTACACGACCCTATTATTTTATGTCTTGATGAGCCAACAAGTGGAGTAGATGCGATAGCACGGAGACAATTTTGGGATTTGCTTCAAGAGTTAAAAATAAAAAGAGATATCTCTATTTTAATAACAACTCATTATATGAGTGAGGCAGAGTTTTGCGATAGGGTAGTGTTGCTCAAAGATGGGAAAAAAATAGCAGATAAAAAAATAGCAGAATTTTATGAAGAGTTTCCTAATGCACACGATTTTGAAGAGATATTTTTGGAGTATTACCGATGAGATTACGAGTTATAAAAGCCTATTTTGTAAAAGAATTGATTGATTTATATAGAAGTAAATTAATATTTATGCCCTATCTTGTCCCCTTATTAATTGTTGTTTTGTTTGGATATGGGATAAAGATGCAGGTTACAGGGGTACGGGTTCTGATACTTGACAATGACCATTCAAAAATATCGCGCACCCTTATCTCTAAATTTGAACACTCAAAATATTTCAATACCACCGTTGAAAATATAACAGAAGAGGAGGGGCTAGAGAAGATAAAAAAAGCCTCTAAAGATATGATAGTAATTATCCCAAGCTCTTTTGAAAAAAATATACTCAAAGGGACCCAAAGTGAAATAGGTGTTTTTGTAGATGCCTCGTTCCCTTCTCGTTCAAGCACAATGACCAATTATGTCCAAGGGGTAATTTATAATCTTGCACAAGATTATCATATAAAATCTTCCCAAATGATACAATTAAATAATAGAAATCTTTTTAATCAATCTTTACGAGATGAAGAGATGATTGTCCCTGGACTTATAGGGCTAGTGCTTCTTGTTTCCCCTGCTATTCTTACTGCTTTACTCATCTCTAAAGAGAAAGAAAAAGGGACAATTTTTAATTTTTACTCCTCAAGCGTTACAGGGGCTGAGTTTCTCATAGCAAAATTATCGGCTATTTTTACACTCACTTCACTCAATATTTTTATCCTATTTTTTGTGGTTATTTTCCTTTTTGACCTCCCTTTCCGTGGTAATTTTTTCCTCTATTGGATAAGTAGCGAACTCTATATTTTAGTCGCTTTAGGATTTGGCTTACTTGTTTCTATTGTGGTGAGTAGTCAAATAGTAGCGATTGTAGTTACTTTGATGCTCACTATTTTACCTGGATTTTTATATTCGGGGATGCTGATGCCTATCTCCTCTATGAATAATGAGGCCTATATTATCGCACATCTTTATCCTGTAATGTATTACAATCATATTATTTATGATACTTTTTTAGTGGGGCAAGGGTTTGACTCCTCTTTAAATATACTCTATTTATCTCTCCTTGCTGGATATGCTCTATTATTTTTCTTTGTGGGACTTTTCTTTTTGAAAAAGGAGATTTAATGCATCCATTTTTTACCATTCTTCTTAAAGAATTACTCATTTTTTTCCGTTCTACGGGCTTAGTTTTAATGGTTATCTATTTTTTTACTGCTGAGGTTTATGTGGCTGGTGATGGGGTGGAGGTGGAAGCTAAAAATATATCTATTGCGATTGTAGATAAAAGCGCAGGGGGGATTAGTAAAAAAATCATCTCTAGTTTGCACGCTCCAGAGTTCCAAACCCCTAAATTTTACACCTCACAAAAAGAGTTAAGCGATGCTATTTATGATAGAGATATTATGATAGGCTTAATTTTTGATGAAGATTTTGAAAAGAACTATTATAAACATCTTAATCCCCAAATCAATATCCTTGTAGACTCCACCACGGCATCACAAAGCTTAATGGCTTTAGGGTATCTTCAAAATATTGTAATGGATTTTAACAAAATGCAACTCCCAATTACTATGAAAATACACAAACTTTTTAACCAAAATGCCACTACAAGCTATTTTATGAGTTTAAGTGAATTACTTTCCGTGATTACTCTTTTAACAGTGATACTCACAGCCGTTGTATTTGTTAAGGAGAAAGAGAATGGGACGTGGGATATTATGCTCCTTATGCCTGTAAATCCAAAGATTATTATCCTTGCTAAAAGTTTTTCGCAAATTATTATTGTGATGATAGGGACTTTTTTAAGTGTAGGAATTGTCCTTTTTAAGGGGTTTAATATCCCATTAAATGGCTCACTTTTAAACTTTTTTATTCTCACTTTCTTTTATGTCTGGACAACAGCAGGACTTGGACTTTTTATCGCCGCCGTTTCTAAAACCGTTACTCAAATCGCCCAACTCTCTATTGTAATTATGATGCCAATCATATTTTTAAGTGGTGCTTGGACCCCTATCTATGCGATGCACCCTATTTTGCAAACACTCTCTATCTTCTCCCCTTTACGATATTATATTGAGGGGAGTGAGAGTATATTTTTTAGAGGGAGTGGATTTATTGACCTTTTGCCCTATTTTGGGGGTGTGATCTTACTTGGTATAGTTCTCTATTGGTATGGTTTTCGTAAAATTGGAAAATTGTTTTAATGGATTGGTTGGGTTAATTTCAGATAGTTATATTTGAAATATTTTAACTTTTCTCTCATTGAGAAACAACTATAGTTTTCAGCTTTATTTGTTTAAAAACTTTTTTAAATTAATATCTATATTATCATTATTTAGATATAATCACACAATTTTTATGTAACAAGAGGATAGGTAATGGCGTTCGATAACGAATCATTGGAAGAAGAAGAAAATTTTGCAGAAATGTTTGCTGCAAGTGAGAAAAAGCAAGAGTCAAGTCGCATTGTAGAGGGTGAGATTGTTGAGATTCAAGCAGATGAAAACAGAGCATTAGTTGGTGTTGGCGATAAGCTAGAGGGTATTGTAAGTCTTGATGAGATCCGTGGCGAAGATGGTGAGTTGATTTTTGCTACTGGCGACAAGATAAAAGTAATGGTAATGGGGTACTATAATGAGCGTCCTAAAATATCTTATAGAAAAGTTCTAGAGCAACAAAAAACTATTGACTTTATAGAAGAACACAAAGAAGATTTTGAAGAGATAGTTATAGAGGGTATTATCACTAAGAAAAATCGTGGTGGTTTTGTTGTAGAGGCTGATGATGTTTCTTTCTTTATGCCTCGTTCATTAGCAGCATTTAAAGATGGCGATGATGTAGTAGGTCGCAAGATAAAAGCTCAGGTTGTTAAAGTAGATGCAGATGAGAACTCAATAGTAGTTTCTCGTCGTAAACTTTTCAATGAAGAGAGAAAAAGAAAGAAAGAGATCATTGATAAACTAATGGAAGATGATGTTATAGTAGCAGGTGTGATTAAAAAGATCACTAGTTATGGTATGTTTGTTGATGTTGGTGGAGTTGATGGTTTAGTTCATTATAATGAGATCAGCTACAAAGGTCCAGTAAATCCATCAAAACTTTATAAAGAGGGCGATGAAGTTACTGTTAAAGCTATCTCTTATGACAAAGATAAAAGACATCTTTCTCTATCTATAAAAGCTGTTCAGCCAGACCCATGGGCAGAAGTTGAAAGTGAACTAGATGAAGGTGATACTATCAGTGTAACTGTTTCAAATATTGAAGCTTATGGTGTATTTGTTGATTTAGGAAATGATATAGAAGGTTTCTTGCATATTTCAGAGATAACTTGGAGCAAAAATGTTAAAAATCCTAATGATTACTTAACAGTTGGTGAAGAGATCGATGTTGAAGTTATCGAGATAAATCCAGACACTCATAAACTGAGAGTTTCTCTAAAAAGATTACTACCAAAACCATTTGATGAGTTTATGAAAAATTACAACGAAGGTGATATAGTAACTGGTACTGTTACATCACTTACTGATTTTGGTGCTTTTGTTCGCATAGGTTCAGTAGAAGGCTTACTTCATAACCAAGATATATCTTGGGATAAAAATACTAAATGTAAAGATGTTCTAAAATCTGGCGAAGAGGTAGAAGTAAAAATTGCTAAGATCAACAGCGAAGATCAAAAAATATCTTTAAACCGTAAAACTCTTTTAGAATCACCAATAGATAAATTTGCAACTTTACACAAGATAAATACTCCTATTACTGGAACTATTCGTGATATTAAAGATTTCGGTGTATTTGTATCCTTAGAAGATGGTGTTGATGCTTTGATTCGTGATGAAGATTTATCTCCACTTGTAAAAGAGGAGCTAGAAGCTGGTCAAGAGATCGAAGCTGCTATCGCTGTTATCGATACTCGAAGAGATCGCATCCGCTTATCTGTAAAAAAATTAGACTATATCAAAAACCAAGCACTCTTAGATGAGATTAATGATGATTCATCAAACTCTTTAGGTGACTTAATAAAAGATAAATTTAAGTAAGATGCAAAGGTATTTAAAGTGGCTTACTCCAGTCTTAGCACTTGGAGTCGCCATCTTTATTATCTTTTTTCTAATATCTATAAACCCTTCACAAAAACAAGATTATGCTGAACCACTAGAACAAAAAAGTGAGGTAGTTCAAAAAAAATCTCAAAAAGTATGGTTAAATCATTTTTCTCAATCTCAAAGATTAGGATATTTTTATCCAGTCAATGAGGCTTTTATAGAAATGGATTTAGTAGAAAAAATTATTAGTAAAACCATTTATAAACTATCTGCTGCTTTACTTGACCCTTATCAACTATTTTGTCTAAGAGAAGAGTTAAAGCAACATAAGTTAAAATATTATCTAAAACAAGATAAACATAGTGTAGAACTATTGATCTACTCAAAAAATATTGAAAAATTAAACTCTTTAGTTAGAGTATTAAAAAATTATCAAATTTCAGCCAAAGTTGAGCTGTATAAAGAGGACATTTAAGATGATGAGAATTCAAAAAAGGGAGGCACTAAATGCCGACTCGTAATAAATTTACAATTGTAGTTTGTGATCATATACATGAAGCTGGTTTAAAAATGCTTCAAGATGATAAAAATATTAACTTTGTTATGGCAGCAGATGTTGATAAAAAAGAGTTGGTAGAGACAATAATTCCCACCGCTGATATTGCAATAACAAGAAGCTCTACAGATGTCGATGCCACCTTTATTGCATCCGCAAAAAGCATGAAAGCTATAGTTCGTGCTGGTGTTGGTGTTGATAATGTTGATATAGAGGGTTGCTCTAAAGAGGGCATCATCGTGATGAATGTTCCTACAGCAAATACTATTGCAGCGGTAGAGCTTACAATGACTCACATGCTTTCATGTATGAGAATGTTCCCATACTCACACGATCACCTTAAAAACCAACGCATCTGGAAAAGAGAAAAATGGTATGGTCACGAGATGAAAGGCAAAAAGCTAGGTATTATTGGTTTTGGTAATATTGGCTCAAGAGTTGCAAAAAGAGCTGCCTCTTTTGAGATGGATATTGTCGCTTATGACCCATATATACACCCTTCAAAAGTTACTGATTGTGACATGACATATACTAAAAATTTTGATGATATATTGTCTTGTGATATTATCACTATCCATACTCCTAAAAATCAAGAAACTTTAAATATGATCGATGAGCCAGAGATTGCTAAGATGAAAGATGGTGTAGTTTTGATCAACTGTGCTAGAGGTGGTCTTTACAATGAAGAAGCACTTTATAATGGTTTAAAATCTAAAAAAATTCGTTTCGCTGGAATAGATGTATTTAGTAAAGAACCTGCAGTCAATCATCCTCTTTTAGACCTAGATAATATCTGTGTTTCGCCTCACCTAGGAGCAAATACATTTGAATCTCAATACAATATCGGAACTCAAGCAGCGAGCAATGCTATAGAAGCGGCTAAAGGCATCTCATTTGCTCATGCTATGAACCTGCCGATAGATGAATCAAAAATACCCTCTTTTGTAAAACCATTTTTAGAGATGGGACAAAAGATAGGTTTCTTAGAATCACAAATAAACAAATCACAAATCATTGCTATCAAGGTGAGTGGACAGGGCGAGATAGGCAAGTATGCTGAATCTCTTTCAACATTTGTTGCAGTTGGAGCGATGAGTCAAAATAGTGGAGATACTATCAACTATGTAAATGCTGACTTTGTTGCAAAAGAAAAAGGTATCAAGATAGACTCAGAGTCTCTGGGCGATTCATCTGTATATAAAAACTTAATAACCGTTAAGCTTACAACATCAGAAGGTACAACCACTATAAGTGCTACTATTTTTGATGATGGTGTTCAACGCATAGTGGAGATAGATGGTTTTGATATAGAAGTTGCTCTAAAAGGCGATATGATTTTAGTCAAAAATAGTGATGTTCCAGGTGTCATAGGCAATATGGGTTCTATACTTGCAAAAAACAAAGTAAATATAGCCGACTTTTCACTAGCAAGAAACAGTGACTCAGAAGCCTTAGCTGTTATCTTGGTTGATAATAGTGTAGATGATGAAACGATGCAAGAATTAGCCTCTCTTGAAGCTTGTTTAAGTGTGAACTACGCAAAACTTTAGTAATTTTTTACATAGATAGTTTAGTAAGACTATCTATGTTTTGTAAAAGCACTACATAGCCCTACTTCTTTATCGGTCTTAATAATATAAAATTTTCATGAGCTAATCAGAAAAGTGGTCTTGAAAAAATAGACCTATATGTTTTATGGTTTTGATTTATATATTAAGGTTTTTGGAGTGTGCTTATGTATGAAATAGTAAGGGAAGTATAAATATGGCGCGGTGGACGAGATTCGAACTCGCGACCCCCTGCGTGACAGGCAGGTATTCTAACCAGCTGAACTACCACCGCAAATTTATTCCTTACTCTGTGTCAAAAATTCACTCACATACTAATCTATGCTTCGTAAATCTTTTCCTTGATTAAGAAAAAATTATCATATTAAATTGTCTATCTAAAGACTTGTCACTTATTTTTGAATTGGTTGTGCTGAAGTTTTAGCGAAGTGTACTTGAGTACATGAGCTAAACACTGAAGTGCAAACAATCAAAAAATGGTGGGCATTACAAGACTCGAACTTGTGACATCTACCTTGTAAGGGTAGCGCTCTACCAACTGAGCTAAACGCCCTTTGTTTTTTAGTTTATACCTGTTATTTCCTCTTTAAGATACTTAAAAGTATTCTTAAATAAGTCACAACTTAGCTAAACAAAAATCAATGGTCTAAAATTAACAACACCAAAAATTGGCGACCCCTAAAGGATTTGAACCTCTGTCTCTATCATGAAGTGATAGTGTCCTTGGCCACTAGACGAAAGGGTCACTTTCATAAACAAAAGGTTTACTAATGGTGGGCATTACAAGACTCGAACTTGTGACATCTACCTTGTAAGGGTAGCGCTCTACCAACTGAGCTAAACGCCCATTAATAAATAAAAGTTTTTTCGATTTAGTTGTGCTGAAGTTTTTAGCGAAGCATACATCAAGTATGTGAGCTGAAAGCTGAAGTGCAAGTAAACAAAAAATGGCGCGGTGGACGAGATTCGAACTCGCGACCCCCTGCGTGACAGGCAGGTATTCTAACCAGCTGAACTACCACCGCAACCGTAAATAAAATGGTGTCCTGTGATGGATTCGAACCATCGGCCACATCATTAAAAGGGACGTGCTCTACCAGCTGAGCTAACAAGACAAATTCTCTTAAATCTTTAAGAGGTCGAAATTATAGACAAATAGAATTTATTTGTCAATAAATTTATGCTTAAATTTCAAAAAACATCTTTTTGTCGATCAATATAAGCATTTTTATAGCAAATAATACACTTTGAACCTGTATATAGTTTCTATCTCCATCTAAACTAAGATGCATACTAGCATTATGAGTTTTACTACTTGCTCCAACATATACAGTTCCTACAGGCTTCAACTCACTACCGCCTCCATCTCCAGCAATCCCGCTTATAGAAAGTGCATAGTCAGCATAGCTCACATTTAATACACCCTCACTCATCTGTGCTACGACTTCAGAGCTTACTGCTCCATAATCTTCTAAAATATTATGTTCTACCGCTAGCCAATTTTCTTTTATCTCATTTGAGTATGTTACTAATGCTCCATCTAATACTTTTGAAGCCCCATTTTCTTTTGTGAAATAGTAACTAAGCAAGCCTCCACTACAACTCTCAGCAAAACTAATCTTTTTATTTGCATTTGAAAGTTTTTCTATAATATAAAAAACAATATTTGATGTGGGTATGAGGTTTTGTGGAAACAGCTCTTTAGCTGACTTAATAAACTCTGATATATTTCCATACTTTTTACTAACTATATCAACTCTTAACCAGCCATCTACAATAAGAATAATATCTATATTGACATCAAAAGTTTGTGCTATTTGTGAAAGAGATGATAGAACCTCTTCTTTAGTTTTTTCAAATATCTGAACTACTGCTTTGCTTTGTTCTTGATGAAGAAGAATCTCTGGCATTTTTTGCATCTCGTCAATATGTAAAACATTAGCAACAGAGTCATTATACTGCAATAAGTAACTCCCATTTTCAAAAACAGAGGAGTTTGATGGCATAAGCATATTTTCATTTAGCACTTGGTTGTCACTAGTAACAGTACATATCAATTTTCCAACAGTAGAAAAGTGTTTTTTAGAAGTTATGATCATAAGTTTATTGGGTGAGTTTAACTCCTCTTCTAAATATAAAAAAAGAGAGTTGTCGCTCTCTTTAAAGTATGTTATAGAATCAATGAAATCTACTTTTTCCCTAATCTTTCTCATAATGTACTCATATAAAGATGAATTACTTGTAAACTTATTTCCTATAAATATAAGATGTGTTTTCATGTTTTAACCTACTCAAAAAGCAAAATTTGTAAGGTATTATAGCAACATATAGCTACTTTAAAGAAGCTTTTAAACACATTATAAGTATAATCCAAAAAATATTAAAAACTTTTGGGGTACAGATGGATTATAAAGACACACTACTTTTGCCTACTACAGATTTTGCCATGCGAGGCAATCTAATAAACAATGAACCAAAGCGTTATGCTTCTTGGGATAAAAATAAAATATATGACAAGATGAAAGCAAACCGCAAAGATGCACCGAGCTTTACTCTTCATGATGGACCTCCCTATGCTAACGGTCATATTCATATAGGTCATGCACTCAACAAGGTGCTAAAAGATATTATTGTTAAACATAATTATTTTGATGGAAAGTCTGTTCGTTTTACTCCAGGCTGGGATTGTCATGGACTTCCAATAGAGCAACAAGTTGAGAAAAAACTTGGTGGAAAAAAGAAAAAAGAGCTTTTAGAAGTTTCAAAAGTTAGAGAGTTATGTCGTGCTCATGCTGCAAAATTTGTTGATATCCAAAAAGAGGAGTTTAAAACACTAGGTATCATAGCTGACTGGGACAAGCCCTATGTAACGATGGACTATAAGTTTGAAGCAAATATCTATAGAACTCTTTGTGGGGTCGCTAAAAAAGGTCTTTTGATAGAAAGAAGCAAGCCTGTTTACTGGTCATGGGCTGAGAGAACTGCACTTGCTGAAGCTGAAGTTGAATATGAAGATAAAGAATCACACTCTATATATGTAGCCTTTGAGTTAAGTGATGAAGCTAAAGCAAAAGCAGATATTTCTAGCAAAGCTTCTCTTGTTATTTGGACTACAACTCCTTGGACTCTTCCAGCAAATACAGGTATATCTCTTCACCCAGAAGAAAAGTATGTTCTTACAGCAGATGGCTATATTGTGGCTAAAGCTCGTTATGAGTCACTCTTAGAAGATGGTATAGTTAAGGGTGAGATACTCAAAAGTATAGACTCAAAACTTTTTGAAAACCAAGTGGCTATCAACCCACTAAATGGACGAACTTCAAAAATTGTTCTAGGTGACCATGTGCTTATGGATAGCGGTACGGGTGGTGTACATACAGCTCCCGGACATGGAGAAGATGACTATCGTGTCGGACTTAAGTATGACTTAGAAGTTGTCATGCCTGTTGATGAGACAGGATGTTTTGATGAAACTGTAGTAAAAGAAAAGCTTCTTCCAAACCCAGAGGAGTTTGTAGGTAAACTTATCTTTAAGTGCAATGATAGAATTTTAGAACTTTTAGGGGATGCTCTTCTTAGTGAGTCTAAGTTTATGCACTCATATCCACACTGTTGGAGAAGCCACACCCCTCTTATCTTTAGAGCAACAAAGCAGTGGTTTATCTCGGTTGATAAAAAGCCAGATGCTCAAGATAAAACTTTAAGAAATATAGCCCTAGATGAAGTTGAAAAAACTCTTTTTATCCCTCAAACAGGCAAAAAAAGACTAACTTCTATGGTTGAAAATCGCCCCGATTGGTGCATATCTCGTCAAAGAGATTGGGGAGTTCCTATTGCCTTTTTTAGAGTTAAAGAGAGTGGCGAGGTTATTTTTGATGAAAAAGTTTTAAACTATGTTGCTATGATATTTGAGATGAGAGGAAGTGATGCTTGGTACTCCATGGATATAGAGAGTCTTCTTTATCCAGGAAGTGGCTACAAGGCTGATGAACTTGAAAAAGTAACTGATATTTTAGATGTATGGTTTGATAGTGGCTCAACTTGGAATAGCGTCTTAAAATCCCGCAATTATGATGCTGGAAAATATCAAGCAGACCTATATGTAGAGGGTTCTGATCAACATCGTGGTTGGTTTCAATCATCTCTATTTTTATCTTGTGCTATCGAGCATAAAGCACCATACAAAGGTGTTTTAACACATGGCTTTACAGTGGATGACAAGGGCGAAAAAATGTCTAAGTCTAAGGGTAATGTTATCGCTCCTGAAAAAGTTTTAAAAGAGTATGGAAGTGAGATACTTCGCCTTTGGGTAGCTTCAAGTGACTATCAAAGTGACCTGAAAATATCTCAAGGTATCCTAAAGCAAACCTCTGAAAACTATAGAAAACTTAGAAATACTTTTAGAATTATGCTTGCAAATATCAACGACTTAGAAAGTTTAACTCCTCTTGATGAGATGGGAGAGTTAGATAGATGGATACTTGATGTTGCAAAAACTGTATTTGATGATGTTCATGAAGCTTTTTGCCAATACAACTTTGTTCATGGGATGAGTTTGTTAAACAACTTTATCGTAAATGAGCTAAGTGGCATCTATATAGATATAACAAAAGATAGTCTTTATTGTGATGCTAAAAATGATCCTAGAAGAATGGCAAGTCAAAGTGCTATGGCTATCATAACAAAGTCTCTTCTTCTTTTAATAGCTCCTATCTTAACCTATACTGCCGATGAGATCGTAGAAAATGCTCCATCTATCGTTAGGGGAGATGCTAAAACTATCTTTGATATGACTTATGAGCCTATCCAAACCATAACATCAAGCTTTGATGCTTCATATATGACTAAGGCAAGAGAGGGTTTTGGAACTATAGTTGATGGACTTAAAAAAGACAAAATCATCAAAAATACACTAGAGTTAGTTATCTCTACTGACTCTTCTATAGCTCTTAAGATGGACAGAGTAGATGCAGAGGATTGGTTTGTAGTCTCTTCTCTTAATGACACTAATGCAGATGAGGAACTAGGTAGTTTTAAAGTAGAAGATGACACTTTTACAATACATAAAGCGACTCAAGAAAAATGCCCTAGATGCTGGAAATACCAATCACTTAGCGAAGATAAAACCTGTAAAAGATGTACAAGAGTTCTAAGTGCTTGATGTTTCAGAACCCATCTCATTTACATTTATAACAATAACTATTGTTCTAATATCTGTTCTAGTTGGTATAAGTATCCTCGGTGTTAAAAAATTTAAATAAGGAAATCTATTGATTACATTAAAAGAAGCTCTAAAATTAAACAAAGATGAACTAGCTAAATTTAAAGATGATTTAAAGATAAAAATAAAAGCAAATTCTAAACTTAATGCTTACATAGATATAAAAAGTGCAGGAGATGGTATCCCCATAGCTATCAAAGACAATATACAAGTAAAAGGCTGGGCTGTTACCTCTGGATCTAATATTCTTCAAGGTTATATCTCGCCTTACAATGCTACTGTTATACAAAAGATGGCAGATGCAGGACTAAGTCCATTTGGTAGAACAAATATGGATGAGTTTGCTATGGGTTCTACTACTGAGTCTAGTTTTTATGGTAAAACTCTAAACCCTCATAACTCTGAGTGTGTTCCAGGTGGGAGTTCTGGCGGGAGTGGCGCTGCTGTTGGAGCTGGACTTGCTATAGCTGCTCTTGGAAGTGATACAGGTGGTTCTATCCGCCAACCTGCTGCTTTTTGTGGCATAGTAGGAATGAAGCCTACTTATGGAAGAGTTAGTAGATATGGTCTTGGAGCTTATGCATCTAGTCTTGACCAGATAGGTCCTATGACACAAAATGTAGAAGATGCTGCTATCTTATATGACATCATAAGTGGTTGCGATGATAAGGACTCCACAAATGCAAAGATGGATGATAAAGTAACTCCAAACTTAAACCCAAACAAAAAACTTAAAATTGCGATACTTCCCTCATACTTAGAAAACGCAAGTCAAGATATAAAAGATGCTTACTCTAAAGCTATAGATGCTCTTAAGTCTGTTGGACACGAAATAGTTGAAAAAGAGATGATGGATGCAAAGTTTGATATATCTGCTTACTACATCACAGCAACAGCAGAGGCTACAACAAACTTAGCTAGGTATGATGGCATCAGGTATGGCAATCGTGTAACAGGCTCAAACCTTGAAGATACTTTCATAAAAACTCGTAGTAATGGTTTTGGGGATGAAGTCAAGCGTCGCATACTGCTTGGAAACTTTGTTCTATCAAGTGGCTACTATGAAGCTTACTATGTAAAAGCCCAAAAAACAAGACATATTATAAAAGAAAATTTTGAAAAAATATTTGAAGATGTTGATCTTATATTGTCTCCTGTTGCTCCTACAACTGCCAACAAGTTTGGAGAGTTTAAAAATCCTATGGATATGTACCTAAGTGATATATATACTATTTCAGTAAATCTTGCTGGGCTACCTGCCCTTTCACTTCCTATATCTAAAAATGCAGATGCTATGCCTGTTGGTCTTCAGTTTATAGCAAAAGCTTATGATGAACAAACACTTTTTGATGGCTCTCTTAGCTTGGAAACTGCTTTAAAAAAGTAGCACAAAAGAGGATATAAAGTGCTATAAGTTTATGCACTTTATATTATCCCCTCACCCCTACTTTTAAAATACAACTATTTAATTCTTTTTACTTCATAAAACTTTTTCAAAAATCTATCTATTGGATTGATAAGTTTATACATAACTGGCACTACAAGTAGGGTTAAAAACATAGAGCTTACTAGTCCGCCTATTATTGAGATGGACATTGGCGATTTTATCTCACTTCCTAAACCATCTCCTAAAGCCAATGGCAACATAGCAAACACCATGGCTACTGTAGTCATCAAGATAGGCCTAAGTCTTTTTTCTCCAGCTTCTATAAGTGCATCATCTGCATTTTTCCCTCGCTCCATAGCACCATTGGCAAAGTCAACAAGTAAAACTGCATTTTTACCAACCATACCCATAAGCAACATAAACCCAATCATCACAAAAAGACTAAACTGCAAGCCAAAAAAGTAAAGTGCTAACAAAACTCCAATAATACTAAGAGGAAGTGCCATCATGATTATTATTGGTTGAATTAGTGATTCATATAAAATAGCTAGTATGATAAACATCAATACAACAGAGAAACCAATAGCAACACCAAATATTTTAACTGTTTTTTGCATCTCTTCTGCAAAACCTGTAAATCTATAAGTAACACCCTTTGGTAGTATTTCATCTATCTTCTCTTTAGTATAAGCAACTGCCCCACCTAAATCAAGTCCAAATAGATCAGAATAAACTGTGATCTGTCTTTGTCTATCAAAGTGGTTTATAGATGCCATAGCCTTGCTTTTAGTTAGGCTAACAAGACCATCTAAGTAAACCATCTCCCCATTTTGTCCACGAAGTTGAATCTTTTTTATATCATCTATACTCACTCTATTTTCATCATCAAACCTCAGCGTTATGTTGTACTGTTTTCCAGACTCTTCAAAGTACGATATCTCTATATCACTTGAAAATGCTGTAGATATTGCTTGAGCTATTGCAGATGCAGATATCCCATGTCTATTTGCATTTTGTCTAAGTATATTTATATCTATTTGAGGTTTCATCTCATCAAGGTTACTATCTATATCAACAAAACCCTTCTTTTTTTCCATATACTCAACTAAAATATTTTTTGCTTCTTCTAGTTTTTCAAAAGAGTCAGACTTTAAAACTAATTGAAAAGGAACACTAACTCCAGTACCTTTGATATTTGGTATAGCTGCGGCTGTTATAAACATCTTGTTTGAAAACTTTTTTAACATCTCTCTGATGTTTTGAGTAACCTCTTCTTGATGTAGATCTCTTTGTTTTTTTTCTACTAGTCTTACATAGATATTTGCTTTATGCTTTTCTTGTGCTGTTGTATATCCAATATTTAAAGTTGTAAAAACTACATTTTTATTTTTTCTTATCTCTTTTTCTACTTCCTTAGCTTGAATAATCATCTCTTTTAAAGATATATCAGAGGCAGCTTTTATCTTTACTTCTATCTCTGACTTATCCTCTTTTGGTATAAAGTTTACACCAATTTTTGGGAACAAACTCAAAGATGCAAAGAACACAAGAAAAACTAATATCAAAGTACTTACTTTAAATCTTAAAACAAATCTTAAAGTTTTTTCATAAAGCTTTTCTATAGCAATAAAGATAAACTCTGTCTTGTTGTAAAATCCACTCTCACCTTTTTTTAGAACTCTAGCACTTATACTAGGTATAAAACTAAGTGCTATGGTATATGATATAAGAATAGCTGAGCTTACTGTCATAGCAAATGATTCAAAAAACTTTCCAACCATACCACTCATCATAGAAACAGGAATAAAAACAGCTAAAAGCATAGAAGAGATAGCTAAAATAGTAAATGCCATCTCTTTAGTTCCCTCTATAGATGCTTCAAGCTTACTCATACCATCTTCCATCTTTTTGTATATATTTTCTATCACAACGATAGCATCATCTATGATGATACCGATAGCTAGAGTAAGACCGATAAGAGTCATCTTGTTTAGGTCAAATCCCATATAGTCCATTAAAGCAAATGTACCCATGATAGATGCTGGTATCGCTAAGGCTGAAACAAGAGTGATAGTTAGGTTTCTCAAAAAAACAAACACTATGATAGCTGCCAATATAGCACCATATACAAGGTCAAACTCAACAGCACTTAAAGAGTGTTGTATAAAAGGAGCTGTATCGTTTAAGACTTTTATGCCATAGCGTCCTGATGAAAGTTTCTCTATCTCTGGGAGACTATCTCTTACGGACTTAACTATATCTATAGTGTTTGTTCCTGAAATCTTTTGAACTTCAAGCATTACACCCTCTTCCCCATTATAGGAAGCATAACTTTTTGCATCACTTAGTGTGTCTTTTACAACTGCTATATCTTTTAGTTTTATATCATCTTTTATGATAATATTTTCAAGTTCTTTCACACTTAGAGCATCGGACTTTGTTTTTAAGATAAACTCTTGAGTTGATGTGATAAGCTTACCACCGCCTATCTTTAAGTTTTCTCTTTTTACAATATTGTTTAACTCAAGAATAGTTATACCAAACTTATTTAAAAGTCTTGAATTTGGAAATATTTTTATCTCTCTTTCTTGATACCCAACAATATTTACACCACCAACTCCATTGATTTTTTGAAGTTTTGGTTTTACCTTTTCATCAGCAAAAAGCATTAGATTTTTAACACTATCTTTTTTTGTAGTTAAAAAGATATTTATTATAGAAGCACCACCGATGTCGAGCTTACTAACTAAAGGGGTTCGTGCATCACTTGGAAGCAAAACTGCCGAAACTTTATCTCGTACATCATTTGCCGCTTCATTTATATCCCTTTGCAAAAAGAACTTAACAGTAACAACGCTTATGCCTTCACTACTTGTTGATACGATGCTATCTATACCGCCGATGCTTGATACTGCCTCTTCTACTTTGTCGGTTATTTGTGACTCCATAGTAGCGGCTTCAACACCAGGGTAAACTGTCTTGATACTAACAATAGGAAAGTCAATATTTGGGTATAAAGATGATGGCATAGACTTATAACTTATAAGCCCAAATATAACTAATGTCATAACATACATTAAGGTTGCGATAGGCTTATTTATAGCGAGCTTATACATAAAAACTACTTATCATCAGGTACTATAATATACCCATCGCCGAACAAACCAACTATAAAACCTTGGGCTTTTACTTCAGCTTTTAGCTTTCTGTTTTTAGAGTTTGCAAAGGGGTAAATTTTTGATATTTTACCATTATATGTTTTTTTATCTCCATTGACTGTGTATTTTACAATATTGCCAACTTTAACTTTTTTCCAGTATTTTTGGTCAAACTCTAAGATTAGTTTTCTATCTTTTTTACTCTGAATTTTAAAAACTGTACGAAGCATCATGCCACTTACTACATCACCAACTTCTACACTTTTTTCAAATATCACACCATCAAAAGGAGCTTTTATGAATGTTCTATCTAGTAGTGACTGTTTATAAGCTAAGTTTGCCTTAGCAGATGCTAGAGCTACACTTGCACTTTCATAGGTAAAAACATACTTATCAAACTCCGCTTCATCTATAAGATCTTTTATCCGCAACTGTCTATCGTGAGCTTTTTTTGCATACTTTAAAGATATTTTAGCATTATCAAGTGTAGCTTTTGCTATTTTTAAAGATGCTTTTAGATCATCATTTTGCAACTCTACTAATTTTTGACCTTTTTTTACATTGTCTGATATATCAACGAAAACTTTTGCAACAATTCCGCTAGAGTAAAAAGCTAGATTTGCACTCTTTTTTGCATCTATGTTAAATGTTGCATATATCTCTGTTGCACCTAAGCTTGCTACAAATAGCATAAGACCTAATATTGTTTTTTTAATACCTATCATTTTATAAACTCCTCTATATTTTTGCCTGCATAGTAGTAGTAAGTTGCATAAGCTATTTCCAAATCATTTAATGATTTTTCATACAAAGCTTTAGCTTTTGTTTGTGAGCTAAGTGCATCTAAGTAAACAACATTATCAACTATTCCTACCTCATATTTTTTACCAATAGTTTTAAAAGCACTATTTGCTGACTTTAAAGCACTTGTGGCACTTTTTATCTTTATATTGCTGATGTTTATTCTTGTTATTGCTAGCTCATATTGCATCTGCTGTTGTTTGTTTGCATATATGATTTGAGTATTTACAACCTGAGAGTTTATCATCAAAGCCTCTTTTCTTTTTGATGCTACTCCCATATCAAAAATTCGCATATTTAAAGAAAGCAATATTTTATTTTGATCGTCTAAGCCTTCTGGGTGTGTAGTATCTGTGTTGCTATAGCCATAAGCACTATATCTATCTTCTATCTTTATATTTGGATAGTAGATGCTATCTATTGATTGGGCTCCATCTATTAGTGCTTCTTTACTCGCCATTAAAGATCTTGTACTGTCTATGAGTTGCATTTTTGATTGAGCATACTCTTTAAAGCTAGACTTTTCTAAAGAGCTGATTTTTTTGCCAACATTTAGCTCTAGTGCTTTATGAATTGTTAAGATATCTAGTCGTATCGACTCCATCTCATAGATATTTGTGTCATAAGCTGCTTGAAGTCTATCTACATCATCACTAGTAGCAAGTTTTGCACTATAAAATCTTTTCATTCTTCTTAGCTGTTCTTTTAAAGATTTTCTAGCTTCATCTCTGGACTCCAGAGTTGCTTCTAAGCTTTTTATGTTGAAAAAATTCTCTGCTATTTTTAAACCTAAGCTCTTTTTTGTAGATGCAAGGTCAAACTCTGATGCTCTGTACTCATTTTTACTTCGAGAAAGTAGGCTTGACTTAGCTCCACCATCATATATATCAAAAGAAAGTTTTGCATATCCACTATATGTATCACCAGCTCGCATCGGAGTTCTTTCATTTAGACTTTGATAAAATGCACCAACATCCAAGGTTGGATAGTAGGTACTTTTTCTGACTTCTACTTGAACTTGTTTTGATTCTTTTGAGTAAGTTTTCGAAACTACCAAATCACTCTTTTTACTAGAAAATTCTAAAAGAGATTTTAAACTATCTCCATATAAAAAAATTGGAACTATAAGTATTAAAATTCTTATACGACTCGGCATTTAGTACCTCCCATATAGTGGGCTATTGTTGTTGTCATTTTTTCACCTCTATTAATTCAAATATTGCATCTATATAATCTTCTAACTCATCTTTAAGATTATCTATAGAGTTTGTTGTAGAGTCTGATATAAACAGACCTTTTGATGTTGTATATAAACCTTTTACTAATTTTTTTGATTGAGGGGCTAGTTCGCCCTTCTTGATGCCCTCTACTATTATTTTTTCAAACCATAAATAATATTCATTAAAACATTGGGTTTGAAACTCAATGATTTTATCATCAGGAGAACTCAAAGAGATAGAGATAAACTCTTTGTAAAACTTTCTTAGCTCTTCATCTTCATCACTATGAAAAAATGTTGCAAAAAGTTTAATCTTTTCTTTTGTTGTTTGAGTTTGTGAGATTCTTCTTTCTACTAAGATGTTTCTCTCTTCTATCATACTACTAATGATTTCAAAAACTATATCTTCTTTGTTTTTAAAATAACCATACAAAGTACCTTTTCCAACACCTGCGGTTTTTGCTATTTGAGAAATTGTAATATTTTTAGTTTTATGAAGAAAGAAGAGTTCTTTACAAGAGAGTGCTATATCTCTTCTTTTTTTTACCTTATCGACTACTATTGCCATTATTTTCCTTAGATAAAATGACTGACTGCCAGTCATTTAAAGTAATTATATATTTTTACTGCTTAAATTTTACTA
>JAERRX010000153.1 GCA_016735225.1 Sulfurimonas sp. | reverse complement strand
GAACTCTTTTCGCCACTTGTTTATAGACTCTATCTCATCTTTTTTGAGTGCTTTTACCACCTTGTCCGTGTAGGAAGCCATCGCTTTGTCGCCTAGTAAAAAGTGGTAGATTTGTGTATCTTTTTCTCTTCCTGCACTCTTGATCTCTTTAAGATCCAATGTTTGTTGTTTTGGTTTTTCAAACATATCAAATTTGCCCGTAGAAAGATTTGCAGGTTCTCTTTTTTTAGCTAACCAAAGCGACTTTGGAGTCAATCTTTTTGGGGCATCTTCATACCAAAGAAGTGCTTTTTTGCTTGCACGAAGTTGATGAGTTTCATACACCTCTCTTCTAGCCCCTATGAGTGAGTTACCGTGTTCAAGCTGAAAACCAAACCACGGTACAAAAGCACCACTCAAAGCATTTAGCCAAAGGGAGATCTCTGCAAGTTCTACGGCTGTTGGGTTAAGATCAACTCCAAAAACATTGTTGTCTGCTATGTGCATCTTTACTTTTTGCAGTTCTTCTATATATTTGTCGTGTGTGATTTTCTCTTTTTGTTCTAGTTGTTTTTGATGTAGATAAGCTTCACTTAGTTGGTTTATAGCTTCATTTAAAAAGGCTGCTGACCCCATCGCTGGTTCGCATACTGTAATGTTTAGTATCTCATCTGCTCTCTTGCCTATATGACCATCTTTATCTATCTCTAAAAGCTCTTTTAGTGCATACTTTACAAGTGATTTGGTTAGCACCTCTGGAGTGTAGTATGAGGCTGATTTTTCTCTGTCTCTTCCTGCTAGACGATAGATGAAAGTTCCTGTTTTGTAGTTTCTTAAAACCTTATCATCAAAAACTCTCTCTTCTTCTTTATACTCTTTTAGTTGCGATTCTGTCACAAAGTAAGCATTGTCAAGTGCTGTTGGGTTAGTTCCTGATTTTTTTACTTCATAGAGTGTCTCTTTAGCTATGAAGCCTTTGTAGCTTAGAAGTGCTTCATATACAGCTCCCAGTTGATTGATACCAAGGTTTGCATAGGAGATTCTACCTCTGCCTTTTCCCTTTTTAGGACGACTGAGTGATAAACTTTGGATGATCTCTTGCCAAATATGGTTTCTAAGCTTTGCATCGTTTAAGAGCGGTGTTTTAGCTGGGTCAAATAGGTGTGAGCGAAGTGGAGAGATGGAAAATATATCTTTTCCTGTTAAGTTTGCTTTAGGACTTACTCTTCCCTCATATATCATGTCAAAAAGAAGTCTAACACTATCATCAAAGAAGTAGCCATTTTTATCGTTATCTGTGAGGAGTGGCATGAGTTCTAGGTCTCTAAGAGTCTCTAGTGAGTAACCTTTTAGAAATGCTTGTGATTTGCTAGGTATAAAGCCTAGTTCTGGACGGGATTCGATATAGAAGAGAAACAGCATTCTATACATGTAACGAAGTGCTTCTCTAGTTAAGTCACTCTCTATGTTTGGTGTTTGTAAAAAGTTAGGATCATTTTGTAGATGATAGTATATCGCTTCATTACCAAGAAGTTCTACTGCTAAGAGTAGTGAATACTTCAAATCTTCTGTCACACCAAAAGCATGTTTATGAGAGTTTTCATCTAAAGTATCAAGAAGAGACAAGCCATCTTTGGGGGCAAGAGAGTCTGCATGCAGAAGTGTTGTAAATGCTTTTAGTATAGAGTCTGCTTTTCGAGAGATAATATCTTGAATATCAAATCGCAAAAATCTTTTTTGAGCCCATTTGGCTCTTTCCATCAGCACTATTTGAAAAGGACTTACTAGCATTACCCATCTTGGTGGTTCTTGCAGTGTAAAGATATGAGAGGTGATAATATCATCATAGTTTAACTCACTATTTACTCCATCTAGCCCATTTAACTGCTCTTTAACTATAGAGTTTGCAAGTAGATCACAACTCTCATCACAGTAGCTCTCTACTATCCAAAGATAGGGACTACCATCATTTTTATCTACTTGAGCAATAAGGGGGATAGAAAATTCATCACACTCTTTTGTAGTGTATGAGAACTTATAACCCAATATGTCTAAAACTATTTTGTAAAAGGCTCTTGATGATTGGAGCTTATCTTGAGTGCTATTGTTTTTTTTAGATAGACTTTTCAATAGCTCTAAATAGTTTGCTCCTACACCTCGTAACCTTTTAAAAGGAGTTTTATATCTATCACTTTCATTTTCTTTTTCTTGCCATGAGCTGATCTGGTCTTTTATATCGCCTTCAAATATCTCGCTTAGGTAGTGGTTTGTGTAAAATTCATTTTCATTAACAATGCCTACTAGGTTCATGACTCACTCCCTTTTAAAACTGCTATTACCTGTATAAACGGTTCACTCTCTATCTCCATAGAATCCTTTATCCATTGGTGGTAATCTTTAAATATCTTCTCTACTTCTCTTTGTTTTTCAAGTCTCTTTGACTCTTGGTTAAACTCAAGTTTTAACTGCCCTAAGTGCCTCTCTTTTAGTCTGTTTAACTCCTCTTCATACTCAAGAAACTTTGTAATAAGGTTTGTCTCAAACTTATCTCTTTGTTTTTGAATATGTTTAATAGACTCTTTTATAGCTACACTTAGATTATTTTGCACAGCTGACAGGTCATAATCTGTTGCACTGTTTGGAAACTGTTTAGAAGCTATCTGTGTTTGCTCAAACACTTCTTCTAAAGTAAGGATTGATTTAAACTGGTTGTTTTTAAACTCTACACCTATCCATTGGTTAATCACTGGTTGTGCTTTTTTATTTGGAATGAGTCCGCTTATGATATATATGAGTTGATCATTGGCTAATGTATTTAGCTTTAGTACTGGTGCTTGAAGTCTGTCAAAGTTACTCAAAAGCTTGTCTTTTATCCATTCTAGGAGTGGATGCTGTTCCCAAAGGTAGTGAATATTTGACCATGCCGATTCATCTTTTCTGGAGTTTTTAATCTCTTGGTTTATAATCTTCAAATCATTTGTAAGCTTAAAGTGCCAGTCTTTAGGAATAACCTCACGAGGTAGCATCTTAAACCTATACTTTAAATCTTCTAAGTCACTTGCATGTATCTCAATGCGATCATCTTCAAATCTAATATCATTGGCTTTAAATCCTGAACCTATCTTGTTTGATTCTTGTAAAAAACGAAGAGCATTTGAGGCATACTTTAGGTCATCTTCATAAAATGAACTTGATTTTACGATGCTATCATACACAGAGGGCTTTTCATCATCTTGTGTTTCATTGAGACTTGATAACCAGTCAAATTCAACCTCTTTGGCATTTTCATCCAGTTCTTGAGAAAACTCATCGGCATCTTTACCGCTATTCATAGCTTGGGCTACTATATTTTCTTCCTCTTTTTCATTGTATAGATTAAAAAAAGCACATGGATCGCCAATATTTTGATAGGCTTGTTTCTCTTTTTGTATAAGGATTTCTAAGATTCTATTGTCGCCTTTGAACTCTGTATCTTGAGAGAGTGTTTGCATATAATAGATCTCAGGGTTTTGTTCTTGACCATATCTATCTACACGACCATTTCTCTGTTGGAAAGTCATAAGTGACCATGGAATATCAAAGTGGATAAGTCTGTGAGATAGATAGTGCAAGTTGATCCCCTCACTTGCTACATCTGTAGCTATGAGAAGCCTTACTTTGGAGTTTTCTTGACCGAAATCTTCTACTACTTTGTTTATATCTATATCGCTCATTGTAGAACCTGTCATAGTTACTATGGCATCATCTTTTAGTTTTAGGTCTTTTTGAAGATGCTCTTTTAAAAACTCTAGTGTTTTGATACGCTCTGTGAAGATAACTATTCTATCGTTTGGGAGTTTTTTCCACTTCATCTGCTTTTGGATCAGTTCAAGTAGCTTGTTGTATTTTGAAAAGCTAGACTCATCTATATCTTCTAGCTTATCAAGTAAAAGACTAAGAGTATCTATGTCATTAGAGTAATCTTCTTCTACTTCTTCTACTTTTTTAATTCTGTTTTTTATAGACTCTATGCAAGCTATAGGGGAGGAGAGGAGTGATTTGGTGAGTGTGGTTTTAAAGAGTTCACTTGCTTCTCTTTTTTTGTTATCTATTGACTGAAAACTTATGTTTGAGATATATTCAAATACTGCTTCTTCTTGTGTGCTTGCCTTAGAGTCTATGGTGAAAACTTCTCTTGTTTTAAACTCATCACTCACTTGATCTGCAATATCTTTTTTAAATCTTCTTATCACTAGCTTTTTATCTTCAAAATCAGCTCTGTCATAATCTTTAGGGTTTGCAATAGCGGTAGGGTCAAGCATATTTAAAAGAGATGCAAAACTTTGAGCTTTACCATCGTGTGGAGTTGCGGAGAGCATCATCAGAGTATCGCATCTTGAAGCTATTAGTTTTGCTAGTTTGGATTTTTGAGAGCCACTATTTCTATCTGCAACATTGTGAGCTTCATCAATGATGATAATATCCCAGTAAGACTCTTCTATGTATGAACGGTAAAGTGCTTCTTGCTTTAAGGTATCTATAGAGATGATAGATCTATCGTAGTAAAAAAATGGATTCATATTTGCAGGGATTTTATTTCTTACTCTAGCAATACCTTGAGAATCTAACCTAGTAAGAGGAATAGAAAAACGGTTCCAAAACTCTTTTTGAAACTGAGTTAGCATACTTTTAACAGCTAGAACAAGAATACGCTTACCTTTACCTCTTTTAATAAGTTCAGTTGCAAGGATACCTGCCTCAATAGTTTTACCAAGACCAACAGCATCTGCCATAAGTATTCTTTGTCGTGGTTGATTTAGTGCTTGTAGTGCTGGTTCAAACTGGTAGGGAACAGTATCTATTGCTGCTTTGGAAGCTCTATGAATTTTGTTGTCAGTTGGTACTACATCTTTTAGTAGTGACTCCATGTAAAGTAGAGACCTTGTAAAGTTACTAGATTTATCTATGATGAGTTTTGTTTCTTTGGGGTCTATAATTTGGATATTACTCTCATAAGTAGTGAGAAAAATAGCCTCTTTACCTTTAATGAAGCTAGAGAAACCATCACAAGTTAATTCATATCCATCATCAGCTAAAATCTCAACTTTTCGTATTGTCCATTGTGCATCACGAATAATTACTCTTTGACCAGGTATGTATGATTTTTTTATCATTTATCTTCCAATATAGATATTTAATGAATATTTTACAATAATTGTTCTTGTTAAAATATAACATTTATCAAATCTTTGATTTTACCAAAATAATGAGACAAAAACTTTAGTGTAGTAAAACCGAAAGTGTTTTAAAGTTTATTTGGGGGGGCTTAAGTATGGCTCCGGATGCTGGATTCGAACCAGCGACCAAGTGATTAACAGTCACCTACTCTACCGCTGAGCTAATCCGGATTATTAATGAGCCGAAATTATACTTAAGAGATGAGTAAAAGTCAAGGTTTTTAAGCTACTTTTGAAGTTTTCTTTTAAGATTTGTGTCTGGTATGAAAAATTCTAAATTTCCAACTACTTTTTTTACTATTTTAGAGTTTTTTATGAGTGAGTTTAGCCGTTTTTTACTTCCCTCATCAAAGAGTAAGTTTATGTCTTGCATCGTGAGTGGTCTTTTGTCTAGGGTATTTAAAATATCTTTATCGCTATATGTGCTATTGTTAGGTTCTGCATGAACTCTTGATGCTATATGTATAGGGATTGAGCTATCAAAGAGCAGTGAGATCTCATGTAGCTCTTTATAGCTTAAGCCAACTACAGGATAAGCTGGAGGTCTGTCTATGGTTCCTATATCAACCCTAGAAGCTTTGATATTTACTAAGGTATCGTTTAGCTTTTGTATCTCCTCTTTTGTGTCGTTTAAGCCGTGAACAAATAGTATCTCAATAAAAAGCTTGCCCTTAAAAACTTGGCTAAACTCTTGTACTTTTTTTATAATATCTTTTATATCTATGTTTTTATGAGGTCTGTCTATTTTTTTAAAAACATCATCGCTTATCGCATCTAGTGATAGTTTAACTTGGTCTAGTTTTAAAAGTGTTTTAAAGACTTTTGCATCTACAAGTGTTGCACTGTTTGTGAGTATGAGTGTTTGAGTGTTTTTCTTTATAGCATCTATGCTATCTATTAGCTCAAGTAGGTGAGGATAGAGTGTTGGTTCTCCATTGGCTGTTATAGTTATCACATCTATCTTAGAGTCTAAGTGTTGTTTTAGATCACTTATGATCTGTTTAGGCAAGACACTATGGGTCTGTGCATCTACTGTTGAGGTTGGTGCTAGTTCACAGTATAGACAGTCAAAGTTGCACTGTTTAAGGGCAGGGGAGAGGTCTATACCCAAAGAGGTGCCGAACCTTCTTGAGTTTATAGGACCAAAAATTGTCTGCATCTATGCTACTTTTTACTAACTCTTTGACACTCTTTGACAAAGTGTATGGCATTTTCTACTGGTACATCTGGAAGTATTCCATGTCCTAAGTTAAATATATGCCTTGAAGTTCCCATGATCTCTTGTATATCTTGTACACTTTTTGTTGTCATCTCTTTTGAGTAGAGCCTACATGGTTCCATATTTCCCTGAAGGACATACTTGTCTCCAAGTTTTTCCTTTGCCAACTCCATAGGAGTTGACCAATCAACACCAAATACATCAAAATTACCATAAACTTTATCTAAAAATGAAGGTATGCCTTTTGGAAAGATAATTATAGGTATATGAGGATATTTTTCTTTTAAATACTCAGCAATTTCTAGCATATATTTCCAAGAAAACTCATCATACATTGAAGGCTCTATCGCCGCTGCCCAAGAGTCAAATATCTGTACTACATCGATGCCTGATTGTATCTGTTTTTCCATATATAGCTTTACAACTTCTGTGACTTTTGCAAGGATATTATGTAGTAGAGTAGGGTTAGTGTAGATCATTTTCTTACAAATATTATAAGTTTTTGTACCCTCTCCCTCTATCATATATGTTGCTAGAGTCCAAGGTGAGCCTGTAAAACCTATGAGTGCAATATCTTCACTTAACTCTTTTTTTATAAGTTTTATAGTCTCAAAAACATAGCTAAGTTTACTGGCTGCCTCATCACCACCTATAAGCCTGTCTAAATCAGCCTCAGTTTTGATGGGGTCGCTAAACTTAGGACCCTCACCCTTTACAAAGCTCAAGTCCATTCCCATCTCATCAGGAACTACGAGAATATCACTAAATAGTATAGCAGCATCTACACCCACAATATCGATAGGTTGAAGTGTAACTTCACAAGCTTTTTTAGGGTTGTGACAAAGGTTTAAAAAGTCTCCAGCCTCCGCTCTTATCGCCATATACTCTGGTAAGTAACGACCCGCTTGTCTCATCATCCAAACTGGAGTATATGGAGTTTCTTTGCCCAAACAAGCATCTACGAATATTTTACGACTAGGCATTTAGTGCCTCCCTAAATTAAAATTGGTTCTTGCATCTATCACTATTTACTCACTTTTAACATATAAAATAACTTCTATAAAACATTGTTATTTTTCGCCTTCCATCTCTACCCATTTTTGAGCAATTCTAACAGCATTTGTTGCTGCTCCTACTCTAAGGTTGTCTGCAACTATAAACAGATGAAGCATATTTTTTCTGTATGGATCATTTCTAACACGACCAACAAAAGTCTCGTTCATATCTATACAAGTTGCAGGCATAGGATATAAACTTTCTTCTGGTTTATCTAGTATAACAATGTTTGGAGCTTTTGCTAAAACCTCTCTTGCTTCGTTAGCATCTACATCAGAGCCAAAAGTTAGTGTTAAAGATTCTGCATGACCACGAAGTGTTGGAACACGAACACAAGTTGCACTTACTTCTATATCTTTGTGCATTATTTTACTTGTTTCATTTACCATTTTCATCTCTTCTTTTGTGTAGCCATTTTCCATAAAAACATCGATTTGAGGTATGACATTTAGAGCTATTTGATGAGGAAAGGCTTTATGCTCTGCATCTTCTAGTTTAAAAGAAAAGAAGTCTTGCATCTGAGTTACTAGCTCTTCCATCGCTGTTTTTCCACCACCAGAAGTTGCTTGATAAGTACTGACATCTACTCTTATGAGGTCATAAGCTTCATCTAAAGGCTTTAGTGCTTGAACCATTTGGATAGTTGAGCAGTTAGGGTTAGAGATGATTCCTGTTTTTCTCCACAAAGAGATATCCTCAGGATTGACCTCTGGAACTACTAGGGGGACATTTTTGTCCATTCTAAAATGTGAAGTATTGTCTATAACAACTGTCCCAGCTCTTATAGCAGCAGGAGCAAACGCCTCTGTAACACTTCCACCAGCACTAAAAAGAGCTATCTCGATGTTTTCTTGTTCAAAAACTTCGTTTGTTAATTCTTTTATAACTATATCTTTTCCATGAAATAAAACTGTATTTCCAGCACTTCTTTTACTTGCAAGAGGGATTAAGTTGTTTAATGGAAAATCGATTTCTTGTAAAACTCTTAGTATCTCTTCACCTACTGCACCATTGGCACCAACTATTGCTAAATTATATTTTTTTGACATATTTTTTCCTTGTTTTATGTTATTTTATTTTATTTTATTTTGCAAAAAAAGTTCATCTGCTGAAATTTCTTGTGCTTCGCTCAATATCACCGCTCTTTCAACTACTGAAATAAGCTCTCGTATATTTCCTGGCCAGTCGTATGATAAGAGTAGTTCTTTTGCTTCTTTACTAAAAGTTTTTGACTCAAAGCCATACTTTTTAGAGTTGATCTCACTCATAGCATCTGCGATCTGTAAAATCTCATCTTTTCTTTGTTTTAGTGGTGGAATATTTATGGGAATTGTATTTAGCCGATAATACAAGTCTTCTCTAAACTCTCCCTTGTCAATCTTTTCTAAAATATCTGCATTTGTAGCAGAAACGACTCTGATATCTATCTTTATGCTCTTAGAAGAACCTAGTCTTCGTATCTCTTTTTCTTGCAAGGCTCTAAGAAGTTTTGCTTGAACACCATAAGGCATCTCTGCTATCTCATCTAAAAAAAGTGTTCCACCATTTGCTAGTTCAAACTGTCCAGCCTTTGCTTCACTTGCATCTGTAAAAGCACCTTTTTCAAAGCCAAACAGCTCACTTTCTATGAGGTTTTCAGGAATTGCTGCCATATTTATAGCGATAAAAGGTTTTTTTGCTCTTGGTGAATTTTTATGTATATATGAAGCAAAAACCTCTTTTCCTACTCCACTTTGACCTAAAAGAAGTATGCTAGCATCTGTTTTGCAAGCCTTATCTGCGATCTTTATAACTTTAGTTAGTGCCTCAGATGTTCCTAAAAACCCATCTGTTTTTTTAGATGCTTTAGTAACAGACTTTTGCACTTTTTGTATCTTAGCTTCTCTTTTTATGGCTGATACTAAGTCATCAACATCAAAAGGTTTAAGCAAAAAGTCTTTTACACCTAGTTGTATTGACTCGATGGCTCTTGTGAGTGTTGCATTTCCTGTCATTATGATGACTTCATATCTACCATCTAGCTCTTTTATAAACTCTATTCCGTCCATTTTAGGCATATTTATATCTGTGATTATCAGATCAAAACTATCATCAAGTTTTTTTAAGGCATCTATGGGGTTTTTAAATGTTAGGACATCAAACTCTTTATAGTCACTCATAGCGATTTCAAGAGATTTTCTCATATTTATATCGTCTTCAACTATTGCAATTTTCACGACTTTGCTTTCCTTATTTTAAAGGTGCAATTTTAGCAAAATTTTCATTAATATCGACTTTGAAGCAAGTTGTTTTAAGAGTAAGTATGGTAGTAGAACTATTTTGAGCATTTTTAGTGAGACTACTATGTCTTACATCTAGTCCTAGTTTATATATATAGTCTAAGAAAGTTTCAAAATTTTTTTCTATTGTAAGTTGAATATTATCATCGCCATAACTAGGCAAAATTAGAGGATTGTAGGGTTTCCCTTGACATTTTTTCATAGATGCAGATATAGATAGTTTTTCATTATAAAGTATAGCATCTCTTACTATATACCTATAAGATATAAGAAACTCTTTAGCATTAAGGGCTAAAGAGTTAAGTAGTATAAGTAAGACTACTGTGCAAACTGTGCATGTGATAGAACTATTTCCATCTCTACTTCGCATAAACCATCTTTAAAAGTAGTTTCAACAACATTAGCATTTCTAACCATCGCTTGAACAGAAGTACGAACTGTAGATCTCTTAACCATCATATTTTTAACTAAGTCTTGACCTTCAATATACACACCCTTAACTTTTTCAGCTATAAGTCTATATGCATCTGCAGTTGCTGCTCTTTTTGATAGCGCATAGGCTTGAGCAGGTGAAAAGGTATTCATTGGAGCAACTCCTTGCCCAACCACACTGATGCGAACATCTGAAGCTTTACTAAGTATCTTTTTGTTGCTACTTACAACTGTTTGCAACTTGGAAATATCTGTTTCTATTGAAGAAATATCTGTTTCTATTGAAGAAACTTTTTCCTCAAGAGGGTTTGCCTTTTTAGAGCTTATGACAGTTTCTGCCATTAGCGAGGTAGTGCTTAGCATAACTACTAAAAGTAGAAAATATTTCATGGTCTATCCCTTTTTAAATACACAAATAGTGCATATTGTATTTTATATTTTACTAAAGCAAATACTATTCCAACTTAGTTTATTCTTGTTCACTTTCATTTTCTTCATCCTCTTTTGGCTGTTTAGGGCAACGGGAAACACTTGCAACTTCATCACCTTTTACTATATATACACCAGAAGTATTTCTGCTTGACTTAGATATAGTTTGCATATCTACTCTTATCATCTTGCCAGCTTTTGTAAGAGCCATCATATCCATCTTTTCATCTACCATAAGACAACCTACGATATTTTTACCAGTCCTTGTAGTCATCTTCATAGCTATAACACCAGAACCACCACGATTGGTAAGTCGATACTCGCCAGCATCTGTTCTTTTTCCGATACCTTTTTCAGCAATGATCAAAATCTCTTGTTTATCGTTTTCTATGATGTTAGCATCTATAACTACATCATCATCATGTTTAAACTTGATGCCTCTAACACCACGAGTGCTACGACCCTGTTCTCTTGTTTTTTCTATCTCAAACTTGATACATTGTGCTAGTTTTGTAACTATAAAGAGATACTTAACATCTTGACTTGCTATTTTTGCCGTTATCAAAGTATCATCATCATCAAGAACTATAGCTCTCACTCCATTGCTTCTGATATTTGAAAATTCACTTAGTTTTGTTCTTTTTACTATTCCTTTTTGAGTGAAAAATACAAGACCTTTATCTTCGCTAAAGTCTGTTGTCGGTATAACAGAACATATCTTTTCATCTGCAACAAGGTTTATGAGATTTACCACTGCTTTACCTTTTGCTATCCTGCTTCCCTCAGGAATACGATAAACTTTTAACCAGTGAAGCTGACCACGGTCTGTAACAAAAAGCAAGGTATCATGGGTGTTACAAGTAAAGAAGTTTTCTATAAAATCATCTTCATAAGTAGTAACAGCAGTTTTTCCTTTTCCACCTCGTTTTTGTTTTTCATATAATGTTAGTGGAACACGCTTGATGTAACCTCTGTGAGTAATAGTAACTACCATCGGTTCATTTGGTATGAGGTCTTCTATATCTATATCATCATAATCATCTTCTATATCAGTTCTTCTTTCGTTTGAGCCATAAGTAGCTAAAACTTCATCAAACTCTTCATCTATAATACCATGAAGAATATCTTCACTTTTTAAAATTGACTCTAGGTACTCTATAAATGTTACTAGTTCTGCGAGTTCTTCTTCTATCTTTTTTATTTGAAGACCAGTAAGTCGCCCTAGTCTCATCGCAACAATACTTGTTGCTTGGACTTCAGAAAAGTCATACTCAGAAACTAAGTTGTTTTTAGCATCTTCTTCATCAGATGAAGCACGAATAGTTTTTATGACCTTATCAATAATATCTATAGCTTTTTTAAGACCTTCTAATATGTGAGCTCTTGCTTTTGCTTTTTCTAAGTCAAAAATTGTACGACGAATAATGATAGTTTTACGGTGATTTATAAAATGTTTTAAAATCTCTATGATTCCAAATATTCTAGGTTCTTGGTTTAGTATAGAAAGCATAATGATACCAAAAGTAGTTTGCATGCTTGTTTGTTTGAAAAGGTTGTTGAGAATGATCTCACTCATAGTATCTTTTTTTAACTCTATTGTGACTCTCATTCCATCTCTGTCTGACTCATCACGAACTAAAGAAATTCCATCTATCATCTTGAGTTTTACTAGGTTTGCTATATTTTCAATTAGGCGAGACTTATTTACTTGATATGGAAGCTCATCAATAACTATAACTTCTTTTTTACCCTTTTGTTCTATGTGAGTTTTTGCACGAACTTTTATGCGACCACGACCACTTTCATAAGCATCCATTATGCCTTTTTTACCAAAGATGATACCACCTGTTGGAAAGTCGGGTGCTTTAATGTGTTCCATAATCTCGACAAGAGATATATCGGGGTTTGCCAAAAGTGCTTTAAGCCCCTCAAGTATCTCTCTTGGGTTGTGAGGTGGGATATTTGTAGCCATACCAACAGCGATACCTGATGAGCCGTTTATAAGAAGGTTTGGTACACGAGCAGGCATAACCTCTGGCTCTTTGGTAGTACCATCATAGTTATCTGTCATATTTACAGTGTTTTTATCTAAGTCTTTAAGCATCTCTCCTGCATATTTGGTCATACGAGCTTCTGTATATCTCATAGCTGCTGCACTATCTCCATCAACAGAACCGAAGTTTCCTTGACCATCCACTAAAGGCATCCTCATCGAGAAGTCTTGAGCCATACGAACTAGAGCATCATAAACTGAGTTGTCTCCATGTGGGTGGTACTGACCAATCACATCACCAACTATACGAGCTGACTTTTTGAACTTTGAGCCATGAGATAGACTTAGCTTGTCCATAGCATATAAAATTCTTCTGTGAACTGGTTTTAGTCCATCACGAACATCTGGTAACGCACGACCTACAATCACACTCATCGAATAGTCAAGATAACTGTTTTGAAGAGTTTCCTCAATGTTTATGGTTTGAATTTCATCATTATTTAGCAAATCACTCATTAATACACCTAGTAAAATATTTTTATATATAGTATCTTAATATCCTTGAGTATTACCTTAAGTTGAACTAGGTTTAGTAAGTAAGTATCCACCTATTACAATAGGAAGGACTCCAAGTAGTTGTCGCATCTGGGGTACTTCATCTAAATATAGGTAGGCAAAAAATAGTGTCATCATAGGTACTAGACCCATCATAGCCGATACTTTTGTTATAGATATTCTATGAAGGGCTTCTATCCACATTATCTTAGAAACAACATAGATAACAACTCCTATAAAAAGCAGATATGGAAGTGCTAAAATAAAGTTTTCATAATCAACACTAGGTTCAAAACTTATAGCAAGTATAAATATAAAGGGAAGCCCAACTAAAGTTCTAAAGCCTAAAATAGTTTCAGAAGAACAAAATTTTCGAGCTTTTTTTTGATAAAAATTTGCCAAAGGGGCAATCATCGATGCCAAAAGTATAAGTAAGTCACCCTTGTTGAAGCTAAACTCATCAGGAAAAAGAATCACCAAAGCCCCAGCTCCCATAAAAAAAATACCAACTAGATGCAATGCATCTATTTTCTCTTTGCCAAATAAATTGAAGTAAATATAGGAAAACAAAAGTTGTAGCATAATGATGACTGCAACATTTCCAGCACTTGTATATTGCATACCGATAAATACAAAAGTAAATAGAGTGGTTATATAGAATGTAGTTAAAAGTAGGTCTTTGTATGCATCTCTATTTTTAAGCTCAGCAAACTTGTTTCCTCTAAACATAAGCAATATAAAAAAGACAAAAGCTATGATAAGGGAGTATAAGTATGTATGCAAGGCACCAATATATTTCATAGCAGATATACTAAATATTGGAAACCAACTCTCAAGCAATGTGATGCCTAGCATCAGTAGTTCACCCTGTCTCTCTTTGTTCATAGTCTCTCTTTTTTTTTGAAAGTATAACTAAATCTAAAACTGCTTAAAAATTAATCAGTTTCTTGATAGCTCCTTATAGATAAACTGTATAATATTATTAGTTCAATTATTAAGGATAAATGATGAAGAAATATTTACTCGCTCTATTAGCATTGCCTACTTTTGCATTTGCTGAAGACTCTCTAAATAGTGGTGACACTGCTTGGATGTTGGTGGCTACGGCTTTTGTAATGTTGATGACTCCTGCTGGTATAGGACTCTTTTATGGCGGTCTTACAAGAGGTAAAAATGTATTAAACACAATGGGTATGAGTGTAGCTGCTTATGCTGTTGGAACTTTAGTATGGGTTATAGTCGGTTATTCTATCGCTTTTGGTGATGGAGACCTTATAGGAACAGGTAAAGTAATGTTATCTGGAATCACTGATAAAAGTTTAACTGGAACTATTCCAGAGTTACTTTTTGTAGCATTTCAAGGAACATTTGCAGCAATTGCAGTAGCAATCGCAAGTGGTTCTATGATAGAAAGAGTTAAGTTTTCAACTTTTATCATATTTGCTGCTTTATGGGTTGTTGCTGTTTATGCACCTATTACTCACTGGGCATGGAGTGGTAACTCTACTACTTTAAACTTTGGTGAAATGGACTTTGCTGGTGGTACTGTTGTTCACTTAAATGCTGGTGTTGCTGGTTTTGTAGTGGCTATGATACTTGGAAAACGAAAAGATTATGGCAAAGTTGCTCTTAAACCTTTTTCTCCTATTTTAGTTGTTCTTGGAGCTGCTTTACTATGGTTTGGTTGGTTTGGGTTCAATGCTGGTTCTGAAGTTGCTGCTGATGGTGTTGCTGGTTCTGCATTTCTTGTAACAAATGTTGCTGCATCACTTGGTGTTATCGGTTGGATAATTGTAGAATGGATAGTTTATAAAAAAGCTACTCTAGTTGGTGGTGCTTCTGGTGCTGTTGCTGGGCTAGTCGCTATAACTCCTGCTGCTGGGTCTGCTGGAGTTGAGGGTGCTATCATCATAGGTCTTGTCGGTGGTGCACTTGGTTTTTATGGTGTCTCTAAACTTAAAAGTATATTTAAAGTTGATGATTCTTTAGATGCATTTTGGATTCATGGTCTTGTTGGTATTTGGGGTTCAGTTGCTACTGCTATCTTTATATCTGACTATGCAATGGCAGAAAATTACGATATGGGTTCTCAACTAGTTTCTCAATTTTCAGCAATAGGCTTGACAATAGTATATTCTGCTATAGCTACAGCTATCGTATTTTATGTATCTTCAGCACTTACTGGTGGTGGACGAGTTGATGAAGAAACAGAATCACGTGGACTTGACGAAACTGTACATGGTGAAAAAACACTTAATATATAAAGTTTATTTTAGCCACAATATGTGGCTAAAATACTAAAATTTAATTTGGAGTAATATTATGAAAAGAGTAGAAGCAATAATCAAACCTTTTAAGCTAGAAGATGTAAAAGATGCACTAGCAGAGATTGGCATAGAGGGAATGACTGTTAGCGAAGTTAAGGGTTATGGTCGTCAAAAAGGTCATAGTGAGCTTTATCGTGGAGCGGAATATGTGGTAGATTTTTTACCAAAAATCAAAATGGATATCGTTGTTAATGATGATATGGTTGATAATGTAACTAGCACAGTTGTTGAAGCTGCTAGAACAGGTAAGATAGGTGACGGTAAGATATTTGTTAGTGATATAGAGCAAATTATTCGTATTCGTACAGGTGAAACTGACAACGAAGCAGTATAAAAACTGCATAGTTCCAATCTACATTACCCCTCAAGAAGGGGTAATATTAAATACTTTTAACTCCCTTAACACTTATGTAACATATAGTTTGTTATTATCTATCTTATGATTAGGTATAAAAGCTCATTTTTCTTATCTATTATTCTGCATATTATTTTGCTCACATCACTATTTTTTATATATAAGAATATTCCAATAGTTAATAAAATAGACTCTAGCAATAAGGTTTGCATCAAACTATGCAATGTTGTAAATAAAGAGCAAGCTATCAAAGAAGTTTCAAAACAAAAACCAAAACAAAAGCCAAAAATAAAGAAGGTACCAAAAATAAAGAAAGTACTAAGAGCAAAGAAGGTACCAAGAGCAAAGAAAAAGAGAAAGCAAGTTCCAAAACCAAAAATAACAATCAAAAAAAATACAGAACAAAAGTTAGTGACTGTAAAAAAACCCGATATTGTTGAAAAAAAAGAGCTAAAAGTTGTTCAAGCTATGGAAGCAGTAGGAGCAAAAGATATCCCAATAAAAGAGAGTGTGACTAAGCAAAAAAGAGTTAAAGATAGATATGTACAGGAGATACAAAGAGTTTTGCAAGAAAATTTGTACTACCCTAGAAGAGCTAGAGAAAGGGGCATAACAGGAGAGGTCAATATAGAGTTTACTCTTTCTATAGATGCTAGTGTTCACTCTATAAAAGTTATATCATCACAAAGCAAAATACTTAGTAGAGCTGCTGTAAAAACTATAGAAGATCTATCGGGAGAGTTTCCAAAGCCAAAAGAAGAGTTAAAAATAACTCTACCTATGACATTTTCATTAATTACAGATTGATATTAATTGTCTCATTTATCAAAGACTTATATACTTTTTTCTTATTCTATAAGCTGCATAAGCTATAAGTGATAAAAATATTATTCCTAATGAAATTTCTAATAAGTAATTGTTTTTAACTTTTTCTTTTTTTTCGATAATCTCTTCTTTAAGAACCTCTTCTTCGGCTACCTCTTCTTTGAGAACTTCCTCTTCTTTGAGAACTTCCTCTTTGGAAATATCTTCTCTAAGAATATCTTTCTCTGCAATCTCTTCTTTAAGAGCCTCTTCTTCGGCAATCTCTTTTTCGAGAACTTCTTCCTCTGCAATCTCTTTTTCTAAAATTTCTTCTTCTGTAAGCTCTTTTTCAAGAACCTCCTCTTTACTTTTAACTTCAGTAAGTGGAAATTCTTTTTTAAGTGTTTGAGATTTTGAGGGGTAGTCTAAAACATAAGCATCATCATAGTATTTTTCAAGAGAGATCAATGTTCTGAGTAGTTGCTTGTAGTTATCAAAAGGTAAAATAGCGACTACACGATACTTTCCAATTGTGCTAGACTCCGCTTTTAGTGAGTTTATCTCTATAAGTTCTTTTAACTTTTTGTCACTAGCTATATATTTTTCAAGCCTTTTTAGATCGTTGACGGCATTGCTTGGGATTAAAAAACTTCCAAGAATGATTTGTTTTTGTGCTGAAAACAGTAGGCTTGAGAACAGTATGCTTAAGATGAAATATTTGATGTTGAATCCTTAAATGGTCTTGTTTTTTTCTTAATGGATATTATATCATATTTATAAGTTTAGTTTACAAAAATTTCTAATCCCACCTTATAGCACCCCAATTTACCAAGATAACTTTTCCAAAATCCTTATTCACCATCAACCTGTGTCTTCCTTCTTGATTGGCGACAATTAAAATCATAAATTAATATATATTTAAAGTGTAGGTCTTAGGCTTAGATATATCCAGATATAAAGCTGTCTATATATAATCTTATACTTCTTCTATAACATTAGAGGAGTTTTACATGAGACAAAGAAAAAGAAGAAAAACTGTTAATACAGCGATAGATTTTGATAAATCACAATTAATTCAAAAGAGACTTATTGATAAAGCATCACTTCGGATACTCCGTATAATCATAAATCTTGGTGGTCATAGAGAGTTTATTGATAAAGATGATTATGTGGCTAAAGATACAATATTAGCTTTTTTAGATGCTAGTCAGTGATGGAGTTTTTATAGCAACTACTAACTTAATGGATAATCTAGATCGTGCTAGTTTAAGACGGTTCGATTTGAAGTTAGAGTTTGAGTATTTAAAACCAGAACAAGCTTGGAAGATGTTTAAAGAGTTTTCTAAGAGTTTAAAATTGCCTAAGGTTGCTAAAGAGTTCAAACAAGAGATTCAAAATTTAAAAGAGCTAACTCCAGGGGATTTTGCAGCAGTGGGGAGACAAAATAGGTTTAGATCTATTGATAATATTAAGGACTTTATAAAAAGACTTGAAGATGGGGTAGCTGTTAAGAATAAATCCAATGAGAATGTTATGGGGTTTTAGCATCATGAGTTCTGAGTTAATAACACATCTCATAATTGATGCTGTAATAACTTTTATAGTTTTATATTACATAAAAAAGCATATAAGAAAAACAGAAGAGTTTTATGATAAAAGTAGGATTGAATGGGAGAGACGACAGGAGATAGATAAAAGATTGGAACAAAAACTAAATGATTATTTATCAAAGAGTGGTCTTGAAAATAAAAAAAGACTTTTATTTATGAGAAAGGAGGCAAAGCTTATGAAAATGTATTTAGATGACCTTAGAACTCCAACAGAAGAGTTTGATTTTATAGTTAGAAACTATGAAGAAGCTGTTTCAATAATTAAAAAACATGGTATTCCAAACTTCATATCTTTTGACCATGATTTAGGAGAAGATGAGGATACTAATCTATTAAAAAGTGGTTATGACTTAGCAAAATGGATAGTTGATAGCGATCTAAACAACACCTACAAGCTACCATCTGATTTTAAATATAAGGTGCATTCTCAAAATCCAGTTGGTAAGAAAAATATCCTTGGATTACTAGAGGGCTATCTTAAGTTTAAAAATACTCTTCCTGAGCAAAGTAAAACTACTTCAAAAAATAGTGATGACAATAAAAGTTTAATGACACACTATTTAGCTAACATGTCTAATACTTATGATTAATGGCGAGATTAAGCTTATATTATATATATATTTAAAACGGAGGGATAAAAGAGATCAATAAAAAGTGGTGATTACACACTAGAAGAGATAGCAAAAATATTAGGTATTACAAGGGAATGAGTAAGACAGATAGAGACTCAGGTATTAAAAAAACTGAAGTCTCCAAAAATAGGTAGAAAATTAAAAGATTATGTATCAGGAGAGTTATAATGGAAATATTTGAAGTAACAGAATCAAATGCTAATATAGACAAAAAAGAGCTATATACATATATAGATAATACAGAGTTTAGCAATGAAATAAAAGAATCAATAAAAGGAATGCTTGGAGTAGTTTTATCGAGTGGAGATAATGATATAAACCTTGATTTTGATGATTTAAAAGTCATTATGAGTCATGGCAGTAAAGCATTTAGTGGCATTGGTGAATATGAGGGTAAAAATTCAGCAACCCAAGCCATAAAGCTATCAATAGAAAATTCATCTTTGGATTATAGTTTGATGGATAAAATATCAGGCATGTTGATACATTTTGTAGTTCACCCTGATTTGCCTATTATGGAAATTGCCGAAGCTATGGAGATAATAGATGAAAATGCTCATGATGAATCTGACATTATTTGGGGAACAACAACGGATAAATCAGTTAGTGCGAACTATGTGAAAGCTACAATTTTGTTTACTGGATATGAAAAAGATACGGTAGCTAACAATATTGAATATAAATAATAACAACTTTTAAATAAGTAGATATAAAGTTGTCAAGATATAACAATAAGCTTCTATATATAAGAGATAAACTACTTATTCATTACAATAAACAAAACCATCAAGCCCACCAACAAAGAGCATTCCACTCGCAAACTCCATAGCCTACACCTGCCCATATAAGAAGGTGTTGAAACAACATTTTAGCAATCAGGTTTTTATGATATATTAATCTGGTTGGTGCTAAAATATCAATTAACTAATAGTTATCTAATATCGACAGTTAAAATTCGATTTTAAATATGTCTATTTTAATAAAATGGCAAATTTAAATTTTAGGAGTCAGTAGTGGCAAGTGCAATTTAGTGATTACTTTTTAGCTTTGAGCCTTTTTTTGAAGTTCTTTACTCTTTTGTTCTTGCGATCGCACTCTATGGCTATCTTGATCGCTTTAGTCTCATCAAGACTCTCAAGAGAAGTGTAAGTCTTTGCCATGATCGCTAAGTCGCTCTCGTCTGCCCAAAGTTTGTTAAAATTTTCTAAACCCTCATATCCATCAATTCTAACGAAATCCATTCTGTTAATATCTACAATGGAAAAAGTATAAGCTCCACCTTCTTTTTTTATAAGGATATTGCCAAAAAATCAGGGGATAGTATGCCAATTAAATTATGATACCATAACAGTACAGCAAGAATAGCAAGAGTAGTAGTGCCAAACATATCAAAAAACCAAACTTTTTTCGTCTATTTCTATATAGATATTTAGTGATTTTAAATATCTTGATTTTTGTATTTATCTGTTCGACTTATATGAAAATAATAAAGGTTCATAAGTGAGTGCTAACATGTTTTTTATTAGAAGAAAATTTTGATAATGCATAAATTAAGATAATATAGGCTATATTGTTTGTTAATAGTTTGAATTTGGAATCAAAGTGATGCTAGGGTTGTGAGGACAAAGATAAATGTATAAGGTGATGGACAATGGCATATAAACACGACTACGATAAAATCTTAACAAGACTAACGGTAATACTATCAAAATTAAATGATGGCGAAGCACTTTCGGTAAAAGAGTTAGCTAAAGAGTTTAACACAAGCGACAGAACTATACAAAGAGACTTTAATGAACGACTTGTCTCCTTTCCTATCTATCAAGAAAACAAAAAATGGAAGATGCAAGATGGTTTTAGAGTTGAAAAAACAAAATCACTAGAAGATGAAATAGTTCTTGATATTATTGAAAAGATAACTCAAAGTATTGGTGGTAAATTTTCTACAAAAGCACATAAATTATTGTCTAAAATCAAAAATGAAGATTTTAACCCCATCTATACAAAACTCAATATTGAAGATATAAGCGATAGGTTTGAGGATATACAAGTTCTTGAAACTGCTATAAAAGAGAAGAAAGAAGTAAGATGCTCCTATGATGATGAAAGACACGATATTTACACTGCAACGATACAAGCACTTAAGATAGTTAATTTTGAGGGTTTTTGGTATTTGATTGGACTTAGAGATGATATTTTAAAAAAATACTATCTTAAAAATATTTCTAACCCTACTATAACAGATACTATATTTGAAACAGATGGTGAACTTGATACTCTTCTCGATGAGTCCATATCTGTTTGGTTTCAAAGAGGCGTAGAACCTTTTGAAGTAAGGCTATTTGCAGATAAGTCCTGTGCTAAGTTTTTTAAACGAAGACCACTACCTACTCAAAAAGTAGAATCCTTAAGAGCCGATGGCAGTATGGAGTTTGGTGTAAAAGTAACTCATGAAATGGAGATACTACCCATTATTAAATATTGGATACCTCATATTTTTGTGATAGAGCCTCAATGGCTAAAAGAGATTGTTAAAGAGGATTTGGAGTCTTATATGGACAAGATGAGTAAAATAAAATAATGAAAGATTTAAAAAACTAGAGCTATAGCAACTGTGAAGTTTTTGCTTTACTTTATTGGATTTAAATTTATTAAGCATAATGGTATAAAAATTGCTATAAATTATAACTATATGAATATAAGGGAAGTATATGGGGTTTATTGAAGCACTAAAGTTAAGGAGTAAACTATGGTTCTTGTTTTTACTAGTGACAATAGGTCTTTTTTTAGTTGGTACTGTAGGAGCATTAAATATCAACTCGATGAAGAAAAGTTTAGACTCACTTTACTTTGGTACACTTATCCCAGTTATAGAACTCAACGAAATACTACAGATATATCATGGTAGCATTACAAACACGATCTATAAAGCAAAAAATGATGCTATAAACCGCTCTCAAGTTTCATCAGAAATTCAAGATGCACTTATGAAAGTTAATTATCAATGGAGAAATTATGAGTCGCATTTCAAGAGAGATGAGGAGTCGCAATATATAGAATATGCAGCATCTCAAATAGAAGATACAAATAATTACTTTAAAAAAATACTCCAAGCTATAGTGAATGGCGATGATTTAAAAAATATTTCTATAAAAAGCTTTGAACAAGAGATGGAGCATATTCATAAAACAATAAAAAAACTAATCAGTTATGAGGTTAAAGTAGCCAAATATGAACGAAAAAAGTTTTTAAAAGTATATGAGTCGATGATATTTAGTGTTGGAGTAATACTTCTGTTTACCATACTAGGTGTGTCAGTAATCTCTTTTTATGTATTTAAAAGTATTCAAAATGACCATGCAAACTTAGAAATCACAACAAAAAAACTCCAACGAGCAAATAAAAAACTTGAAAATGCATCATACACAGATGTTTTAACTACTTTGCACAATAGAAGGTATTTTAACTTTATCTATGATAGAGAATTAAAAAGAGCAAAAAGAGCAAAATCTTTTATAACTTTTATGATGTTAGATATCGACTTTTTTAAACAGTACAATGATACTTATGGTCATATAAAAGGTGACTTAGCTCTCAAAAGTGTTGCAAAAGTTTTAAAAAGCTCTTTGCATAGACCAAGTGACTATGTGTTTAGGCTAGGCGGAGAAGAGTTTGGTGTTATTTTAGTAGATACCGATAAGTCAAACAGTGCTAAGTTAGCAAAAACTATATGTGACTCTATTAGAGATATAAAGATAAAACATGAAGCAAGCAAAGTCAATGAATTCTTGAGTATCTCTATTGGTGTAGTCTGTTGCATAGCAGATGAAGCACTTGATGAAAAGGTTTTGTTGAGTCGTGCAGATGAGATGCTATATAGTGCCAAAAGTGGTGGCAGGGATAGATATACAATAACAACAAATGCAAGTGAATCGACTACACCATCAGTGTCCGAGCTTAAACCTAAAACCTAGTTATACTAGAAGAGGTCTTGGCTTCTCGTTTAGTTCGCCTTGAAACTCTAAGGAGTTGTTTTTATATTATTACTATAATAGTTGATAACATTTAAACTATATTATACTATAATAGTTTAATTGACTTTACTATTGGATAGATAATGAAAAAATTACTAAACTCACTTTTTGAACTTTCAAATAAAAAACTAGAAACTATTGATGTAAAATATCATCGTTTTTTATATGATAAACTTAAAAAAAGTGATTCAAAATTTAGGGGAATATATGGCTCAAGAGGTGTAGGAAAAACAACACTTCTTTTACAGATAGCTACCTCACTGGAGTTACAAAGTGATGAAATACTTTATATATCGTGTGATCATCCTCAGATGGCTGATATATCACTTTTTGATTTTGTGAGTGAGTTTGTAAAATATGGTGGTAAGTGTATATTTATTGATGAGGTTCATGAGGCTAGAGGTTTTGAGCAAGAGTTAAAAAGCATCTATGATTTTTTAGATATAAAAGTTTTATTTTCAGGTTCAAGTGCTATAAAACTGACAAACCCAAGCTTTACAAGGCGATATGCCATGTATCATCTACCGATATTATCATTTAAAGAGTATTTGGAGCTTAGTTTAGATAAAAAACTCCAAAGCTATAAGATAGAAAATATTTTGCAAGATCATATAGATATTGCAAACCATATAATGAAAGAGCTAAATGAGCAAAAAGTTCTTAAGCATTTTGAAAAGTATCTAAAGATAGGTGCTTATCCATTTTATTTTCAAAACAAAGATGCTTATACTCAGATGGTACTAGATACAATCAACACAATACTATATACAGACTTAGGCTCCATCTACAATATCACAGGAGATAAGATCAATACTTTGCGAAAGTTATTAACGAGTATTTGCGTTTCAAGTCCACTAGAGCTAAGTGTTGAAGCATTGGCAAAACGAGTCGGTACATCAAAAGTGACCCTGTACAAATATATTGAGTTGCTACACAAAGCTGAACTATTGCGACATGTGGTATATGAGGGCAAAAGGTTTAAGTCTATGCAAAAGCCAGATAAGCTTTATCTAAGCAATACAACACTTTTTTCTTCACTTTGTTTAGAGCCTAAGATCGGCACAGTGAGAGAGAGTTTTTTTGCCTCTCAAGTGAGTGTAGATAGCTCAATCTACTATGTTGATAGAGGCGACTTTTTAGTAGATGAGAAATATAGATTTGAGATAGGTGGTAAAAACAAAGGCTTTGATCAGATAAAAGATATTGATCATTCATTTGTAGCATCAGATGCTATAGAAGTTGGTTTTAAAAACAGGTTGCCTCTTTGGTTGTTTGGGTTTTTGTATTAAAATAGGTATCTCAACCCCTATTAATTAGATATGCTTAGGTTTAGATAACTTAGTTTATTTATACGAATCTAAATGCAAGCGAATCAACTACACCATCAGTGTCCGAGCTTAAACCTGAAACCTAGTTTTACTAGAAGAGGTCTTAGCTTCTCTTTTAGTTCGCCTTGAAACTCTAAGAAATTGTTTTTAACAGCTCCCCCGCAACCTAGCTTTTTTTTCAAGGTTTTAAGAGTAGCTGTTTTGTCATCTTTTGATAGTAAAAACTCTCCAACAATAGTTACGGTCTTACCTCTTCTTTTTTCTTTAGAAAAGTATAAAAAATGTTTTGAAGGCTCTAGGATCTCTTTAGAAATAGACTCCTTTTTAGGTGCTTGAACTTCTGCCCAGCCATTGTCTATGTTTGCACCTATAAAAAGGTCTAGTTTCTTGCCTCTGCTCATCTTATATAACTGTTTGAGATAGTATGCTTATCTTATCAAAAGAGCCATTTTTTATGTTTTGTGTAAGTTGAGACAGTGAAAAATCATCTCTATTATATAGTGCTACTATGATCTCATCATCTTTTTTTAAAAATGTTTTTTCGCCATACTCAGTATATCTTGTTGCACCAATACTTATGATAGCTTTTGAGGGGTAGTTACACTCTCTTAGATATTTGGATATATCTTCAAGTGGTCCAAAGTCTTGTTGAGATTTCATCTGGTTTAGTATCCATGATGATAGCTTTTCATGAAAATAACTATACCCTGTAAGTTCAGTATTTTCCCCATAAGCATTTAGCTCCCCATCTCTTTTTAAAAAGCTACAGATGGAGTAGCTGTCCATTATGCCACCTTTTGAAAACTTATCTATCTCTATGAGTTTGTCACTTAGACCCTTAGAAGCCTCTCCCCAGTTTTTTTTCTCGCTAGTCTTAGATGCTCCATCTACTCTGATAGAGCAGTCATTGTAAGCCCCAAAGTGTGTAGGTGTGATAGTAGAAAGTACACAATACACATACTTAAGCTCACAGATTAGTGCAACTTCTGGTTCTATCTGCACATTTACATCTTGAGTGGGTAGTTTTAGTGTGTCACTAGAAACAGGATAAACATTTAACATCTCTTTAGAGCTACCAGCTTTAGGAAGATAAAAAGGAAACATCCCCTTAGGTGCAGCTTCATCGGCGGTGATAATATCTACATACTCTTTTTCTTCACCAGCTTGAGCTAAGTGAAGTGCAAAGTTTCCAGCAATTCCTAGACCTATATAATCTTCATACTTATTCATTTAAATTTCTCCATTTGTTTTAGCAGCTGCATATTCTTCATAACTTCCCTTGAAGTCGGTTAAACTTCCATCGGCATGTATCTCAATAATACGAGAAGCAAAAGCATCTAGTAGCTCACGGTCATGAGAAACACAAATAACATTGCCCTTAAAGTTAAAAAGTGCTTCACCTAGAGCCACGATAGCCTCAAGGTCAAGGTGATTTGAAGGCTCATCAAGAACTAAAAAGTTTCCACCCTCAAGCATCATCTTTGAGAGCATCATTCTGTGTTTTTCTCCACCAGAGATGCTAATAACTGACTTTTCTTGCTGTTCACCGTTAAAAAGCATACGACCTAAACAGTTTCTGATCTCGGCAATATCTCGCTTAGGGTCAAATGCTCTAAGCCAGTCATAAAGAGTTCCATCTCCATTTATAGTATCTGCTGTGTCTTGAGGAAAGTAGGAGTTTTCTATAGTAGCACCCCAGTTGATTTCGCCAGAACTAGGCTTCATCTCTTCCATAAGTATCTTAAGTAGAGTTGTTTTACCTACACCATTTGGACCTATAAGTGCGACTTTTTCATTTGGGTCAAACTTAAGGCTTATATCTTTTAAAACTTCATTGTCTCCAAAAGAGTGCCCAATATTTACAAGGTTTAAAGCCTCATCTCCCATAGTTCTTTTTGCCTTAAAAACTACACTTGGGTCTCTTCTTGAAGAGGGTTTTATATCTTCTATAACAAGTTTATCTAGTTTTCTTTGTCTTGAAGTTGCTTGTTTTGCCTTAGATGCATTTGCACTAAACCTACGAACAAAAGCTTCAAGCTCATCTTTTTCTTTCTCTTTTTTAGCATTGTTAAGTTCCATCTGCTTTGCGATAACATTTGCAGCGATATACCAGTCATCATAAGTTCCCGTAAACTCACGAATCTTTTGATAATCAACATCTAGTATATTTGTAACTACTGAGTTTAAAAAGTGCCTATCGTGAGAGATAACTACCATAGTTCCCTCATGTCTTTTTAGTTCATTTTCCAACCAGCTAATAGTCTCAATATCGAGGTTATTTGTAGGCTCATCAAGAAACAATACATCAGGTTTTGGATAGAGAACTTGAGCAAGTAAAACTTTAAACTTATCGGCACTATCTAGTGTACTCATAAGATCTTGGTTTTGATCTGCTGAAATTCCTACATTTTCAAGAACTTTAGTGATATTTACATCATACTCATAAGTTGGGTCCTCTTCAACACAGATAACCTCTAAGTCTGCTAGACGATTGTTTATGGCATCATCTTCAAAGTCACCATTTGCATATAGCTCCTCTTTTTCTTTTATAGCATCATATAGTCTTTTGTTTCCATAAAGAACAGTATCTAAGATGGTGTACTCTTCAAACGCAAACTGATTTTGCCCTAAAACACCTACTTTAAGACCATTTTCTATATTTACATCGCCTTCAAATTCATCAAGCTTACCGCTCAAAATGTTTAAAAAAGTTGTTTTACCTGCGCCATTTGCACCGATAAGACCATATCTTTTATGACGGTCAAGTTTAAGATTTATATCTTGAAAAAGGACTCTATTTCCATAACGCATTATTAAATTATTTACTGATACCATGATTGTTTCTCTTGTGAAATTTTTGCGATTATAGCTAAGAGTTGTTTAAAAAAGCATTATTTATTATATTGTAATTTAGTTTTATGTAAAATATCAATATGCAAATAAGAGAGATGAGTTTAAAAGAGTTATATCCAGTTTACGATCTTGTAAAACAGTTGAGAGTTGAGCTTTCATATAAAGAGTTTGAAGACCTTATATATGAGATGCGACATATCAACTATAAGATGTTTGGCGTTTTAGAGCGAGGCGAGCTTATGAGTTATGCAGGTGTTTCTATCATAACAAACCTTTATCACAAACGGCATCTATTTGTTTATGATCTAGTTACTGATGAAAAGCATAGAAACAAAGGCTATGCAAAAGAGATGTTAAAATATTTAGACGATTTTGCAAAAACATCTATGTGTGAAAATATAGTGCTATCTTCAGACCTTCAAAAAGAAGATGCACATATTTTTTATGAAAACAATGCTTTTAAGAAAAAAAGCATTGTTTTTTTAAAAGAAGTGTAGGGAGAACTTCTTTTATATTTTTACCACATATCTTCCAGTAGCCTTAGCATCTAGTAGGGCTTCAAAAGCTTGAGGTAGGTCGTATAGGGAGATCTCGTTTGTAATGTTTTGTAGTGTGTCTATCTTAAACTCATCTTCAAACTTTTCCCATACTGCTAGTTTTTTTTCTATCTTACACTCGACAGAGTCTATACCGATAAGTCTTATGCCTCTTAGTATGAAGGGGAAAACATTTGTGTTTAGGCTAAAAGATGAGCTTAAGCCACAACAAGTTGCAACTCCATCGTAGTTTAGAGTTTTTAGTGCTTCGGCTAAGATATTGCCACCTACTGTATCTACTAAACCTGCAAACCTTGTCTTCATCATCGGTTTTTTGTTCTCAATATCAAAATCTTTTCTTAAGATAACCTCAGATGCACCAAGCTCTTGAAGAAAGTCGATCTTATCTTCTTTGCCACTAATAGCAACTACTTTAAACCCAAGTTTGCTCAATATAGAGATAGCAATAGAACCAACACCACCAGTAGCACCAGTTACTAAGATCTCTCCAGAGTTTGCATCTATGCCATTTGCTAGTAGCTCATTGACACTAAGTCCAGCAGTTAAACCAGCTGTTCCATATATCATAATATCTTTATCTGATATAGAAGTTGGTTTTTTAAGCACCCAAGCCTCTGGAACTTTGAGATACTCTTGATGTCCTCCATCGCTATTCATTCCCATATCATACCCAGTTACTAAAACTTCATCGCCTTTACTAAAGTGCTTAGAGTTACTTTGTTCTATAGTTCCAACAGCATCTATACCTGTAACATGAGGAAATTTTCTTGTAACTCCAGGGTTACCTATGGAGCTAAGTGCATCTTTAAAGTTTACACTTGAATAGCTGACTTTTATAAGTACCTCTTTATCTTCAATAGTGGGAATATCTAACTCCATAACTCCTGAAGTAAACTTATCTTCAAGCTTATTAACAACAAATGCTTTATTACTCATCTGAACAATCCTTGTATAATTTTTGTATAAGCATATACTAAAGTCTATTAAATATCAATAACAGCACTTTTTAAATTTTTTTGTACTTCCGCAAGGACAGCTTTGGTTTCTGTGAATTTTGGAGTTAAATATCTCTCCATCTTTATACTTCCACTCTTTATCTATCTTTACAAAACTACTTTTTTCATGTAAAACTTTCATACTAGCATCTTCTTTGTAGTAAGCCTTAAACTCAACTATATCATCATAAAAGTCTAATATTTCTAAGTTTACCCACTCTATAGATGCCATATCTTTTAGATCTTTTGCCTTTTGATAAAGTGATGTTTTTTCTATGTAGTCCCAGTCTTCTCTGAGAAAAGCCTCATATCTACTCTTCATAAGTTCTTTCGGTGATAAAGTAATTTTACACATTAAATCTCTTTTTTTAAAAAATTATACTAAAATAAAGTTATGAATATTAAATCACTTTATATATCTGCTCAAGAAAAAGGGGCAGGAACACTTTTTGTATCTATGGGAATGATGGAGATTTTGAAAAGAAATCTCCATAAAGTCGCTTTTTTTAGACCTATTGTCTATTCTAAGTCAAAGCTAGATGGAGATATCGACTTTATTTTAAAAAGATATGATCTCGATATGAACCATGAAGATAGTTATGGTTTAGATATAGAATATGTTGAGATGATGTTAGCATCTAACAGGTATAACGAGCTTATAAATGAACTAATAACAAAGTTTAAAAAGTTAGAAAAAAACTATGATTTTGTTTTATGTGAAGGTATTAGGCGTTCATTTTTAAGTAAAACAATAAACTATGACCTAAACATAAAGATAGCTCAAAACTTTGGCTCACCTCTTATAAATATAGTAAATGCTAAAGATAGAACACCTAGAGAAGTATATGAAGATGTGCTTATGGAGAGTGAAAATATCAGCAAGGATGCTTGTTCTAGCTTTGCAACCTTTGTAAATAGAATCGATGAGCAAAGCTATATGGAGCTAGAAAAAAAGCTAAAAAAGCATTCTAAAAAAGTATATCTTTTTAAAGAGATGGAAGAGCTAGGAAGATTGACAGTTCAAGATGTTGTAGAGAGCCTAGATGCTAAGAGTATTGTTTTTGGAGAAAAAGATCATACAAGAATCATAAAAAAAGTAAAAGTAGCCGCACTAAGTGTAGATAACTTTTTGTCACAGCTAGAAGAAGACGATCTAGTCGTAGTTCCATCAGACCGCTCTGACATCATACTCGGTCTTATAGTTGCTCTTTATTCCAAAAACTACCCAAATATTAGTGCTATTGTTTTGACTCACGATATAGAGATGGGTAAGAATATCCAAAATCTTATAGATGGGCTTGATGATTTTAACATTCCTATATTGTCTGTTTCTACCGACACATACAAAAGTGCAAAAAATATATCAAAAATAGATGCCAAACTAAGGGTAACAAGTGAGAGAAAGATAGCCTTAATTCTCGGTCTTTTTCATCAAAATGTAGATATAAAAGCTATAGAAAAGGGTATAGTTTGTGCTTCAAGTGATACTATGACACCGATGATGTTTGAGTATAAACTTTTTGAGTTAGCAAGACTACATAAAAAACGCATTGTTTTACCAGAGAGTAAAGATGAGAGAGTATTAAGAGCAGCGGAGATTATTTTGCGAAGAGGGCTTGGAGAGGTTATCCTTTTAGGAGATGAAGAGGAGTTAAAAGAGAGCTATTTGAGGTTAGGTTTAGACCTAAGCGAGGCTACTGTTATAAACTATTTGGACTCTGAGTTGATGCAAGTTTTCGCAGATGAGTTTTATGAGCGAAGAAAAGATAAGGGTTTGAGTAAAAAAGCAGCACTAGATGCTATGCAACATGTGAACTATTTTGCAACTATGATGGTTGAGCTTGGATATGCAGATGGGATGGTAAGTGGAGCGGTTCACTCAACTGGAGAAACCATAAGACCAGCCCTACAGATAATCAAAACCTTGCCAAACATTAGCATAGTATCAAGTCTGTTTTTTATGTGCCTAAAAACAAAGGTTTTAGTCTATGGAGATTGTGCTGTAAACCAAGACCCAGATGCCGATGAGTTAGCACAGATCGCTCTTTCATGTTCAGACACGGCAGAGGCTTTTGGGCTTGATGTAAAGGTTGCGATGTTGTCTTACTCAACAGGAGATAGCGGACATGGCAAAGATGTAGATAAAGTGAGAAAGGCTACTCAGATATTTAAACAAAAAAACCCAAATATTCCTATAGAGGGACCTATACAATACGATGCTGCTGTAAATAAAAAAGTAGCCTCTTCAAAACTTCCAAACTCAAAAGTAGCTGGAAAGGCAAATGTTTTGATATTTCCTGACTTAAACACAGGAAACAACACATATAAAGCGGTTGAGCGTTCAAGTGATGCTGTTGCCATCGGTCCCATACTTCAAGGACTAAACAAGCCCATAAATGATCTAAGTAGAGGATGCAGTGTGGAAGATATAGTAAATACAGTTGCCATCACGGCGATACAGGCACAAAAACAATGAATATAGCTGTAATAAACTCAGGAAGCTCCTCTATAAAGTTTAAAATATTTGACACGAGTAGCGAAAAGGTCATAGTAGATATAATAGCACAAGAGATAAAAAACCATCACGAAGCTCTAAAAGAAATCATCTTAAAACTAGAACAAAAAAACATAGAGTTTAACTCTTTAGATATGATAGGGCATAGAGTTGTTCATGGTGGAGAGAAGTTTAGTAAAAGTGTAGTTATAACGTATGAAGTGACCCAGATGATAAGAGAGCTAATACCCCTAGCTCCTCTGCACAATATGGCAAATTTAGATGGTATAGAGGTTTGTCAAAAAATAGCTCCACATATAAAACAAGTTGCGGTATTTGACACAGCTTTTCACTCTACTATGCCAAAAGAGGCTTTTTTGTATGCCTTGCCTTATGAAATGTATGATAAATACAAGATAAGAAGATACGGTTTTCATGGAACATCTCACTCATACCTTTTAAAAGAGAGTGCTAAAATACTAAAGAAAAAAACCTCAGAGCTAAATATCATCAGCTTGCATCTAGGTAATGGTGCAAGTATATGTGCTATAAAAAATGGAAAAAGTATAGATACTTCTATGGGTTTTACACCACTAGAAGGTTTAGTTATGGGCAGTAGAAGTGGCGATATCGACCCTGCTATCATCATACATCTTCAAAGAACTCTAGGTTTTAGTCTTGATGAGGTTGAAGATATGTTAAACACCAAGTCAGGACTAAAGGGCATCTGCTCTAAAAGTGATGTTAGAAAGATAGTAGAAGCCAACAGCGAGAAAGATAAACTTGCCTTAAGTATGATGACAAGAAGAATAAGAAAGTATATAGGTGCATATACAACTCTACTACAAAGAGTAGATGCTATCATCTTTAGTGGTGGCATCGGTGAAAATTCTTCCTATATCCGAGAGTGTGTAATGGCAAATGACTTAGCTCCTAACATCCCAGTTTTAGTGATAAAAACAGATGAGGAGTTAGAGATAGCTAGAGAGTGTGTAAACTTTTAAAGGCAGCTATTTAGATAAAAAGAGTTTTTTTGAGCGATAATACTAAGGCTTTTTAAGTCATCTTTGCTTAGGTAAGTTCCTTTGATGCTCTGAGCCATACCTACAAGATAGGTATAAGAACCAAGATCGACCTCTTTGTTCATTAAAGCTTGAGTAGATAGATAGTGCAGTGTTTTGTCTTTGTTGAGCTTAAGCGAACTACTACTTAAGTTTTGAAGCATAAGAGAAAAAAGTTCTTCATCTATAGTTAAAAATGTTTGTGCAATCTTCCAAGAGGCATCTTTGTTAATTCCTCTATTTTGTAGGTTTGTAGCTATTGAGCTTGTTATTGATTTGACTTTAATTTCGGTACTTGCTGTTAGAGGTGTTAAGGTTACTGATGAGAGTGTAAGAACTGAAACTAGGAGTACTGAAGAAAGTATAGTTTTGTTATTTGTCATTTGTTGATCCATTTGTTAAATTGTTAAGGTTATTATCTGTAAAAAAAGTGTCAAAAAAGTGTGATTTGTTTGATAAATATAGCAACATATAGAAAACATAAGATGCTAGAAAAGATCCGTTTAAGATCCCACTAGATATCCAATACCAAACGACAACAATAGAGGCATAAATATCGACTGGTTAGTGTTGTTTTGCACAAAATCAATAATCTCTATCTGCTCCTCTACATCTACCATATATATCACTTCCTTATCGTAAATCCCTAAAACTCCACCCTCAAGTTTAATAAGAAAGCTTATATAATCTTGCAAAATCTTTTGTATTATTAAGATACTTATATGATTAGGAAACAGAGAGTTTTGAGTAGGTTTATCTCTCTTAAAATCCCTATACTTTTGCTTTATCTTTTCCATATGTGGGTTTATCTCTTGAAAAAAATCTGTAAAGAGTTTTAGCATCTCCTCTTTTGTATCGACAGTTTTTGAGAAATGATGCGACATCTTTTCTATCTTTCGTATAACTATTTTTGTATCTTTATCAGCTTGAGACAGTTCACTCTCATAGTCCAAATATCTGCTTCTTGCAGTGTAGCTATCTCCCAAAATCTCTACAACATTCAACTGCTCTTTTTTGATAATAGTTATTATATTTAACTTAAGTTCATCATCCATTTTATTATCCTCTTCTATATCTCTTTATTGGTTATATTTAATGTAGATTTGCATCACTGCACATTATCAAGCCGTATTAATAAATTATATTGATTCCAGTTCAAATACGAACACAGTGTGTTCGTATTTGAAAATTCTTTATAAAACTGCAATAATAAATATAGTTGTCTGCATGAATAACTACTTCCATATACAGGCTCCAAATCTTTTGATAATCTGTTTGCTATAGTCAGTTCTGTCTAGCTTCTTAGTCTCATACCTATTTAACTAACATAAAACACAACATCATCATCTTCTAGCCCATATTTTTCTGAAATTAATTTCATATATTTCAATAGCGAATTTGCACCTAAGTTACTCTCTATATAAATATCTATATTGTCATTGAGTTTCCTTGATTTTCTACAGTTTTCTGCCTTACTTGCAATAATTCTATGCTTATCTCCTTGAAAATCATCATCTTCTAAAAAACTTAAAAACAATGTTGTATCATAATCATAAAGGCAATTATTAAATTTTATAAAATTATCAATCCAGCTTTTTTCTTCAATAACAACTAATTCATTATTTATTTGTATATCTATTTTTTTAAGTTTTTTACCAGCCACCTCAACACTATCACTTAAAGTATAAAATTCTTGCATTTCAGACTTAACAAATAAAGATTTGTTAACAGTAGGAAATTTCCAGATATCTAAAGCTATCTTCTCATACAAAAACAAGGCTCTTTTTTCTATCTCCTCTTTAGTCCAACAATCAACACTTTGAAAATATTTATTTAACTTAACACCACTTGTTTTGATTATCTCTTTTTTGTCATTAAAGCTTTTATTGGATAAGTTTGAGTTATAGCCACTTAGTGTCAAGTTGCCAATATTGTGCAGATACCTCTCATAAACCTCATTAGATTTATTGCCTAATTCTATCTCCCATTTTGTAGTTAATTTTTGTGGCATAATATGCTCTATCGTCAAATCAGCAAATGGAACTAGCTCTTTATTCTCAAAACTTTCTAAAGAGTATAAAAGATAATTTTTATTTTTAAACTTATAGATATCTTTTGTTGTAAAATATTGTTTAAACTCTTCATCTTTAGGGAATAGTGCAGTCCCTTTTTTTTCTATCAAAACACTTGCTAAATACTCATAATAATTATCTTTATAATTTTCTATAGAGATTAAATCTTTGTGTAGTGATTGAAAAACTTTATTGAGAGCATTTGTGTTGTATTCACAAACCAATCTTCTAAATATATAATCTCTAATCAGTTTTAAACACTCAATCAAAACAGTTTCATCTATAATATGTTGGTTTAAATCACTAAATAGATTAAGCAGATATGGAAATGCGACGGTTACCTTTAGATCTTTAAACTCTTTAAGTATCTCGTTTATCTCTTTGTTTTCATGATGCAAATATAATAATTTAGAATAAATATCTGCATAGTAGAGCAAATCTTTTAGCAAGTTTTCAATAGCCATATTTAATGTAAGTGAATATTTTTTAAAATTCATATACACTTCACTCTCTTTTGATATCTTGCTCTCTTTCATAGTTAAATAATCTCTTATAAAAGATGATATTTTTGTACTAGTTAAAAGTTTTTCTATTTTTGACCAATACTCTTCAAAAAGATAGTTTTGTTCCTTGTACTCTTTATCCATAAGAATAAAGTTACGAATTAAATCAGCCTGACTAAGACTTAAACCTGTTGAATTTATACTTTCAAAGATAAGTTGAGGATCATCTTTTTGCCTATCTAGCTCAATATAAACAATCCAAATTCTTCTAAATGCTTGAAAATATTTACTTATACTTATATCAGAATTTTCTATATGATTTTTAAAAAATGTATAATTTATGACAATTCTTGAATTTTGAACTTTATCTATCTCTTTGTTGTTTAATAATTTTTCAAAAATTTCATTATCATTTTTAATTGGTTTTAGTTTTAGTTTATGACTACCTCTGATTTTATTGATCAAAAAATGCTCAAGTATCTCCTCTTTTTCCCACTTATCTTGACTCAAATCATAGAGAGCTTTTAAAAACAACATTGTCGTAGTAATTCTTTGTTGCCCATCAATGATAATATACTCTTTTAAGCCCTGTTCAAGAGATATAATATCATC
>JAERRX010000125.1 GCA_016735225.1 Sulfurimonas sp. | reverse complement strand
CTTTTTGATGTTCTTTTAGATTTTATGACCTCACAACCAGTTGAAAAAGCAAAATATCAAAATGATATTTATGATGCTTTAATGGATGCCCAGTTAGATGATTTAGAACTTTCACTTAAAACTATGTTCTCATTAATACCATACAATAATTTCACAAATAATAATTTACCCCATTTTGAGGGATATTATGCAAGTGTTATTTATGCTTATTTTCAAAGTTTAGGGCTTGATATAGTAGCAGAAGGTGTTACAAGTTTTGCAAGAATTGACTTGACTATCAAACTTGAAAATATTATCTATATCATAGAGTTTAAGATGGGAAATGGCAATGCCTTGGAGCAGATAAAACAGAATAAATATGCTGATAAATATCTCAATGATAAAAAAGATATTTATTTAGTGGGGATAAACTTTGATGAGAATAAGAGGAATGTGAGTAAATTTGAGTGGGAGAAACTAATATGAAACTCGTTAAAGATAAAATCCAAAACTATATAAACAATCTCAACAGACTATATCAAACAGGTAATGCAAGAGAGCATAGTTATAGAGGTGATTTGCAACAACTTTTAAATGACATTATAAGTGATACTGAGATCATCGTGACAAATGAACCTGCTAGGATTGTAGATGTTGGAGCTCCTGATTATAGTATCACAAGAAAAAATATACCCATAGGATATATAGAAGCTAAAGATATACTCTCTAATGACATTGAGGGAAAAAAAGCCAACAAAGAGCAGTTTGATAGATATAAAAATGCCCTTGACAATCTTATAATTACTGATTATTTGGACTTTTTATTTTATAAGAATGGTGTATTAATTCAAAAAATCTCTATAGGAAAACTTGAAAATAATAAAATTATATCCTTAGAAGATAATTTTATGACATTTACAAATAGTATTTTGGATTTTACTTCTTTTATATCACAAAGCATTACAAGCCCATCAAAGTTAGCAAAACTCATGGCAGCAAAAGCACGACTTTTAGAAGATGTGATAGAAAAAGCTATCTTAAGTGATATCGATAGTGATGAAAACAACTCTCTAAAAAATGAGATGGAGGTATTTAAAGCCACCCTTATACATGATATAAGCCCCTCAAGTTTTGCAGATATATATGCTCAAACCATAGCTTATGGACTTTTTACAGCACGACTTCACGATAAAACTTTAGAAGACTTTAGCAGGCAAGAAGCTCAATACCTCATACCAAAATCAAACCCTTTTTTGCGAGGGCTTTTTAATTATATTGGTGGAGTGGAGTGTGATGATAGGCTTATATGGATTATTGATAGTTTAGCAGAGATATTTTTAGCTACAAACATAAAAAAACTTTTTGTTGATTTCGGCAAAAAAGGTGGGATGAATGACCCTATTATCCATTTTTATGAAACATTTTTAGGAGAGTATAACCCAAAGCTTAGAAAAGCAAGAGGAGTTTGGTACACACCTCAAAGTGTTGTAAGTTTTATAGTCAGGGCTTGTGATGAAGTGCTAAAAGATGAGTTTGGTTTAGAAGATGGGCTAACTTGTGAAGATAAGATCAAAATCCAAATAGATGCAAAAGATACCATATATACCAAAAAAGGTGAAAAAGCCAAAAATCAAAAAGTAGAGATAGAGACTCACAAAGTGCAGATACTTGACCCAGCAACTGGAACGGGTACATTTTTAGCAGAAACTATCAAGTTTATAAAAAAAGACTTTTTTGGCAACTGGAGTTCTTATGTAGAAAAAGACCTTATCCCAAGGCTAAATGGTTTTGAGTTACTAATGGCATCTTATGCGATGGCACATTTAAAGTTAGATTTACTTCTAATGGAAACAGGCTATAAACCAACAAATGAAAAGCAAGAAAAAAGATTTAATATCTTTCTTACAAACTCACTAGAGGAGCACCACGAATCTACGGGAAATCTGTTTAGTGCATACTTAGCAAATGAATCAAAACAAGCAGATAGGATAAAAAAAGAAACTCCAGTGATGGTGGTGATGGGTAATCCACCCTATGCTGTAAGTAGTAGTAACAAGGGTGAATGGATACAAAATCTAGTACAAGACTATAAAAAAGATTTAAATGAAAAAAATATACAACCACTTTCAGATGACTATATAAAATTTATAAGATATGGACAGCACTATATAGAAAAAAATGGTGAGGGTATCTTAGCTTATATCTCAAACAATTCTTTTGTCGATGGTATTATTCATAGACAGATGAGAAAGTCACTTTTAGAATGTTTTGATAAGATTTATATACTTAATCTACATGGAAATAGCAAGAAAAAAGAGGTTTGCCCAGATGGTAGTAAAGATGAAAATGTATTTGATATCATGCAGGGTGTTTCTATCAATATATTTATAAAGAAAAAAACAAAACCCCGTCATTCCAAACTTGATTTGGAATCTCGTTTAGCTGATGTTTATCATTATGACCTACAAGGTAAAAGAGATTTTAAATATGGTTTTTTAAATGATAATAGTTTAAAAAGTATAGAATGGAATAAGTTAGAATATAAAGAACCTAATTACTTTTTTGTCCCTAAAGATTTGAGTGGAAAAAAAAACTATAATGAGGTTTTCCCAATTAAAAAAATTTTAAAATATAATTCAGTGGGA
>JAERRX010000058.1 GCA_016735225.1 Sulfurimonas sp. | reverse complement strand
ACAGGGTTACTACGATAAAAAAGTGATAAAAAAGTGATAATGTTAGAAAATTAAGCTTCTTCGTTACTATTTGATACAGTTTTTAAGATTTTACTGTTATGCCTAAAACAACACAGGCATTATTTAGCTCATCTATCAAAATAATGATTTTACAAGCCTTATACTCTATATCTATTATGTTGTCATTATCAAAATATATGGACTTTTTGTATTTTTTTAGCTTACTAGGTGCATTTAAGATAATAGTATCCAAGTATATTTTAAAATCTTTTTTTAGCTTATAGTCTTCTTGAGACAAGGGGGAAAGTATCTCTTTTAGCTGGCTTTCATATAGTGCAGAAGTTAAAATTTTCATGATGTTTTTTTAAGCCATTCATCTAAAACAATCATACTTTTATGGTATGGCACAAAACTATCTTTGCTGTTTTCATAATCGTTTATGGTCTCTTTTAGGAGGGCTTGATTTGCCTTAAAGTCCTCTTCTACTATCACAACTTCTTCTGGTAAAGAACTCACAAAAGAGTCTATAAAGTCATCCTCAACTAGAAGGTGTAGTGCTGTCATAGTACTTTTTAACTCCACTCATAGTTGAACCCATATTTAAAAGTAACATATCGGCGATAACTAGAGCTGCCATCGCTTCACAAACCACACTACCTCGAACAGCAACACATGGGTCATGTCTTCCTTTTAGTGAAAAATCAACCTCTTTATTGTTTGCAGTAACCGTGTGTTGCTCTTTAAAGATAGATGGAGTTGGCTTAAAATAAACATTTAGGACTATATCTTCGCCATTTGATATTCCGCCAAGTATGCCACCTGAATGATTTGTCTCAAAGCCATCTGCTCTTATGGCATCGTTGTTTTTTGAGCCAAATGTAGATGCACTTAAAACTCCATCGCCTATCTCTACTGCTTTTACTGCATTTAAACCCATCATAGCATCTGCTAAAACTCCATCTAGTTTATAGTAAAGTGGCTGACCTAAACCAACTGGAGTACCTTTTATGAGAACTCTTGACACTCCACCTATTGAGTCATGACTATTTTTCGCCTTAAGTATAAGCTCTTTTTGCTCTTGTTCTTTACTTGCATCTAGAGCATAGATCATACTTTTTTTAGCTCTCTCATAGTCAAACGAGTTTGATTTTACTCCGCCGACTTCACAGATGCCACTTAAAACTTCTATATCTAACTCTTTGAGCATTATCTTCGCAATAGCTCCAGCTGCAACTCTAGCTGCAGTTTCTCTAGCAGATGAGCGACCACCACCTCTATAATCTCTGATGCCGTACTTGTGAAAGTATGTAAAGTCAGCATGCCCCGGTCGAAAAATATCTTTTATATTTGTGTAGTCTTTTGACTTTTGATTTGTATTAAAAATGATCATAGCTATTGGTGTGCCAGTGCTTTTACCTTCAAAAACACCGCTTAGTATCTCTACTTTATCAGCCTCTTTTCTAGCAGTTTCAAACTCACTCTTACCAGGTTTTCTACGGTCTAGCTCACTCTGTATATACTCCTCATCTATATCCAAACCTGCAGGAACACCATCTAGTAAACAACCTATAGCCTTGCCGTGCGACTCACCAAAAGTACTATATCTTAACTTCATTCCAAAACTATTCAATTATTTTCCTCATCTTTTTTAGTTGTAGTATCATCTCTTGTAAAAAAACTTTAGTTATCTAAAGTCTAAGACTCTTGCACTAAAACATACTTAAGCACCTCTTCGACTCTACTGACACCTATGATCTCTAAAGACTCTTTGACCTCATCAGGAATATCATCAAGGTCTCTTTCATGATTTTTTTGTGGTATCAAGACTTTTGTCATACCTGCCTTGTGAGCCGCTATAAGTTTTTCTCTTAGTCCGCCTATTGCAAGAACATCTCCACTTAGAGAAACCTCTCCCGTCATAGCTATCTCAGAGCGAATCTTATCTCCACTCAAGATAGATGCTATAACACTAACCATAGCTATACCAGCACTTGGTCCATCTTTTGGAGTTGCACCATCAGGGACATGAATATGCAGGTCATAGCGCCTATAAACTTCACTAACATCTACTTTTATATTCTCATCTTTTTCTTTAAAACTAAGGGGGATATTTTTAGGGGATATTTTTAGTTTTTTAGTGTCTATGAGAGTTTTTACAACACTCATCGCTATTCTAGCACTCTCTTTCATAACATCGCCAAGACTACCAGTGAGTTGCATGATGCCCTTGCCTTTGATGCGGATGCTTTCTATTTTTAAGACATCTCCACCAACTGCTGTCCATGCCAAACCATTTACAACACCAACGACAGGTATCTTAGTAGTTTTTTCTATTTCAAATACATTTTTATCGAAAAAGTCTTTTAGATTTTTAACAGAAACTAGAACTTTTTTTGTAGCTGTATCTTCTAGCATCTTTTTTGCTACTTTTCTGCTCATATCTGCTAAGCGACGGCGAAGGTTTCTAACTCCTGCTTCTCTAGTGTAGCTATGTATAAGTTCTTTTAAAGCAGGCTTTGAGATGCTCACTTCACTCTTTTTTAAGCCATGTTTTTTAAGCTCTTGAGGCAGTAGGTATCTTGAAGCGATCTCTAGCTTTTCTTGTGGAGTGTATGAACTTATACTTATAAACTCCATTCTATCACGAAGAGGAGCTGGGATCCTTCCTGTGTCATTTGCAGTAGCTATAAATATAACCTTACTTAAATCTATGTTAAAGTTAAGATAATAGTCTCTAAACTCTTTGTTTTGTTCAGGGTCAAGTATCTCTAAAAGAGCAGCAGTAGGATCTCCTCGCCCCGACTTAGAAACCTTATCTATCTCATCTAAGACTACTACTGGGTTCATTTTTTTAGCATCTATAAGCCCTTGAGTTATTCGACCAGGCATCGCACCCACATAGGTTCTTCTATGTCCTCTTAGTTCATTGACATCTTCAAGTCCGCCTAGTGCTATCCTTATAAGTGGTCGCTTTAGAGCTTTTGCTATGGAGTTAGCTAAAGATGTTTTACCTACACCTGGAGGTCCCCAAAAACAAAGTATCGCTCCTGCACTATCGCTACTTAAGCCTCTAAGCTCTAGTAGCTCTTTAACTGCAAAGTACTCAACTATACGCTCTTTAGGTTTTTTAAGAGAAAAATGGTCTTCATTTAGTTGCATCTCTACATCTTTGATCTTAAGTTCTTTTTTCGCCATCTCTCCAAATGGAATCTCTAAAGTCCAGTCTAAATATGTTTGTGTCATAGATGCATCTGAAGAGTCTGGATGCATTCGTGCATATCTGTCTATCTGCTTTGTTATCTCTTTAAAAGCATCTTCACCCATTTTGGACTTTTTAAGTTCTAGTTTTTTACGATATTCTTCTATCTCTTCATCTCTATTTGTATCGGTTCCTAGTTCTTTTTGAATCTCTTTTAGTTGTTCTTTTAAAAAGTATTCTTTATTTACTTTTTCTATATGGGAGTGAACCTTTGTTCTTATCTCTCTTTGAAGTTTATTTGCTTCTGTTTCATCTATAAGATAGTCCATAAGAAGAAGAAACCTTGTTTGTGTATCTGTCTCAACAAAGATTTTATATGCTTGTTCTTTTTTTAGTTTTACACTACTGCATATTAGGTCTATGATGCGATTGTAATCATGGTTTTCTTCTATAGTCCTAAGTAGGTCTGGCGGAAAGTAGTTACTTACACTAGAAAGTAGTCTAACCTTCTCACGAACCACCTCCAAGATAGCATCTATCTTTAATGTATTGTTGTTTTGGCTCTCCAAAATATCAACTTTTGCAACAAGAGGAGAGTCTTGTACTTTATCTATCATTTTAGCACGAGAAAGCCCTTGAAAAAGAACCTTTACTCTTCCATCAGGTAGAGCAACTTTTCTCATTATAGAGCCAACTACACCCGCATCATATAAAGAGTCAAACTCTCTTTCTCCCTCTTTTGAGGGCTTTGTTGGGCATACTATAACTAAAGACCCCTCTTCCATAGCAAGAGCTGCTGCATTTATGTTGTTCTCATCACCTAAAAAAAGTGGTGAGATCATAAATGGGTACAAAAAGAGTTCATCTTCTACTATTACTGGTATATTTGCTGGAAAATCTCCATAATCACTAAGCTTCATATCTACTTCCTAATCTTTTAAAGTTCTAATATTTTTTCTTTAAATGCTTGATACTCAGCATCACTCAAGATGCCTTTATCTCTTAACACTTTTGCTTTTTGCAATTCACTTTTTTGAAATGCACTAAGCTTTTTTTCTTCTCTTGTGGGTTTTTCTTTTAAAGGCTCTTGCCTTTGCATCTCTTCTTTTATGCCACTATCGTGAACTGAGTTTCTTGAAACAACACTTTTAGTATCTGGTATCATAAAAGCATACCAACTTGAAGTTCCATCTCCCTCAAACCACTCTCTATACCAAGCTGTATTTGCTCTATCGACCTCATCCCAGTTTATCCATGGTTGGGGCTTTTTAGACCTGTAGTGTTTAGCACTCTTTGGTTTATCTAGTCTATCATACAGTTCGGCTATGGTTTCATTTAGTGCGGCTTCTGCCATATAAAGCCTTGTTTGCATAGTATCTACAACACTATAATACATAGAGTTTGGATAGTTGTTTTTAAACTTCTCTGCTTCAACAATAGCACTCTCTATAAGTGCTTGGTCACGCCTTGGGTTTGGCAGAGCCATATATTTTGCTTTTATCTTTAAAAAGTCAGCATCTTCTTTTTCATTGATAGTTGCATATCTTTTTACATACTCACTTAAAAAGTGTTCACTCAAAAGATACTCTTCATAGTGCATATGTGCTATAGCCAATATCATAGTAGCCTCAGGAAGTAGTGGAGAACCTATATGCTCACCTTGAAGTGAGCTATAATACTCATCGGCTTTTTCCAAATCTCTCTTTGAGATATTTTCTATAATCTTACCATACCAGTAAACTGCTGGCTTATTATACTCTTCAAGCTCTTTTGAGCATCCACTAAAAAAGATGCTAAATGCCGTTAGTATTAGTAAAAAACTTTTTTTATATTTCATTAATCAATATCCCAATAAATAAATAAGATGTCATTTTATCTAAAAGTTATATAATGCTAGTTAAACTAGGTACATTTTATGCTTTAAGTGATACAATTACAAAAATTACAAAAGGTTTTTTATGAAATTTGATATATGTGTACCTCTTTTAGGCTTTGAAAAAATAAAACAAGTTGAGCTACAAAAGATAGATGATATTTTTATGAAGATGCTATCGGTTGATGATGAGCATATCTCTTTTACACTTATAGACCCTTTTGTTCTTAGAGAGTATGATTTTGAAATTCCTACTAAGATAAAAGAAAAACTACAAGTTGATGAGGATTCAAATCTTCTAATTTTAAACATTATTCTTGTCCAAACACCTATAGAAAACTCAGTAGTAAACTTCATAGGTCCACTAGTTTTTAACACAGACAACAAACAAGCTGCTCAAATAATACTAGCAGACTCAACCCAATATGCTATCGCAGAGAAGATTTCTGCCTTTTTAAAATAAAGATTTAATGTAAGGAGATAGCTTGAACTACACAAAAATATCTGTAGTTATTAAAACGGATGAAAAAGTACCCTACTTCATAGGCTCTCAAGTTCGTGGAGCACTCGGCTATGCACTTAAAGATGTAACCTGCATAAATCCTAGCTATATATGTGAAGATTGTTTTGCTAAAAACAACTGTCTATACTGGGAATTTTATGAGCGCAAAAATATAGTACATAAGTATCGCTTAGATATTGAACTAGATAAAGATTTTTATGATTTTAATATCTTTATCTTTGATGATGCCACTCAAAAACTACCCTATCTTATATCAGCCCTTATGATGATGATAGGTAAAAACGGCTTAGGTAAAGATAGAAAAACATACAAAAAGTTTGATATATATGTAAATGACCAGCTAATTAATAGAGATGAAAATATTGAAATACCAACAAATGCTCTAAAAACCTTCCAGATAGACAAAATCTGTCAAGATATAAGACTACAATTCCTTACACCACTGAGAATAAAGAAAGCAAATAAATTTATAAAAAACGGAGATCTACAGATAAAAGACCTAGTAAACTCTATCTACCAAAGACAGATGCAACTAACAGGGCAGAAACCTAAAAGATTTCCTTATGAGATAGAGGGGAGCATAGTAAAAAAAGAGTTAGCTTTCAAAGAGCTAACAAGAATGAGCAATCGCCAAAAAACAACTATGAATATGGGAGGGCTTATGGGTAGTTTAGAGATAAAAGACCTAAATGAAAAGACCTACAATGTATTAAAATTAGGTGAACTAATAGGGGTCGGTAAACAAACTGTTTTCGGACTTGGAAAAATTAAAATAGAGGATATAAGCTAATGGATAGATATTTATACGGGGCATCAGTGCAAGGGATTCAAGACTTTATTTTTAAAACAAATAAATTACAAGAGATTGTAGGGGCGAGTGAGATTGTTAAAAATATTGAGAAATTATTTCTTGAAAATTATAAAGCAAATGAGATTATACTCAATGCCGCTGGAAATATAAAAGCGATATTTAACGATAAAGATGAATGTGAAAAGGTGGTAAAAGAGTTTAGTAAAATAGTCCAACAAAGTGCTTACGGTATCACTATATCTCAAGCTGTGGTGAAAATAGGGGAACAATACACTCAAGAAGATATAAATGCACTTGAAGCAAATCTCAAAATACAACGGAATAAACCGAGTATTCCTCTTGATATGAGTATAAATTTGATGAAACTCAACCCCACTACGGCGAAACCATTAATTAAGAATAAAGCAGATAGAGCGACTTCTCAAAAACTTACATCCTATGAAGCTATTGAAAAAGATGAGACTTTTAAAGAGTTGAAATATTTATCAAATGGGAAAAATAAAATAGCCGTTATTCATATTGATGGGAATGGATTGGGGCAACTGATACCAAATCTTAAAAAAGAGTGTAATTTGACACTCAGTGAATTTTCTGTGAAGTTAGATACGGCAACAAAAAAAGCTTTT
>JAERRX010000032.1 GCA_016735225.1 Sulfurimonas sp. | reverse complement strand
TAAAAAATAATTTACAAGTTGAGTATATTACTATATTTATTAATCCTTGCTAAATTTTTTCATATTTATCAGCCAATCTTTCATCTTTTTTTCATAGCCAATATCTTTAAGATTTACAAAGTTTACTTCTTTTGACATATAAGTTTGTTTTACATACCCACCAAAATCATGAGGATAGAGGTAGTTTTCATTATTTTGAGTTATATTTTTAGGAATATCAAGCATTAAACCTTCATTTATAGCTTTAAGTGCAGAGTTTATTGCTAGGTAGGAGGAGTTTGACTTTGGAGAGGCACAAAGATAAACAACTGCTTGAGCTAAGATAATTCTTGCTTCTGGAAAACCTATCTTAGAAACACTTGCTAAACACGAGGAGGTAAGAGTAAGTGCTTGAGGGTTAGCATTGCCAATATCTTCACTAGCTAAAATCACAAGTCGCCTAGCTATAAACTCAGCACTTTCCCCTCCATCTATAAGCCTTGCAAGATAGTAGATACCAGCATCTGCATCTGAACCTCTTATGGACTTGATCATAGCACTTGTTAGGTCATAATGAACACCTGCTTCACTACTTCCAGCACTAAGGGCATTTGGTCTGAGTGACTTAAGTAGTTTTAGTCTTATCTTTGTATCGATGCTTGAAGAAAACTCTAAAAGTTTTAACATAGAGCGAGCATCTCCGCCACTACTTAAAACTAGATACTCTTTTGCATCATTCTCACAACTTATATCTTTTATATTTAGTGCTTTATCTAGGAGTAAAAATAGTTTATCATCACTTATCTGTTTTAGCTCAAAAAGCATAGAACGAGAGCGAACAGCAGAGGTTAAGCTAAAAAATGGGTTTTCTGTTGAAGCCCCAATAATCAAAACAGAGTTATTTTCCATCACAGGAAGTAAAACTTCTTGTTGGTTTTTTGCTAAACGATGAACCTCATCTATAAAAATCAAGGGCTTTTCTAAGGTGTTTTTATGTAGATCAAAAATTTTACGAAGTTGTTCTACTTTTAAAGAGGTGGCATTGACCTCATAAAAGGGCAGTTTCATAACAGAAGCTATGATCCTTGCTATAGAAGTTTTCCCGCTTCCCGCAGGACCATAAAAAAAGCTATGTCCGAGTGAGAGTTTTTCGCATAGCACTCTAAGTGGAGCATCTACTGCACTTAGATGCTCTTGACCTAGCAAATCATCAAAAGTTTTAGGTCGTAAGAGTCGTGTAAAATCACTCAAGATTATTTTTCGCCTCGCTCTCTTTTCTTTTTATCTTCGGTTTTTAAAAAAGTAAACAGAGCGGAGTATTCACTTCTAGTTAAAAACCTTGTTTTTCCTGTTGGCAAATTGTTTAGCTCAATCTCTGCAAAACTTATGCGTTTTAAGTCCGCAACTTCTGTACCAAAATGTGCAAAAAACCTTCTGATTTCTCTGTTTTTACCCTCAGATATTGCTATCTTTAAGATGGAGTAGTTATGCTCATTTTTTTGGATCTTATAGCCCAAAAATGGTGCAAAAGTCATACTTGTTATTTTTGAGTGAGAGTGTCCACCTGCTGAGGCATCTAAGAGTTCAAGTCCATTCATCATAGCGGCTTCCATCTCTGGAGTTATCAGACCTTTTATCTTTACTTTGTAGATCCTTTCTAAGCCTGAGTTCATTAGAGCAGTTGCTACCTTAGATGCATCTGTTAAAAGTAAAACACCCTCTGTTAAAAAGTCCAATCTTCCAACAGGTATAAAGTGTTTATACTTAGCTTCTAAAGAGTCATAGATAGTTTTTCTATCTCTTGGGTCATTTTTTGTAACAAGCTCACCCTTTGGTTTGTTATAGACTATGACTGTGTATTTATCTCGTGGAGTTATCTGCTTCCCACTTACATAAACGATAACCTCTTTTTCTTCTACTTGTGTCGCTGGGTTGTCTTGTATCTCTCCATCAACTCTAACATATCCATCTTGGATAGCCTTGTCTGCTTCTCTTCTTGAGTAGCTTGAGTGGTGAGCAATATATTTGTTTAATCGCATCATAATATTATGAAATTCCTTTTTCTATGTTTTTGCTGAGCCAAGTAGGGTTATGTTTGTATATTTAAAGTTTCTTGTGCAATTTCTTTATAATTCATCTAGGGATTATATCATTTTTATCTTCATAAGATATAATATGCTTATGAAAAAGATTCTAATATTATTTAGTGGTGATGGTTTTAATGCTCAAAATATTGTAAAAAAACTCCACAACAAAGAGTGTTTTGTAGTGTGTGGGATTGCAAATAAAAAAGAAGCAAAAGGTTTGCAAAAATTGCAAAAACTAGGTATAAAAACTGATGTTTTAGAACATACAGACTTTAGCTCAAGAGAGGAGTTTGATAAAGAACTTGTTAAACTTGTCAAATCCTACAAGCCAGACTTAGTAGTATTAAGTGGGTTTATGAGGATCTTAAGTGAGGTATTTACCTCGAACATCTTTGCTATAAATCTTCATCCATCTTTACTCCCAAAATATAAAGGCACAAAAGCGATAGAGAGGAGTTATGAGAGTGATGACATAGATGCTGGAGTAAGTGTTCACTTTGTTAGTGGCGAGTTAGATGCAGGAGAGATAATACTACAAAGTTCATTTCAAAAAGAAAAAGATGAAAGCTTAGAGAGTTTTTCAAAAAAGATAAAAAAAATAGAGTATGAGATAATGCCAGAGGCAATTTTAAAAGTTCTTAGGAGTTTATGATGCAAAACCTATATGATGAGGTTAGAAGTTTAGACGAGAGATGTTATAGAGAGTTTGCTCTGAGTGAAGAGGTTTTAATGGAGCATGCTGCTAATGGAATGAACTCTTACATTCGACACCATTTTTCTAAAAACTCCAGTGTTATAGTGGTTTGTGGAGGTGGAAATAATGGTGCAGATGGTATAGCCTTAGCAAGACAGCTTCACGGTGACTTTGATCTTAGCATCTACTATGTAAAAGAGCCTGCATCTAAGATGGCACTATTGCAAGAAAAAAGAGCTAAGGCAGTAGGTGTAAAGGAGTGTTTAGAGATAAAAAAGTGTAGTGTTTTAGTAGATGCTATAGTAGGGACTGGTTTTAAAGGGGAGTTTAACCCCCAGATAAAAAAACTTATACAAGAACTAAACAACTCTACTGCTTTTAAGATAGCTTGTGATGTTCCCTCTTGTGGTTTTATGGCTGATGTGACTTTAACTATGGGAGCTTTGAAAAAAAGTATGTTTTTAGATGGTGCTAAAGATGCACTTGGAGATATAAAAGTGATAGACCTAGGTATCTCAAGAAAGATCTATGAACTCAAATCAAACTCTAAACTACTTGATATAGATGATATAAAACTACCATTTCGAGAGAAAAAAGATGCTCACAAGGGTAGTTTTGGACATCTTGGTGTAGCGAGTGGAAGTAAGGGTGGGGCGAGTATCTTAAGTGCATCATCGGCTCTTAGGTTTGGAGCTGGTTTAGTTACTTTGGTGGGTTTTAAAAAGGAGCAGATCCCTTACTCTATCATGTACTCACATAAACTAGCTGTCAATACAACTGCTTTGGCATTAGGTATGGGCTTGGGAGATGGGTTTAGCGATAAAGAACTAGAGATGTTTTTAGATAACTCTTTAGCACTTGTCGGGGATGCGGATATATTTAATATGCCAATATTGAGTAAAATACTCAAACGAAAAAATGTAGTTCTAACCCCTCATGCAAAGGAGTTTGTGGCACTTTTAAAGCACACAAAACTAGCCGACATAAGTGTAGAAGAGTTACAAAAAAATCGTTTTAAATATGTAGAAATTTTTACAAAAAAATACCCAGAGATTACCTTGCTTTTAAAAGGAGCAAATGTCATCATCGCTAAAGATGAGATGCTCTATGTAAACCCTCACGGAACATCAGCCCTATCAAAAGGCGGAAGTGGAGATGTATTAAGTGGCTTAGTTGGCGCACTTTTGGCTCAAGGATATGATACTATAGATGCTGCTATAAATGCCTCTTTAGCACATACACTTTTAGCACAAAACTATAAAGGTTCTGATTTTTCTCTTATGCCAGAAGATTTGATAAAAGGAATATGCGATTTATAAGAATCTTTCAATATAATACTAAAAATAGACAAAAATACTATAAAATAGGAAACTTATCGATGGATAATATACTAAAAATTGGAAAATATAAACTAGGTTCTCGCCTAATAGTTGGTAGTGGAAAATATGACTCTTTTGAAACTACAAAAAAAGCTACTCTTGCATCTGGGAGTGAACTTATAACAGTTGCTGTTCGCCGTTTAAATATTACAGACCCAGATAAAGAAAATCTAAGAGATACCTTTGCAGGGACAAATGTAAAGTTTTTGCCAAACTCTGCTGGTTGTGTAACCGCCGAGGAAGCTATAACTACTTTTAGACTTACTCGTGAGGCTACAGGTATAGACTTGATAAAACTAGAAGTTATTGGCGATACTAAAAAAACTCTCTATCCTGATGTTCTTGAAACTATAAAAGCTTGTAAAGTTTTGGCTAAGGATGGCTTTACCATCATGGCATATACTTCAGATGATCCTATCATGGCAAAAAGACTCGAAGATGCTGGTGCAGATGCTATTATGCCTCTTGCTGCTCCTATTGGCTCAGGTCTTGGTGTTCAAAACCCTTACAATGTTGTGTTTATTCGTGAAGCTGTAAGTGTTCCCGTGATAGTAGATGCTGGTATCGGTTGTGCAAGTGATACCACCTATGCGATGGAGCTGGGTGCAGATGGAGTTTTGACAAACACTGCTATCGCTCAAGCTAAAGACCCTTTGATAATGGCAGAGGCTATGAAGTATGCAGTAAAAGCAGGTCGTATGTCCTACTTAGCAGGAAGAATTCCAAAGCGACCTTATGCAACAGCATCTAGTCCTATAGATGGAATGATACAGTTTTAAACCTCTATCTTCTCAGAGAGATGGGTCATCAAAAGAAGCTGACCCATGCTTTGAAAAAACTTATCAACCCCCATATCTTTTACAGAAATAGACTTTTTTAAAGCTAGTAAAAAAACTTCTTGGTTCTCTTTGGATGCCCTCATAAATGAGTCTATAATATACTCAAAACTCATAGTATGAACCTTGCCATTTACATCAAAATCTACTGCCGAGTCACTGTCAATACCCTCTTCTAAAAGAAGTTTTTTACACTCTTTAGAAATGTTGTTTGAGATACTACCCATAACTACAACACTCCGATAAGTGATAGCATAACTATAAACATAGCAACTGGAGTTATGTAGCGAAGTGAAAAGTACCAAGCTTCAAAGGCAAAACCGAGTTGAGGTTTTAAGATAGCCTCTACTCTTTGTTTTTCTACCACAAAGCCTATAAAGATAGCCATCGCAAGCCCACCAAGAGGAAGCATAATAGCAGCGGTAACATAGTCAACCCAATCAAAAAAGCTTTTATCACCCCAAGTAAGAATATCTTTAAATCCATCTATGTTTGAGAGTAGGGCGATGATGCCCACAAGGTAAAAGAAAAGCCCCATGGATATAGATGCTCTAAGCCTACTCCAAGAGTATCTATCTATAAAGTACTGGACCATAGGCTCTACTAGTGATACAGAAGAGGTAAGACCTGCAAAAGCTAAGGCTATGAAAAAAAGAACAGCAAAAATATTTCCAACTATTCCCATCTCAAAAAAAGCAGCAGGAAGAGAGATAAAAACTAAACCCGGACCTTTTGCTGGACCTGAGCCATACTGATAAAGAAATGTAAAAAGCATCAAGCCTGCTACTATGGCTATCGAGGTATCTAAAAGCACAACCCAAAAAGCATTTTTAACAAGGTTGGAGTTTTTCTCCATAGATGCAGAGTAGGTCATAATAGCACCCATGCCAAGAGAGAGTGTGAAAAATGCATGCCCTACAGCGACTACAAAAGCATCTGAATCTATCTTAGAGAAGTCTGGAAAAAACATAAACTCTACTGCCTTTGGAAATGCATCTAAGCTTGTGGCATAGAAGAACATCCCAAGTAAGATAATCATAAGAGTTGGCATCAGTACAAAATTCATCTTTTCTATACCACCCTTGATACCCTTTGTTAAAACATAAGTTATCCAGATAAATGCTAGAGTATGATAAAAAAGTTGAGTCCATACACTACTATGAAGCAGTGTGCTAAAAGTAGTTTCAGCTTCCTCTACACTTGAGGGCAGATAATAGATAGAGGTCACTATATAGTTAAATATCCAACCAATAACAACCGAGTAAAATATCATAATAAAAAGACCTGCTAAGCCTTGAAAACCAGCAAACTTCCATAGATGCTTGTTTTTTGGTGCCAAATCTTCAAAAGATGAAACCCCATCTTTTCTTCCTAAGTAACCAATAAGCATCTCCGCTATCATAATAGAAAAACCAATAAGAAGCACGGTAGCTAAGTATATAATAACAAAAGCACCTCCGCCATACTCTCCTGTAATATATGGAAATTTCCATATATTACCAAGTCCAACAGCACTTCCTGCCGCAGCTAAAATAAACCCAACTCTACTAAATCTAGCTATTTTCATAAATCAAAACCCTTTTAAATTATGCTAATTATACATGAAATTTCATATAAATAAAAGAATTGTTGCAAAAGTATTGACATTTTATAACTTATTGACTATAATTTCGCCTCATTAATCAGCAGTTTGTTTGGTTTTTGTAATAGGTCGGGGTGTAGCTCAGTATGGTTAGAGTACCTGGTTTGGGACCAGGGGGCCGAAGGTTCGAGTCCTTTCACCCCGACCACTTTTATATAAATAAATATGGTGAGATTAGCTCAGTTGGTTAGAGCACTGGTTTGTGGTGCCGGGGGTCGCGGGTTCGAATCCCGTATCTCACCCCATAAATATTTAAATCACAAATAATTAGTAGCGTTCGTGGCTCAACTGGATAGAGTTTCGGATTTCGGCTCCGAGGGTTATAGGTTCGAATCCTATCGGGCGTACCACTTATTTTAAAGCTAGTCGTTTGGACACTGAAGCTTTGGTTTTATCAAGATCAAGAAGTCAAAAATACAAGAAAATAACTGTCATTCATTTGACTTTTAGATGCCTCCTTAGCTCAGCTGGATAGAGCAACGCCCTTCTAAGGCGTAGGCCACACGTTCGAATCGTGTAGGGGGTACCATTACTAAAGATAAGATTAAGATTATTTAACTATAATTGCACTCTTACTTAACTATCACATGCGGATGTGGTGAAATTGGTATACACGCCAGACTTAGGATCTGGTGCCGCAAGGCGTGGAGGTTCAAGTCCTCTCATCCGCACCATTAAATACCCCTATTTTCAGGGCTTTCAAGGCTTAAGGTTGAGGTGGGTGTCCTCTTAGGTGTCCATATTTGATTGATTTTTCAATAAACTTTTTTCTTTTTACTCATCAAAATTTAATCCATATCTTTTTTTAATCTGTTTATATTCTCTCATATCCATAACTGTATATACACTATAATTATCTATCATTTTAAATAGTTCAATACTTTTTTCATATAATCATTGATACATAAGCCTCTTTTGCAATTTTCTATATTATGAATTATTAAATTTGATTTATAGATTAATTTTGGATTGGTCTTGACAAATGGGGACATTATAATAATTTAAACTATCAATATCTTGTATCATCTCAATATTATTATTTTCCAACAGCTCTATTAAATCCTCTATATTATGAGTTTTTAAAACTCTAATCATATTTTTTGAGAGTAGAGATGTTAGAAGTTGTTCGGCACTTTGATGTAGATAAAACTATATGATTTCAAAATCGATCTCAATTTTCACATCAT
>JAERRX010000028.1 GCA_016735225.1 Sulfurimonas sp. | reverse complement strand
ATAGCCTTAATAATATCCGTACTCTTATCACTTCTAAGAAGTATCTCAAACCTATATTTGTTTGCTATTTTTTCAATAGCACACTTTCCAAAACCAACGATCTCTATGTTTTGAAATTTGCTCAGACTGTCTTTCATATTTCGCATCTGCTCTTGTGCTTTTGCACCATTTTTATGACTAAACAAGATCCTACAAAGTTTTTTATATGGTGGGTATAGTCCTTTTCTTAGTATCTTTTCCTCTTGTAAAAAAGCTTCATAATCATCTATAAATGTAGTAAAAAACTCTTCATTAAAAGTTTGTATAAGAACCTTGGCATCCTTAGCTCTGCCACTTCTGCCTGAAACTTGGATGAGCGAAGAGAGTGCCTTTTCTCTTGCTTTATAATCACTCATATTTAAGATATTGTCAAGCCCCAAAACTACCGCTAAAGTAACCCCATGATAATCATGCCCTTTGCTTAGCATCTGAGTTCCTACCAATATATCTGACTTATATGAGTTAAAACGATTTAGTGCTTTTTTAAGTTTGTTTGCTGTAGTTATAGCATCTCTGTCAAACTGCTCTAGTCTTGCCTCGCTATGTTCTTCTTGTATGAGCTTTATCGCCTCAACTGTTCCTAGTCTTGAGCTTATAAGAGATGAGCCTTTGCACTCGGTGCATATTTGCGGTATAGCTTGAGTGAAGTTGCAGTAGTGGCATTTTAAAGCATTTGATTTGTGATGTATGCTCATACCTATACTACAAAAAACACACTTTATAGTATGACCACAATCCCCGCAAATTAGATATTTGAAATTTGCTCTTGTTGGTAAAAAAACTATAGCTTGGTTTTTCTCTTTTAAAGTTTCTCCTAGATGTTTCATAACTAAAGGAGTTAAACTCTCGCTTGATTTTTCATAAATAAACTCTTTTTTTGCACTAAAAAAACCACCTTTTAGTCTATAGTATGGAAACTTGACAAAGGAGTTAAGAGATGGAGTGGCACTTCCTAAAAGAACAGGAACATCATACAACCTACCCATATATATAGCTATATCCTTTGCATTATATCTAGGTCTTGAAGATGACTTATAGCTATCATCATGCTCTTCATCTACAACTATCAAACCTAGGTTATTTATGGGAAGAAAAAGAGTTGAGCGAGGACCTGCTACTATCTTTGCTGTTCCGTCATATATCTTTTTAAGAGCTTTTTTCTTTTGAAGTGGAGTTAGTTTTGAGTGCCACATAACTACCTCTTCGCCAAAGTGTTTATCAAGTCTTTGACCCATTTGTGGTGTTAGAGATATTTCAGGCATTAAAAATATGCATCGCTTAGCAGATGCTAGCATCTCTTGAAAATACTTCATATATATCTCTGTTTTACCACTTCCTGTATCGCCAAAAAGCAAAGAGGTTTTGTGTTGTTTTATAAAGTTTAGGGCTTCTCTTTGCTTAGATGATAGCTCTAGCCTCGGATAAACTTGAGGCTCTAAAGCACTTAAAACCTCAAAATCGTTGGAGGCTAAAAAGGGTGTCATAGGTCCTAGAGCTTCTCCTAGAGAACAGACATAGTAAGTAGATATAAACTTTGCTAACTCCATCTGTTTTAAAGAAAAGAAAAAACCATTATCACTTAAAATTTCATTTGTCTTAAATTCTGGTTTTTCACATGTAAAAGTTATGCAAGCTTTTAACTCTTTGTTTCGCATCAACACACTTACGAGAGAGCCTGATCTAAACTCTATAGTAGAGCAGTATGTCAAAGTAGGTAGAGGCGAAGAGAGCAGTTCTACTTTATAGTAATACAAAACGATCCTCAGCCGATAAAATACCCAGCATAACAATAACAAAAGTAAGTTTTACCATAGTAAAAGCACTATGCCGTAAGTACCCTTGTGGTGCATTTTTCATAGTTTTCCCTAGTTTTATATTTAAGAGATTATAGCGAAAGTTTTATGGGTGAATGCTTGACACACAAGAGGTGGTTTTAAAATAGCCCCTCATCTAAGTTCTAATTTTCAGTAATTATCAATAAACAAAATGCTATTATTTAACAATTGAAAAGTATTTAAGGGGTTATTATTGAAAAACAAAGATTATCATGAACTATTGATTTTACGAAATATCAATGAAAACACCTCTCAACCTATACTTGCTAAGCAAGTTGGGTTTAGTATTGGTAAGGTAAATTTTATCATTAAAGCTCTTGTTGAAAAGGGTTTTTTGAAGTGTGATAGATTTGTCTCTAGTGAACATAAAATGAAATACACCTACCTTCTTACAGATGATGGGATACGAGAAAAAATGCTTCTTACTAAAAAATTTATAACTAGGAAAAAGAGTGAGTATGAAGAACTGCAAAGGGAGTATGAGACCGATGTTGCGAAATGGGGAGAATGCACCAATGCTTAATTTTTAATTGGCAAAATTGTGTAAACTTGCAAATAGTTAAAGAGAATATCGATAAATAATTCAACGAGGAGAATATCTGTGAATAGTCCAAAATTAATAAAAAAGTGTTTATTTCCTGCTGCTGGGTATGGAACTCGTTTTTTACCTGCCACCAAAGCTATACCTAAAGAGATGTTGCCAGTTCTGACTAAACCATTGCTTCAATATGGTGTAGAAGAAGCTATAGAAGCTGGATGTGACACTATGGCTATTGTTACAGGTCGTGGGAAAAGAGCCATTGAAGACCATTTTGATAGAAGTTACGAACTTGAAAATCAAATAGATGGAACGAGTAAAGAGATTTTAATGGATGGCATAAGAGGCATAGTTGATGATTATACTTTTTCCTATACTCGTCAAGTGGAGATGAAAGGTTTAGGTCATGCGATACTTACAGGTCAAACTCTTATAGGTGATGAACCTTTTGCTGTAATACTTGCAGATGATTTGTGCGACAACACTAATGATACAGTTCTTGCTCAAATGACTAAACTTTATGCAAAATATCCAAATAAATGTATAGTAGCAATAGAAGAAGTTCCAAAAGAAGATACTAGTAAATATGGTGTAATAGCTGGAGAACCCATAGAAAACAATCTCTATCAAGTAAATGATATGGTAGAAAAACCTGAACCCAAAGATGCCCCATCAAATCTGGCAATTATTGGGCGATATATCTTAATTCCTGAAATATTTGATGTGATAAAAGATACTAAAGCAGGAAAAGGCGGAGAGATTCAAATAACAGATGCTCTTTTAACACTTGCAAAACAGGGGAAAGTTTTAGCTTATAAATTTGAAGGAACTCGATTTGATTGTGGTTCTGTAGATGGATTTGTAGAAGCGACTAACTATTTTTATAATAAAGAAAATGCAAAATAAAAAAACTTTTTATATTATAGCAGGTGCAAATGGGAGTGGTAAAACAACATTTGCACTAAGCTATGTAGCTTTAAATAATATTGATTTTATTAATGCAGATGAGATTGCAAAAAGTTATGATTCTCAAGATATTACAAAAT
>JAERRX010000040.1 GCA_016735225.1 Sulfurimonas sp. | reverse complement strand
GCATAATATTTTAGTTTCTTTCTCATCATAAACTCCATAGTTTTTCATATTTTAACACTTTAGTAACTCTTTATAGATAAAATATAAAAAAAAGGAGATAAAATGTTTAAATTTTATATATTGCTAGTTGTGGCTTTGTTTTTTGTAGCTTGTGGAGATGAAAAAGAAGCGATGCACAAATCAGGAATGTTTCAAACAGTAGATGCTAAAGATGCAACTTTAGTTGGAAGTGGTAAAAACAAGAAGTCATGTAGTAGATGCGGTATGAACTTAGTGAAGTTTTATAAAACATCACACAAAGCAGTTTACAAAGGTAGGTCTGTTCAGTATTGCTCTATTCATTGTTTAGTAGAGCATTTAGGTGAAGAGAATGCTCTTAAAAATCTACAAGTAGTTGATCTAACATCATTGAAATTTATCAATGTTGGAGATGCTTTCTATGTTGTAGGCAGTAAAAAAAGAGGTACTATGAGTAGAGTTAGTAAGTATGCTTTTTTAGATGAGAGTATGGCTAAAAAGTTTCAAGCTAAGTATGGCGGGGAAATTATGGACTTTAATGGAGCTTTAGAAGTTGCTAAAAAAGACTTTAGATAGATAGAGAGGGAAAACCCTACTCTATCTCTGCATCGATGACATCTTCATCTTTTTTCTTTTTCTCTTGCTCTTTTGCAGCTTCTTCGCCACCTTGTTCTTTTTCTTTATACATCTGTTCAGCCATTTTATGAGAAGCTTCAGTTAATGTTTTTACTTTTTCTTCGATCTGTTCTTTAGTAGAAGACTCATCTTTTAAAACTTCTTTTAGATCAGATACTGCTGTTTCGATCTTAGTTTTTTCTTCTGCATCTAGCTTCTCGCCCATCTCTGTAACTGACTTTTCAGTTTGAACTATAAGAGCATCTGCTTGATTTTTAAGATCAACCATAGCTTTTCTTGCCTCATCGGAAGCTTTATTTTCTTCTGCATCTTGAACCATTTTGTTAATCTCTGCTTCACTAAGCCCTGAACTACCAGAGATAGTGATAGACTGAGATTTACCAGTTCCTTTGTCTGTTGAAGAAACAGTTAAGATACCATTTGCATCTATGTCAAAAGTTACTTCGATTTGAGGTACACCACGAGGTGCGGCTGGAATATCTCCAAGCTCAAACAAACCAAGCGACTTGTTGTCTTTAGCAAACTCTCTTTCACCCTGTCCAACAGATATAGAAACAGCTGGTTGGTTGTCCTCTGCAGTTGAGAAAACTTGAGACTTTTTAACAGGAATAGTAGTTCCTTTTTCAATAATCTTAGTCATAACTCCACCAAGAGTTTCGATACCAAGACTTAAAGGTGTAACATCTAAAAGAAGAACATCTTTAACATCTCCTCTTAAAACACCACCTTGAATAGCAGCACCAGCGGCAACAACTTCATCAGGATTAACACCTTTGTTTACATCTTTTCCGCCAAAGTATTTACTTACCGCTTCACTAGCTAAAGGAACACGAGTTGAACCACCAACCATGATGATCTCTTTAATGTCGCTATTGCTTAAGTCTGACTCTTTCATAGCAACTTTGATATGATCAATAGTTTCTTCAACTAAGTCAGAGATCATACCTTCAAATTTAGCACGAGTTAGTTTTACAACTAGATGCTGTGGTCCAGCTTCTGTCATAGTGATAAATGGTAAGTTTATCTCTGTTTCTTGTGCAGAACTTAGCTCTTTTTTAGCATTTTCAGCAGCATCTTTTAGTCTTTGAAGAGCCATTTTATCATTTTTAAGCTCTATGCCGTGAGAAGCTTTAAACTCGATATTTAGCATATCAACTATTTGATTGTCAAAGTCATCTCCACCTAAAAATGCATTACCATCAGTTGCAAGAACTTCAAAAGTACCATCTGAAATCTCTAAAACAGTAACATCAAATGTTCCACCACCAAGGTCATAAACGATTACATTTTCTTCTGTTTTGCTATCAAGTCCATAAGCTAGTGCAGATGCAGTTGGCTCATTGATAATTCTAAGAACATTAAGACCTGCTATAGTACCAGCATCTTTAGTTGCTTTTCTTTGTGCATCGTTGAAGTATGCTGGAACTGTAATAACAGCATCTGTTACACTTGAACCTATATAAGCTTCTGCATCCTCTTTAAGTTTAGAAAGTATCTTTGCTGATATCTCTTGAGGTGTATATATCTTTCCTGCAACATCAACAGCAGCTGAACCATCTTTATCAACGATGTTGTAAGTTACTTTATCATGTGCTTCTTTAGCATTTTCCTCATTCATCATAAGACCCATAATTCTTTTAATAGAAGAGATAGTTTTCTCTGGGTTGGTTATCGCTTGACGCTTTGCAGGATCACCTACTAAAACATCACCTTTATCTGTGAAAGCAACTACTGATGGAGTTGTATTTTTACCCTCTGCATTTGGGATGATTTTCGCTTCACCACCCTCATAAACTGCTACACAACTGTTTGTTGTTCCTAAATCTATTCCAATTACTTTACTCATTTATTTTTCCTTAATTTATTGTTTGTTTTGTTTGAGGAGGTCACAGCTTTAATTTTGCTATGCAAAATTCAACCAATGACCCCGTGCCTGACATATCTAATTTGCTACAATTACCATCGCTTCTCTTAGAGGGCGACTTTTGTATCTATAACCCGTTTGAAAAGTTTGAACTATCTGCCCAGACTCAACCTCTTGGCTATCTACTGTTTGCACAGCATTGTGTATATTTGGGTCAAAGGGTTCATCAAGTGGAACCACTGTAACTCCATGTTTTTCTAAAGAGGTAGTAAACTGCTTAAGTGTAAGCTCCATACCTTCTTTTAGTTTTTCAAAATGCTCAACAGGGTCAGCTACATTTTCAGTAGTACTGATAGCCATATTTAGTGCATCTAAAACAGGTATCATATCTTTGGCGAACTTCTCATTTGAGTATTCTACCGCAGTATATTTTTCTCTTTCAAGTCTTTTTTTGATATTATCAAAATCAGCATGAACTCTTGCATATTTATCTTTTAGAGCTATCAGTTCTTCTTGGAGAAGGTCAAACTCATTTACAACAGCTTCGGCTTCAGCCTCCGCATCATCATCTGTTTGTTCTTCATCGTTTAATTCTTCCAGATTAACTTCAAGTTCATCTGCTTGTTCTGTTTGGGTTTCTTTTGACATAGTTGTTAAATCACTCCTTATTTTAAAAAGATAACACAATTATACACATTGAGTGTAACAATGTCAAGTATATACTAAACAAATTTACTAAAGTTAGTTTAGTCTAGTCCTATCAAGTATGTAAAATAGGATATTTATCTAATTTATAGTAGAATAATAAATTAAAATTAATGGAGATGAGTATGAAGTATTTAGTATGGTTTGGTGGGCTTTTAGCGAGTGTTATTATTGGGGTTTATGTTTTAGCTTTTACTCCTTTTGGAAACTCGATATTTAAGCCAATGATAGAAACAAAAATAAGACAAGAAACAAAACTTGATAGCAAATTAACTAAATTTTCACTCAATATGAGTGAGTTTTCTGTAGTTTTAGAACTTGATAGTAACAATATAATATATGCGGATGGAAGGTATTCCCTATTTTCACAGGCATTCAATATATCATATAGAGTAGAAATGGATAAACTTGATGGTTTAAAAACATTGACAAATGCACCTATTAAAGGAAGACTCCATACAGATGGAGATGTAAAAGGTGATGTTTCATATTTTATAGTAGATGGAAAAAGTGATGTGGCATCTAGTGAAACTACCTATCATGTTGAGCTAACACAACTAGAAGCTACCTCAATCATAGCAAATATAAAAGATCTAAAATTAGCAGCTTTACTAGAGATGCTAGGAGAGAAACAATATGCAAGTGCGGATATAGATGTAGATCTTAATTTTAAAAATATTGTAGCTCATGCTCTTGATGGAGATGTGAAGCTTACTACCAAAAATGGAAAACTTAATACTAAGGTTATGAAAAAAGATTTTTTTATTATAGTTCCTCCTACTGATTTTGTAATGAACTTAGATGCTAAACTAAAAGGTGATGATATAAACTACAAATATAAACTTTTATCCAACCTATTTAAAGTAGATAGTTCAGGTAAAGTTAGACCAACTCCTCTAAATATGAATATAAAATATGCTCTTGATATAAAAGAGCTAGAACTACTAAAGCCGATGATTGGTGCTGATGTTCGGGGTGCTTTTAGACTTGATGGTAAAGCCAATGGTTCAAAAAACAACTTAGTCGTAGATGGAAAAAGTGATGTAGCATCTTCTGATACAAGCTTTGAAGTAGTGCTAAAAGAGTTCGTACTCAAAAAAGTTAAGCTTAGTGTGAAAAACCTTCAACTCTCTCGTGTTTTATATATGGTGGAGCAACCTCCCTATGCTAGGGGTATCTTTTCTTTAGATGCAGATATAAAAGATGCTACAAATGGTAAGCTTGATGGAGTAGTTAGCACTAAGATCAAAAGTGGGCGAGTAAACTCTAAGTATATGAGTAAAACCTATGGTTTTAAAACACCTATGCCAAAAACAACATTTAGTATGACTACAGATACAAAACTAATTTACAATATCATAAACACAAAAGTTAAGTTGCATTCTAATCTTGCAAATTTAAATATACGAAAAGCTAGTTTCAATGTAGATAATGCCTCTTTGCTAAGTGACTACAAGGTTAGCATACCAGACCTTGATAAATTATATTTTGCTACAGATAGGCATCTTAGAGGAAATATAGTTATAGATGGGGAACTTAAAAAAGCTAAAGATTTGGACTTAACTATCTATACAAAAGTAGCAGGTGGCAAGATAGATGCTCTTCTTCACAATGATGACTTTCATGCCGATATAAAAGCGATACAAACCCTAGATGCTCTTCATATCTTGATATACCCAGAGATATTTAAAGCTTCTATGAATGCTAAGCTCGACTATAATCTTCTAAGTCAAAAGGGTAATTTAAAAGGTGATCTAATAGATGGTAAATTTACTACAAATCAAGTCTTAGACCTTGTAAAACAGTATGCTAATGTCGATATGTATCGCCAAATATTTAAAGGTAATGTAGGTGCAGTAATAAACAAAGAAAAAATCATAGCATCTCTAAACCTAAAATCTAACACCTCATCTATAAAAACAAAAAACACTAAGATCAACACAAAGAGAAAAACAATAAACTCTAAGGTAGAGATTAGTGCCAACTCCAACCCAATAACAGTAGGACTTAGTGGAAATATTGAAGATCCTCAAATCAAGATAGATGCCAACAAGCTACTAAAACGAGAGACAAAAAAAGTAATCAATAAAGAAGTTAATAACTTGTTAAAGAGTTTATTTTAACCTAGCATCTGCCAAAGTAAGACAAAACAAAACTTCTCTATTTGAGTTTTGTATTGTCTGTGAAGCTTGAGAGAGTGTTGAGCCTGTTGTTATGATGTCATCAACTAAGATAATATCTTTTAAGCCTGAACCTTTAAAGTGAAAATCTCTTGGATTTAAAACTCTAAACTCTTTACTTTTGCCCGAGTAAGATATATCGTTGTTCGCTCTTAAACTGCTAAACTCTGGTTTTATACACTTGCTTTTTAATGCTTTGTTTAGTATTGCAGTATGTGAGTAGCCATTTTTTATATTATCATCGATGGCTATAGAGCTAAGAGTATCAGAATAGTTAAAATTTTGTGCAAATTTTTTAAAAGAGTTTTTTGCTAAAATAGAGTAGATATAGTAGCCGATATCTTTATGTTTTGTATGAAGAAGTTTTTTAATTTCTCCATATCTATAAAAAGAGATAACTTCTATCTTGCCTACTATTTTTCGCTTGTAGATAGAGGGGCTTAAAAAAGTTTTTTGACAAGATGAGCAGATATGCTCTAGTGATAAGCTTTCACAAAGTAAACATTTCAAAACTCTGTCGTCCTATCAAAATACTGTCATCTTCATAAACATTTCACAATGCTGTCATCCTATCAAAACTCTTCATCCTCATAAACATTTCACAATGCTGTCATCCTCAGCTTGACTGGGGATCTAGCTAGACTCCCAGTCAAGCTGAGAGTGACGGAGTAGAAAAACATTTCAATCTTCATAAACATTTCAAAACTCTATCATCCTATCAAAACTCTTCATCCTCATAAACATTTCACAATGCTGTCATCCTCAGCTTGACTGGGGATCCAGTTAGACTCCCAGCCAAGCTGAGAGTGACGGAGTAAAAAACATTTTAAAACTTTGTCATCCTCAGAGTGACGGAGTAGAAAAACATTAGTCCATCTTAAGAACTGACATAAATGCCTCTTGAGGAAGCTGAACTCTTCCTATAGACTTCATCCGTTTTTTACCTGCTTTTTGTTTTTCTAGTAGTTTTCTCTTTCTAGTTATATCTCCGCCATAGCATTTTGCAGTAACATTTTTACCCATAGACTTTACAGTTTCACGGGCTATGATTTGACTTCCTAGAGATGCTTGAACTGCAACTTCAAAAAGTTGCCTAGGTATCTGCTCTTTCATATTTTTAACCAAAACACGACCACGAGCTAGGGCTTGAGTACGAGGAACTACGATGCTAAGTGCATCCACTGCCTCACCCGATACTTTTATATCAAGTTTTACAAGGTCGCCCACTTTAAAGCCTATAGGCTCATAGTCAAAAGATGCATAACCCTTAGAGATAGACTTTAAAGTATCATAAAAATCCATAACTATCTCATTCATAGGTACTTCATACTCAAGCATAACTCTATCTTCATTAAGGTAGGTCATCTTAGTTTGAGTTCCTCGTTTTCCTATAAGAAGAGTTATAATATTTCCAAGATACTCAGCAGGTGTTATAACGGTTGCTCTTACATAAGGCTCTTCGATCCTATCTATACGGTTTACTTCTGGTAGTTGTGCTGGGTTTTGAACATTGATAAAGTCGCCATTACTTAGATATACATTATATATGACCGATGGTGCAGATGCTATTAGGTCAAGGTTGAACTCTCGCTCTAGCCTCTCTTTTACAACTTCCATGTGAAGCATTCCCAAAAAACCAACACGAAAACCAAAACCAAGTGCCACAGAAGTTTCTGGCTCATAAGATAGTGAACTATCATTTAGTTTAAGCTTATCAAGTGCATCTCTAAGGTCTTCAAACTTATCTGTATCTATCGGGTAGATACCTGCAAACACAAAGGGCTTAGCAGGCTCGTAAGTTCCCACTGGCTTAGATGCAGGGTCTTTAGCATCTGTGATAGTATCGCCAACATTTACAACACTAACCTCTTTTAGACCTAAAACAACGATGCCAATCTCTCCGCACTCTATTGTTTTTGTTTTGATCTTTTTCATGGGATGCGGATACATTAGGTCAAGTATCTGATGCTCTTCTCCATTACTCATAAGTTTGATATTTTGACCTTTTGATATTTTTCCATCAAAAACACGAACAAGAGCTAAAGCTCCTAGATACTGGTCAAACCAAGAGTCATAGATGATGGCCTTTGTATTTGCCTTAGGCTCACCCTCGGGAGAGGGAACTCTATCTACTATAGCATCTATAAGTTCTCGTATGCCTACTCCAGTTTTTGCAGAAACTAGACAAGCATCTGTAGCATCTATGCCTATAGAGGTTTCTATCTCTTGTGCAACTTTATCAGGGTCAGCCGCTGGTAGGTCTATCTTATTTATAACAGGGATAAGCTCTAGGTCATTGTCGAGTGCTAAGTAAACATTTGCGATAGTTTGAGCTTCTACACCTTGAGCAGCATCTACTATAAGTAAAGCTCCATCACTAGATGCTAAAGACTTTGAAACCTCATAAGAAAAATCAACATGCCCTGGAGTGTCTATGAGGTTTAAGATATAATGCTCACCATCTTTTACATAGTCAAGCCTAACACTTTGGGCTTTTATAGTTATGCCTCTCTCTTGTTCGATGTCCATAGTGTCCATCATCTGTGTACTCATCTCACGCTCACTAACACTTCCACACTCTTGTATGATTCTATCTGCTAGTGTGCTTTTGCCATGGTCGATATGAGCGATGATAGAAAAGTTTCTAATGTTTTTCAAGTAAATACCTTATATATTATAGTTTTTATGATTATTCAAAAAGTCCGTTTACACTTTCGTTGTGATAAACTCTACGAATTACCTCTGCAAAAAGTGGTGCAACTGTTAAAACTTTTATGTTTTTATGTGCTTTTGTTTCTAGTGTGTTTGTGATAATAAGCTCATCTAGTTCACCATGTTCTAGGTTTTCATAGGCTTTTCCACTTAAAACGCCATGAGTAGCACAAGCCATAACAGAAGTTGCACCCTTGTTTTTAAGTGCTGTTGCTGCTTTTACCATAGTCCCCGCTGTATCTACCATATCATCTATCATGATAATATCTTTTCCTTGGACATCACCGATGATATTCATCACCTGTGCTTGGTTTGCTTTTTCTCTACGCTTATCTACTATAACCATCTCAAGACCCATTCTTTTTGCAAAGTATCTAGCTCTTGCAACTCCACCAATATCAGGAGATGCTATGACAGGGTTTTTAAGGTTTTTACTTTTTATATAGTGTTCAAAAGTAACAGAACCATAAAGGTTATCAACAGGAATATCAAAGAAACCTTGGATCTGACCAGCATGAAGGTCTATAGTTATAACTCGGTCTATGCCAGCAGTTTCATAAAGGTTAGCTACAAGCTTAGCTGTGATAGGCACACGAGGAGCAGCTTTACGGTCTTGTCTTGCATATCCGTAGTATGGAACAACTGCTGTGATACTTGAAGCAGAAGAACGCTTTAGAGCATCTGTCATTATCAAAAGTTCCATCAGGTTATCGTTTGATGGAGAGCCTGTTGATTGAACTATGAAAACATCTCTTCCTCGGACACTTTCAGCTATCTGAACAGAGATTTCACCATCACTAAACTTATTAATATCGGCATTTGCTAGGGGAACATCGAGAACCTGACAAATTTCTTTAGCAAAACTAACACTAGCACTTCCAGCAAAAATTTTATAACCACGCATAGGATTCCTTATCTATAAAAATTAATATGTAATTGTATAGTAATAGTGCTGAGTAGTTTTTAAAATTTAAGAAATTATTGACACTTTTTACAAATTCCAGAAAATACTAGACTTGTTTTACATATCTTAAAACCACTTTGTTGCTGTGCTTCACTTAAAACAGTCTCTAGCTCTAAGTTTATATCAAAAACTTCCTTACACTTTTGACAAACTAAATGAGAATGAATATCTTTTGATAGCTCATATACTGACTTGTCTTGGGGGATTTTCACCTCTTGGATAAATGAGTTTTCTAGCATCAAGTTTATATTTTTATATATAGTTGCAAGCGAAATTGAGTGAAACTTTTTTAGCATTATGAGGTACAAAGCATCTATATTAATATGTCCATTGACATACATAGCATCTGACATAGCGAGTCTTTGCGGTGTAGCTTTTAAGTTGTGTAGTCTAAGTTCATCAGTAAAGTCAATCATAATGCAATTATACACTATCATTGTTTAAAAGATAAAAATTATATTTTAAGTTTAATAATAGTATAATATAACAAAGGATAAAGATTATCCTTTATAACTAAATTTTGGAGAATATTATGAAACAGTATCAGTCATATAGATGTAACAAATGTGGTAATGTAGTAGAAGTGCAAAGTGTTGGCGGTGGTGAACTTCACTGTTGTGGCGAAGCTATGCAGATGACAACTACTAACTTAACTCTTGTCAATTTGATGAAATCTTTTGCGGGTGAATCACAGGCAAGAAACAAGTATGAGTATTTTGCAAAAGTTGCACAAAAAGAGGGTTATAGAGATATAGCAGAACATTTTCAAAGAGCCGCAAACAACGAAAAAACTCATGCAAAACTAGAACTTGCTCTTCACAATAGAATGGCAAATGAGAGTGAAGATAGTTTTGGAACTACTAAGCAAAACCTTCAAATGGCAATAGATGGAGAGAGTTACGAAAATACTACCATGTATCCTGACTTTGCGACTATTGCTAAAGAAGAGGGCTGTAAGGAAGCGGCACAACTTTTTAAAGGCATAGGTAAAGTTGAAGTAGAACATGAAAGTATGTTTAAAATGCTCTTAGAGAGACTTGAAGCAGATGCAGAGTTTACAAGTGAAGATGAAGAAGAGTCATGGATATGTGAGATCTGTGGGCATGTGCATTATGGGAAAAAAGCTCCAAAAAAATGTCCTGTTTGTAAGCATGATGAACAATATTTCTCAAGACTAAACTCTAAAAAGTAAATTTTAACGAGAATTAAACAATACTAAAGTACTTGTTTTATATGATATAGCATATAAAACAAGGAAACTCTCTATGAAAATATCTATACTAGCTCTTATATTTGCAGTAAGTTTATTGTCTGCTAAGGAAGATAAAACCAACCTTAAGTGCTACCCATACCAGTTTGTAGTAGCTGGAAAAGTCACAAGAGAACTAAACAAAGACCAAGCACAGGCATCGGGTCTTGTAAACACTATATCTTATAGCTCTGATGAGATGAGACTTAAAAATGCTAGTACTGTCATGAACCTAGACCATGTTGATACACAGATAGAGGGGGATATATCTGTAGAGATATATAAAGATGTAAAAAGCAGTGTCATGTGCAAGATCAATCCAAAAGATATAAACTCTTTAGCAATGGACTGGGGCAATAGAGTTATTGTAAAGTACAAATGTGAACTAAACTAATCATCTCTTTGCAAGTTTTTCTTTCTCTCTAAGCTTATCTTTCTTACTTTTTTTCTTTCCCTTTATAGGGGCGGAACCTTTCTCTTTTTTAGGCTCTTCTCCCCTTAGCTCAAAACCCTCTATCTGCTCTCTTTTTATATCTACCTTACATTTTTTTTCTATGATTTTAAAATGTGCTTTTTCTTCGTGTGATATAAAAGATATAGCAAGACCTTCTTTGCCTGCTCTAGCAGTCCGCCCTATCCGATGTATATAGTCAGTGGGAGAGCGAGGCAAGTCATAGTTAACAACACAAGAAATATTTTGTATATCTAAGCCTCTTGCTACTAAGTCTGTGGCAAAAAGAATATTTATCTTGTTGTTTTTAAACTCATCTAAAGTATAGTTTCTATCTTCTTGGTCTAGGTCACCGTGAAATGATTCGGCTAAAAAACCATACTTTCTAAACTTAAAAGCTATGTTGTCGGTTGCTCTTTTGTTTGCCATAAATACAAGTACATTTTTTAGTTTTTGTGTTTTTATGAGATGCCTTAGCAGTGCCGAACGATTTTCTTTATTTACCTCTATCACTCTTTGTGTGAGTGCAGTAGGTGCAACTTCATCTATACTAACCTCTATAGCCTCTTTAGTTATCTTGGATGCAATATCTAAAATCTTTTGTGGGTATGTTGCTGAAAAAAGAAGGTTTTGTCTTGTCTTTGGGATAGCATCTAAGATAAGGTCCAACTCATTAGCAAAACCTAGAGTGAGCATCTTGTCCGCTTCATCGAGAACAAAATACTCTAGTTTTGAAAGGTTCATCTGTTTTTTACTAAGAACATCCAAAAACCTACCAGAAGTAGCAACTAAAACTTCACAACCCTGCTGAATATTATATAGCTGATCGCCGATACCCTCGCCACCTATAAGACTAACAATCTTAGGAGGATTTGTCATAAACTCACAAAAGTTTTCAAAAGTTTTAGATATTTGCAGTGTCAGTTCTCTAGTGGGAGTTAAAACAAGAACCTTTATCTTCATCTTTCCTAAAGGTCTGTTTTTTTGCAGAAGTTCTAGTAAGGGAAGGATATAACTAGCACTCTTACCACTGCCAGTCTTTGCCTTTGCCATAAGATCTTTTTTATCAAGAACAAGAGGAATAATCTTTTCTTGAATAGGAGTTGGAGTTTCAAAGTTGTAATTTTTAAGTGCTTGGAGTATATCTAAAGAGAGGTCAAAGGAGGAAAAAGTCATTTTTTATATCCTTGTGCTTTTAGTGGAGCGAAGTATATCCAAATTATTATATCTAGCTTACTCTTTCTTGATTTTTTGCTCTTTTTAGAGCTTAGTAGCTTTATAGAAGTTTGTAACCAAAATGTTACCAATCTTCCCAATCTTTCCAAAAAGAGCCTTTTTAGCCTAAAATATTACTTTTGCTATGTTCATGCTATATTCATCTTTTATGATTTAAGTCTAAATTCATTTTAAAAGGGAAAAATATGAAAAAAAATATCGCATTAAGCGCAATTGTTGTTGGGCTTTTAGGTTCAGTTAGTGTTCAAGCAGATGATGCACTAAGCACAATGTTTAAAGATGGTAAAACAAGTGGACAAATCAGAGAGTTTACTCTCATGAGAGATAAGGACAAATCTGGAGGCACAGATAATACAGAAAGATCAAATGCAATAGGTGGTCATTTAAAATTTGAAACAGCTGAAGCAGTAGGCTTTTCTCTAGGTGCAAGACTTGACACAACAAATGGTTTTGCAAATCCTGATACTAACAATGTTGGTCCAGGTGATGATGTACTACATAAGCCCAACCTAGATCAAAATGGTGAAGGCTACTCTATCTTAGGTGAAGCTTATGTTCAGTATAAAAATGGTGAGACTTCAGTCAAAATCGGTCGTCAAACAATAGACTCCCCACTAATGGCAGGTGATGACTATAGAATGATCCGAAACTTCCATAACTCTGTTGAGTTTGCTAACACTAGCTTAACAGATATAAAATTTACTTTAGGTCATACATCACAGATGGCTCCGGGTTCATTTGCAAATACTTATAATGGTGGTATCTTAGGGGCAACTACTGGTTATTCAGCTGTAAAAGGTTCAAGAACCAATGACTTTATAAATACAGGTCTTTACTCTGTTGGCGAAGCAACCGATGGTGTGACAACAGCATCTATCACTTATACAGGTGTTGAGGGTCTTAAAGTTCGACTATGGGACTACTATGCTCATGATATTTCTAACACTATCTATGGTGATATAGCATATAAAGCAAAAATGGGTTCTGTAACTCCATTTGTAGCTGGTCAGTTTATCTCTCAGAGTTCTGTTGGTGATAAGCTACTTAAAAATACAACTATCAGTAAAGATGGTGAACTAGAGGGTTTTTACTATGGTCTAAAAGCTGGACTTAGTGTTTCTGGTTTTACAGCTTATGTGGCTTACTCTGCTACAACTGAAAATGATAGCGATGCGGTAGCTAATGGCAACACTGCAAAAAATGCTATCATCTTACAAAATGGTGGTTACCCAGCTTATACTCAAGGTATGGTTACTCGTCACATGACACTAGCAGGTGCTAAAGCTGTAAAAGTAGCAGGAGCATATAGCTTTAAAGAGATGGGTCCAGATGTTAAACTTGCTCTTTATTACATAAGTGTTGATTTAGATAAAAACAATGGTTACACTTATGGCGATACAGATGAAAAAGGTTTTGATATTATCTATAATACTCAATGGGCTAAAGGTTTACAACTTCGTCTTCGTGGAAACTATTCAAATGATTTCAATGTAGCTGCTAATGGCGATACTGTTGGCTGGTCTGAGTACAGATTTATCGCTAACTATACTTTTTAAGAAAACCTAGAACTTTTTATACTCATATAGGAGATAGATCTCTATCTATCTCCCGATCTCTTATATCTCTCACTCTATCATATAATTACTTTTCTAAACACTTATATGATAAAATAAAACTTATGTTTAATACAAGGTGATATTGACTTTCTATTTGATATAATATTGAGTAAATCTATAAATACAATTTTATTACAGCAATAAAATAGTTAAAATCAACAAAAGGAAGATAGATGTCAAAGAAACAAGTTTTTAAACCAAACAAAGAGTTTGCAAAAGATGCTCGTATTAAAAATATGTGTGAGTATCAAGCTTTACAAGATTGGGCTACTGAGGATTATGAAGGTTTTTGGGGAAGCTATGCAAAAGAAAAACTAGACTGGATGGAGCCATTTACAGATGTTATGGATGACTCAAATTTTCCATTTGTAAACTGGTTTGATGGTGGTAAGCTTAATGTTTCTTCGCAATGTATCGACCGTCATTTAGATACTAAAAAGAATAAAGCCGCTATCATATTTGAAGGTGATAGAGGAGATAAGCAGATAGTTACCTATCTTGAACTTTACTACAATGTAAATAGATTTGCAAATCTACTTAAAAATGAGTTTGGTGTTAAAAAGGGCGATAGAGTCATCATATATATGCCGATGATAGTTGAAGCCGCTTATGCGATGCTAGCTTGTGCTAGACTTGGGGCTATTCACTCAGTCATATTTGGTGGGTTTTCAGCAGAAGCTATAAAAGATAGAGTTTTAGATGCAGATGCTAAGATTGTTATTACAGCAGATGGAGCATTTCGTAAAGATAAGCCATATATGCTAAAGCCTGTTGTAGATGAAGCTTTAAAAGGTAAAACACCTGTTAAAAAAGTTCTAGTTGTTCAGAGAAACTTTGAAGATATAGAGTGGGTAGCAGGAAGAGACTACTCTTATAATGAACTTATTGGTTTACAAAGTCCTCATTGTGAAGCTGAACCTATGGACAGTGAAGACCCTCTTTTCTTACTATATACCTCAGGCTCAACAGGAAAACCAAAAGGCGTTCAGCATAATTCAGCTGGTTATATTCTTTGGGCTCAAATGACTATGGAGTGGGTTTTTGATGTTAAAGAAAACGACACTTACTGGTGTACTGCTGATGTTGGTTGGATAACAGGTCATACATATATCGTTTATGGTCCGCTTGCGATGGGTGCAACTTCTGTAATGTTTGAAGGTGTACCAACCTACCCAGATGCAGGTCGCCCTTGGAAGATGGTAGAAGAGTACAGAATCAACCAGTTTTATACAGCTCCTACTGCCATCCGTGTACTTCATAAAATGGGTGAAAATGAACCAGCTAAATATGACCTTTCATCTTTAAAAGTTTTAGGAACAGTTGGTGAGCCTATCGACCCTCCAGCATGGAAATGGTACTATGAAGCGGTTGGTAGTTCTAAGTGTGCTATCGTTGATACTTACTGGCAAACTGAAACTGGTGGGCATGTTATATCTCCACTTCCTGGTGCAACTCCTATAAAACCTGCTTGTGCAACATTTCCACTTCCAGGTATAATGGCAGAAATATTAGATGATGAAGGCAAGAGATCTCCAGTAGGAGAAAAAGGTCTTATGTGTATTACTCGTCCATGGCCAGCGATGATTCGTGGAGTTTGGGGAGATAAAGAGAGGTTTGTAAAAGCATACTTTGGTGATGTGAAAAAAGATGACAAGCCAGTATATTTTACAGGTGATGGTGCTGTTTATGATGAAGATGGATATATCACTATCACAGGTCGTACTGATGATGTTATAAATGTTTCTGGTCACAGAATGGGTACGGCTGAGGTTGAAGCTGCTATAAAAAAACATGACAATGTAGCAGAAGTTGCAGTAGTAGGTAAGCCACATCCACTAAAAGGTGAAGGTATCTTTGCTTATGTTCTTTTAAAATCAGACAAGGGTGTAGCGGATGAGCTTGAAGAGATGAAAACTATCAACAAGTGTATCAAAAAAGAGATAGGCAATATCGCTCTTTGTGATGATATGGTTTTTGTTCCGGGACTTCCTAAAACTCGTTCTGGAAAGATCATGAGAAGAATCCTTCGCTCTATTGCTAAAGGCGAAGAGATAACTCAAGATATATCAACACTTGAAGACCCCGGTGTAGTTGCAGAGATAGCTTCTATGGTTAAATGATGGAACTGTGTGTTGCTCTGGACCTACCAACAAAAAAAGAAAATTTAGACCTAATAGAAAAAATAAAAGATTTTGATGTTTGGCTAAAGGTTGGACTTCGCACATATATAAGAGATGGTGAGAGTTTTTTACTTGAGATTAAAAAAATCAACCCAGACTTTAAAATATTTTTAGACCTAAAACTATATGATATTCCAAACACCATGGCAGATGCTGCTGAGTCTATCATGGGACTTGGCGTCGATATGTTTAACCTTCATGCAAGTGCAGGAAAACGAGCAATGAGTGAGGTTATGAAAAGACTAGAGTCTTACCCAACTAGACCAATTGTTTTAGCAGTAACAGCTCTTACATCATTTAGTGAAGAAGAGTTTAGAGAGGTTTATGAAAGCGATATATCAAGTAAGGCTGACCAATTTGCTAAGGATGCTATGGATAGTGGGCTAGATGGTGTAGTTTGTTCGGCATTTGAAAGCAGATCTATAAAAAACATCACAGGTAAAGAGTTTAAGACACTCTCTCCCGGTATCAGACCATTTGGTGAAGATGCAGGTGATCAAAAACGAGTTGCAGATATAGCTTTTGCAAAAGGGTCTTTAGTTGATTTTATAGTAGTAGGTCGCCCAATATACCGATCAAAAAACCCAGAAAAAGTTATAAAGAAGATTTTAGAAAAACTTTAGTCTTCTTTTTTGATTCTGTATATTAAAGACTTAAACTTATTATTGCTAGTGTGTGTTTTATAAAGTTTATTTTTTTTGCCTATCTTAAACATGCCATTTGAGTTTATAAAAACATCCGCCTTTAGATCTTCTCTTGCTTTTAGAGACAAGATCCTAAAACTAAGGTTATCAAGAATAAGCGGTGACTTATCTTTAGTTTGAAAATAACTCAAAACCATATGATAACCTCCAGTATATTTTTCATAAACAGTTGTAAAGTAAAGCTTATTCTCATCAAAACCAAGTTTTAAGAGAGTAAAGTACTTTATGATGACATAATCCTCACAATCACCATATCCTGCTAAAAGAAACTCTTTTGGAGTTGCCCAATAATCTTCTCGCTTTTGAATCACACTATCATATTGAGACAATAGTTGGTTTAGATAAAAGTTTACTTTTAAAAGTTGTTTCTCTTTACCTATAGTTTTATATGACCTGATATTGTTTTGATAATCTTCGGCTCTGTTTTTAGCAATACTGCCAGATGTTTTTTTTATGTTATGCAGTTCTTTTTTGCTAAAAGAGGGGTAGCTACTTGAGAGTAGCACAGTAGTGAAAAAGAAGTAAATTAGTAGTTTAATGGTTCATTCCTTTAAAGAGTTATGATATTGTATAGTAAAGTTCATTTATTTAAGCTAACTGTTATAAATAAATGAATATAATGCCTCTCTCGAAACAATGGACAAGTGGGTGAGTTGGCTGAAACCACATCCCTGCTAAGGATGCGTACGGGTAACTGTACCGAGAGTTCGAATCTCTCCTTGTCCACCACCGATGACTTTCATACACTCTCATAAACTAGCAAAAGCCCCTAAAACACGAGACTTTATACAATTATTAGTGTCATTTAATGCTATATGTGTTATAGTAATGCCAACAATTTGAGGGTTAATGAGAGGGTTTAATTAAATGATAAGATGCAGCTCATGTAGCGGTGGAGTGATTATCTTGATGAGGTTCAAAAATAAGAGAGGGTAGTAATCCCTCTCAAATGCTAGAATAATTTAGTCAAATAACCAATAACTAGCAATAGGATAAAAATCCTCAACATTATAAAGAGCCTTTGCAAAAGCACTCCCAACCCAACACTACTCACAAAAAAAAAGCCCTACCCCAACAAAGGGATAAGGCTTTACAGTGCTTAAGGAACGACCCCTAAGACTCTAATATAATGTTACAAAATAATTATATCATAAACAATCAAATAAACTAAGCTTTTTAATCTAATAAGAGCTTTAAATTCATCCACTAAAGTGTGTTATGCTTGCATATACAAAAGTAAGTATTTTAAACTATAAAACAGGAGATAATCAATAAAATGATAGAACAGATGATACCACCTCAATTATTGATATATGCTGATAGTATCAAGCCTTTATCTCACTATGAACATAGGTAAATCCCATGAAAAATAAAATAGGTCTTAAATATCACTATAACAACTAGGGGTTGTGGCTTTAGCCACATATAATGCTAAAAAGAAAAGAAATATCTCTTGGTTATGTAATATTTAGTGTGGCTGAAGCCACAGCCCCGAAGTGTAGGTGTTATCTTAAAGCCCTAAAACAGGCTTTAAGTTTGGATTAAAATTTCATGGGATTTACCTACTATGAACAACACATAAAGACTGTTTCAACTCCTGTTATGATAAACTATGCTAAACAAGCTCAATTTATTGTTTCATCAACTAGAGATATTGTTGATGATTTAAATTTTAATAAAGAGAGATTTGAAGATTTTATATCTTCACTTGATGATGATTATGAAATGCTAGAAAATTTCTACAATATATTTTTACCTCAAAATTCAC
>JAERRX010000104.1 GCA_016735225.1 Sulfurimonas sp. | reverse complement strand
AAACTCTTTTTTGGCTAGTTGAGGAAACTCTTTTTTTAGAGTTACTAAATCTATATTTTTTACTGATAATTTTTCCAATCCTAAGTCATACTTTTTAGAGAGTTTTAGCAGGTCAGTTATATTGTTGATTGATTTTAACTCTTTTATGGCTGTTTCACTATTGATAAGCTTTGTTAAGTTGTTTGAGAGTGAAGGTAAAGATGAGATTTTGAAGTTAGGATTATCAAGTAGAGATACTACTTTTAAAAGATCCTCAAGAAGATGCTCCCCTAATGATTTCTCTTTACCTTTAACCTCTAATTCTACACCTATATCTTTTACTGTTGTTGTAGTTTTAAGCTCTATAGAGAGTTCACTCTTGCTATCTAAGTTTTTGATAGATTTGTTTATCTGAGAAGTTAAAATAGATAAAAATTCACTTTTAGAGCTTTTTGCATCACCATCTGCTACCTCTTTTAACCCTTTACCTACAGGTTTTACCTTAGCAACATCAACACCACTAGAAATCGTAAATATCTCTTTCATAACTCCCCCTTTATCCAAAACTTTTATCTCTACTCTTAATAAAGCAAATATCGTTCCAACTATAGGGTTTTATATAGAAGTGAGACTTTTGCCTCACTTCTTAAGATCAATTTAGAACTTATATGACAGGTAGAGTCTTGCAACATCTGTGTTTTCATCAGGAATGACACCTGGTATAGTATTCTCTATATTTACATGTTCATAGTTTGCTTTTAGAGCAAAATTCTTTCCATAAGGATACATAACTACAGCTCCAACAGCAGGCACATCACCAACTCCTGGCTTGTCATTAAAAGATTCTCCTGCATAAGCTATGAGTGTTGCAGTCGCTACGGGGATAACGATAGCTCCAACAATAGTATCTGTATCGGCTCTTGCAGAGAGTCCTCCACCATCTACTGGCATTGCTGTAAAGAGGGTATCAGTTGTTCCTGCTCCTGCTCCTACATAAACATTTCCATCATCTGAAGTTTTGTTGTATGCAGTAAGGTAGCCTAGTTTCCAGATGCCTAAAGCACCTGTTGCTTTTACACCAAAAGCTTGTCCGTCGTCATTGATTTGAGATTTGTTTTGTGATTGTAGGTATTGAGCTGATATGGTTTGAGAGCCTATCTTATAGTCTGCTTGGGCATATAAAGCAGTTTTGTCTTCTGATTCTACTAATCCATCTACTTCGAGGTATTGGGCTTGTAGAGTCAAGTCTTCAACAGAATTATTTTTTATATAAGCTGTATATGCACCATCTTCAAACTTGTCAAAACTTCCAACATCACCATCACCATCTCTTTTAGCTTGATACTTAGATACATATCCTGCAGCTATTGTTGTATCAGGAATGTCTGTATTGGTTATCATGTATGCTTCAAATGAGTCTTTCATAAGACTTTGTGAAGATTTACCATCGATAGCCGTACTTACAAGAGGGGTAAATATATACTGCCTACCAAATTTTCCTGTTGTATTTGATAGAGTGTATTGAACATAGGATTCAGAAAGCACAGAGCCTTGAACATCTAAAGCATCATTGCTTAGTGGGCTGTTTCCAAACACGCCATACTCATCATCAGTATCTAACACAGTAGAAGTTTGAAATGTTGCTCCTAATTTAAATCCATAATAATCACCAGTAAGAACACCTAAGTTACCACCAACAACAAAAATATTATCTGAGCCATTTTGCCCTAGAAAATTTGAATCAGAGTACTCGCCCCTAATTTCACCATTGAATTTTGAAGCCTTAAATGCCTCCTCTAAAGTATCAGCTGATGCCATACAGCTCAAAGCTAGAGAAGTTGCTAAGCTTAGTTTTATCAATCTTGTCATTTTAATCTCCTTAAATTTATAATTAAATGATTGCATAGTATATTGTAAATTAATCGCAAAAAAGTCGTAAAATTACAACAAATCAAAGGAGACAGACTACTCTACCCTCTTGATTTACCTGCTTCACTCCAGCTTTGACATGGAGATCTACCAATGAGTCCTAAAGTTTTATGAATTTCATCTGATAGTATTTTTGATATACTTCTTCTATCTAAAATAGTATTTGGGAAGTTTTTTCAAATATTTCTCAAATTTCTTTATCATATTCATTTGCCCAAATAGTTTTAAAACCTGCTTTTTCAAAACCTAAGTCTAATCCACCATCTCCTGAGAATAGAGATATGATATCTATTAATCTTCACCGATAGAAAGTGTATTAGTGAATAACGAATTAGGTGCTTTTAACAAATAAATATAAAATTTTAATGACGGCTCAATTCGTGAACTAGCATTATGAATTCTAAAAGAGAGTATCCAATCATTAGATAAAAGTTCCAGACCAGACAATATACACTATGCCTTAACAGACTTTTAGCCCTTTGGCTATTGCACTCTTAGTTTGTGCATCACCATCAGAGAGAACTTTCTTGATTGCTTTTTCTTTAAATTTATCACTGTATCTCATTGTCTCATT
>JAERRX010000129.1 GCA_016735225.1 Sulfurimonas sp. | reverse complement strand
AGTTTATTTAACACAGATAGAATAGACCATCTTTATCAAGACCCACATGTAGAAAATAGAAATCTTATTTTACATTATGGAGATATGACAGACTCTATGAATCTTACTCGTATCATTCAAGAAACACAACCTGATGAGATTTATAATCTTGCCGCTATGAGTCATGTAGCAGAAAGCTTTGAAACACCAGAGTATGTAGCAAATGCAGATGGAACAGGAACTCTTAGAATCCTAGAAGCTGTTAAACTTTTAGGTTTATCTGAAAAAACTAAAATCTATCAAGCATCTACTTCTGAACTTTATGGAAAGGTACAAGAGACACCACAAAGCGAAACAACACCATTTTACCCTCGTTCTCCTTATGCAGTTGCAAAAATGTATGCTTACTGGATAACAGTAAATTATAGAGAAGCTTATGGTATGTTTGCTTGTAATGGAATTCTATTTAACCATGAGTCGCCAGTAAGAGGTGAGACATTTGTAACTAGGAAGATAACTCGTGCTGCTTCTAAGATAGCATTAGGTTTACAAGATAAACTTTACTTAGGAAATCTTGATGCTAAAAGAGATTGGGGTCATGCTAAAGACTATGTGCAGATGATGTGGCTTATTCTTCAAGCAGATGAGCCCGAAGACTGGGTTATCGCTACTGGGGAAACAACTACAGTAAGAGACTTTGTAAAGATGGCATTTAAATATGCTGGTATAGAGTTAGAGTTTAAAGGTGATGGGGTAGATGAGAAAGCTTTCGTTGTAAGCTGTTCAAATCCTGAATACCAAGTAGAAGTAGGAACAAATGTAGTTTCAGTAGATCCAAAATACTTCAGACCAACAGAAGTTGATTTACTTTTAGGAGACCCTACAAAAGCAGAAACTAAACTTGGTTGGAGTAGAGAGTATAGACTTGAAGAGTTAGTAAATGATATGATGCAATCTGACCTTAAACTAATGACAAAAGATGTTTATCTTCAAGATGGTGGGTATAAGACTTTGAGTTATTTTGAGTAATGGCTAAAATAGAGAAAATAAAAGAGCAGATTGGTTGGTTGAAAGTTGCCTTTGTAATATTTACAGCGATTTTAGTCTCACTTGTTGGATGGTATGTTATATATTATGATAATCAAAGCATTGCAGATATAAAAAATATTTAACTTTAGTTGGAATGCTTACTTCTTCTGTTATAATAATTGTAATAAATAAAATAGCTTTTAAAAAAATAGATGAATTGGAGGATTTATAATGGAAACCTTATTTATAATTTCAAGTTTGATGGTGCTTGGAACTTTTATATATATTGTATATGATGCATCTCAACATTTTGATAATAAAAAGTCACATGGGTAAAAATGATTTTAACAAAGATTAGAGATGCTATAAATAAACTAGATATATCTTGGCAAAAACATTCTTTACAGAGAATGTTCGAGAGAGATATAACTAGACAAGAGGTCAAAACAGCGATACTTTATGGTATAATTATTGAAGACTATACAGATGACTATCCATTTCCTAGTGTTTTAATAGCATATATTAATGATGAGAAATCTCTACATGTAGTTGTGTCGTATGATGATGATAGTTCAAAATGTTATATTATTACAGCTTATGTACCTGATAGAAAATATTTTAAAGATGATTTAATTACAAGGAGAGAAGATGAAGAAACTAAAAGATAGATGTCCTATTTGTCAAGGCTATAAAGTTAAAGCAACAACAACTTTTACAGTAGATTTAGATTTTGGCGTAGTTGTTGTAAGGCATGTTCCTGCAACTGTTTGTGAGCAATGTTCTACAGAATGGATAGATGATCAAAATGCTGAAAAATTGGAAGAGTTGATAATCCAAGCTAAGTCTAAACATTCAATGGTTGAGATATCCGAATTTCCATATCTTGAAAAGAAAGTAAGCTAATGAATAAAACAAGTAAAATATATATAGCAGGTCACAGAGGACTTGTAGGTTCAGCCATCGTTAAAAACCTTAAAAGTAAAGGCTACAAAAACTTAGTTTATAGAACTCATAAAGAGTTGGATTTGTTAGATGCTAATGCCGTGGCAGAATTTTTTACAGATGAAAAACCTGAGTTTGTGATACTCGCTGCTGCAAAAGTTGGTGGGATAGTTGCTAACAATACTTATAGAGCAGATTTTATCTATGAAAATCTACAAATTCAGAATAATGTAATACATCAAGCATATCTAAATAATGTCACAAAACTACTGTTTTTAGGGAGTACTTGCATATACCCTAAAAACTGCCCTCAACCTATGGGTGAAGATAGTTTACTTACTTCAGAACTAGAATACACAAATGAACCGTATGCGATAGCGAAGATAGCAGGTATCAAAATGTGTGAGAGTTATAATATCCAATATGGGACAAACTTTATATCGGTAATGCCCACAAATCTTTATGGACCAAATGATAATTTTGACCTAGAAACTTCTCATGTATTACCTGCACTTTTGAGAAAGATGCACGAAGCAAAACTCAACAATACTCCTCAAGTTGAGATTTGGGGAAGTGGGAAACCTAGACGAGAGTTTTTATATAGTGAAGATATGGCAGATGCTTGTGTGTTTATGCTTGAAAATAGAGATTTTAGCGATATTATCGGAAGTTCGACTTCAGTCGCACAAAAAGAGATTCTGGCACTAAATGCCGATACTCCCGTCGCTAAAGCGAAAGTGGAGTGCAGAAATACACATATCAACATAGGGACGGGGGTAGATATATCCATAAAAGAGTTAGCAGAAACTATCAAAAAAATAGTTGGATATAATGGTGAACTTTATTTTAATGATACTAAACCTGATGGCACTATGGTAAAACTAACCGACCCTTCTAAACTTCATAGTCTAGGATGGAAACACAAAGTAGAACTTAAAGAGGGGATAAAAACTATGTATGAGTGGTATTTGGAGAATAATAATGACTAATATAATACTATGTGGTGGAAACGGTACAAGACTATGGCCGATAAGTAGAACACTGATGCCAAAACAATTTGTAAAACTTTTTGATGATAAATCACTTTTTCAACTTACAGTAGAAAGAAATTCAAAAGTATGTGATAGTCAATTTATAGTATCTAATACGGAACAATATTTTTTAGCACTTGATCAACTTGAAGAGTTAAAGAAAACTAATAACAGATACTTACTAGAACCAGTAGGAAGAAATACAGCTCCTGCTATTGCTCTTGCTTGCATGGCTTTAGATAAAGATGAAATAGTACTTGTAACACCCTCCGACCATCTCATAAAAGATGAAGTAGAGTATGCAAAGGTTTTATATAAAGCTAAAGAGTTAGCACAAGAAGATAATCTTGTAACTTTTGGGATAACTCCTGATTTTGCTGAAACAGGTTTTGGATATATAGAAGCTCAAGATTTAGATGTGCTAAGCTTTAAAGAAAAACCAGATTTTAAAACAGCTACTTCCTATTTAGAAGCAGGAAATTACTATTGGAATAGTGGAATGTTTTGTTTTAAAGCAGGGGTGTTTTTAGATGAACTAAAAAAATATTCTCCTGAAGTTTATGAAACATCATTGCAAGCATTAGAAAACTCTTCAAAAGACAAGGTGAATTTTGAAAAAAGAGAAGGTAGCCTGGGCTACGAGATGATAAGAATTAAGCATGAAGATATGGCTGCTATTCCTGAAGACAGTATAGACTATGCCGTGATGGAAAAATCAAATATAGTAAAAGTAGTACCATCAGATATAAACTGGTCAGATGTTGGAAGTTTTGATGCTCTTTTTGAAGAGTTACCAAAAGATGAAAATAACAATACTGTAAATGACAAACATATCTCAATAGATTCTAAAAACAATCTTGTGCATGGTGTAGATAAATATATAGCTACCATAGATGTAGAAGACCTTATCATTGTAGATACGGGAGATGCTCTTTTAGTAAGCAAAAAAGGGAGTTCTCAAAAAGTAAAACAAGTAGTAGCCCAACTTAAAAAAACTACACAACTACACAATATCCATCTTACAGGGTATCGACCTTGGGGAACATATACGGTGCTTGAAGATAGTCCAGGCTATAAAATAAAGAGAATAGTTGTAAAACCAGGCAAAAGGTTATCTTTACAAAAACACTACCATAGAAATGAGCATTGGATAGTTGTTAGTGGTACGGCTACGGTAACGGTTGGAGAGAGTGTAAAACTTATAAGACCAAATGAATCAACCTATATAAAAATGGGTGAAGTGCATAGACTTGAAAATCAAGGCAAAATTGATATAGTTCTTATAGAAGCACAAGTTGGTGAATATACAGGCGAAGATGATATAGTTCGTCTTGAAGATGATTTTAAGAGAAACTAAGGAAAATTGGGACTGACTAAATAAAGTATAATATATTCCGTGAATAGCTGATTTCTCCTATATAAAAAGAACTTAGTTTGATTCTATTTAGTCAGTCCCACAATAGAATAATTAATCCTACATTTGATAGAAGAATGTCACCATAAGAAGAGATAAAAGAGGTTTTGGATTTTACTTTAGAGTTATTTGAAAAAGTTTGTGGTATTTTGAAAATC
>JAERRX010000064.1 GCA_016735225.1 Sulfurimonas sp. | reverse complement strand
ACAAACCTACCTTCTAAACCTACAAATCTATCTTCTAAACCATGAAAATCATCCTTTAGACTAGCCACATCAGCAACTACTTCGTTTAGTTTATCATCGAGATGGTTTATGTGGTTGTATTGAGACTTTAGAAGTAGTGTGTTTATATCTTCACTATTTAGGCCCTTACCTTGACTAAACTTCTCTTCTATCTCTTTTATCTTTGGAGTTATCATCTCTATGAGCATATCATCTACTCTTGTTTTGTTCATATCTTCCTCTTCTTGTGTTTTTTTGCTCTTTAGAATATATTTTAAACCTCTCCTTTGTATCTGTTAGTGGTAGTTTATTTTACAAATCTTATTTATCATTATAGCTAAACATGAGATAAACCGAAATAAATTTTGGTTTTTGATGAGTTCTCAAGCAGATTAGACTCTTTAATTATTTTGTTTATTTTAGAGAATTACCAAATTTACATAGAAACAATTCTACTAAATAGAAAATAAAACTAAATTTATGATATATAAAAGCAAAAATTTGCTAAAATAGATAATAAATAATTTTTATCTAAGGAAATATATGTTTGAAGTAGTTATAGGACTTGAAGTCCATGTACAGTTAAACACAAAAACTAAACTTTTTTGCTCGTGTCCAACGAGCTTTAACCATAAGCAAAATACAAACACTTGTCCAACTTGTCTTGCTCTTCCTGGAGCATTACCTGTTTTAAACAAAGAGGTATTGCACAAGTCTATTATGCTTGGAACAGCTATAGATGCGACTATAAACAAAACATCATATTTTGATAGAAAGTCTTACTTTTATCCTGATTCTCCATCAGCTTACCAGATAACTCAGCTTTATACTCCTGTAGTAGAAAATGGAACTTTGCAGATAGACTTTGAAGATGGATCAAACAAAACTATACGTATAAATCGTGCTCACATAGAAGCAGATGCTGGAAAAAATATACATGATGGAGATATATCAAAAGTTGATTTAAACAGAGCAGGTACACCACTTTTAGAGATAGTTTCAGAGCCAGATATGTCAAATGCACAAGAAGCGATACTCTATCTTAAAAAACTTCATTCTATCATTCGTTATCTTGATATTGGTGATGCAAATATGCAAGAGGGTTCTTTTCGTGTTGATGTAAATGTTTCCATCAGACCAAAAGGCGATAAAAAGTTATATACTCGTGTCGAAGTGAAAAATATAAATAGTTTTAAGTTTATTCAAAAAGCTATAGAAGTAGAGGTAAGAAGACAAAGCGAGGCTTGGGAAGATGGAGTTTATGAGAGAGAAATAACTCAAGAAACTAGACTGTTTGATCAAGTAAAATCTGAAACTCGTTCTATGAGAGGTAAAGAAGAAGCAGCTGATTATCGCTACTTTGGAGACCCTGATCTACTTAAGGTAGTAGTGACAGATGAGATGCTTGATATCTATACTAAGATACCAGAACTCCCAGATGCCAAAAGAGATAGGTTTGTAAAAGAGTATGCTATAAATGAGTACAATGCAGGAGTTCTTACTTCAACTCTTGAGATGGCAAACTTTTTTGAAACTATGATGAGAGAGGACATAAGTGCCAAAAATGCTCTTACTTGGCTCACTGTTGAACTTTTATCTCACTTTAAAGGTGGAGTAAATATAGCTAACTCACCCGTAGATGCTAAAAAGCTAGGTTTTTTAGTAAAAAGAATAGAAGATAAGACCATAAGTGCAAAAGCAGGAAAAGATGTCCTTGAGTATCTTATGAAAAAGAACGAAGATGTAGATGCTGCAATAGACTCGTTAGGACTGAAACAAGTTAGCGATAGCGGTGCAATAGAAACAATGTGTGAAAAAATAATCCTAGCAAATCCAGATAAGGTTGAGCAGTATCAAGGCGGTAAAGATAAACTTTTTGGCTTCTTTGTTGGTCAAGTTATGAAAGCATCTAAAGGAACAGCAAACCCCCAAACCGTAAATGAAATTTTAAAAGAAAAATTAGGATAAGTATAGATGCTAAAGAGTATAGTTGTAGATTTTGCATATTTTTTAAATACATCAACCTATTACCAACATAAAAAATGCTTTTTTTACAATCTACTAGAAAACAGTAGTTATAAATATAAAAAATAT
>JAERRX010000126.1 GCA_016735225.1 Sulfurimonas sp. | reverse complement strand
ATCTAGTATCTAAACAAAATAGTTTTGAAGTAAAAGTTTTTAACTCAAATGATGAAAAAGAAGAGTCAATCCTAAGAGAGTTAAAAAATATAAAAAAAGAGAATTTTAGATATGTTATAGCTCCTATGACAACTACAGGTGCAAAAATAATTATGAAAAATGAGAATGATTTGATTGTTTATATCCCGACAGTTCATCAAAGTAAGCTAAAGAACAGTAGTTCAAATATAATATTTGGCGGCATAAACTATGATAAGCAGATAGATATGCTTTTAGGATATACCAATAGTAAAATAGCCTATTTTTCAGATGTAAGTAATCTGAGTAAATCACTCAGCACTTCACTTGAAGAAAAAACCCAAAAAATAATCTATAAAAAAAGCATAAACAACTCACGCATAAGTTTTAAGCGTATGTTTAGAAACAATAAAAAACTATCCGCAAGTTCTATCTTTATGAATACCCCATTGGTAAAAACTAGCCTCATAGCCTCTCAACTTAGAGTACATAATATAGTTCCGTATGCATTACTCTCTACTCAAATCAACTATAATCCTATGCTTTTAACCTTAACACAGTATGCAGACAGAAAAGAGTTTTATATAGCAAATTCCATAGGAAAAACGACAGTAGGTATAGAGGAGTTAAATTATCTTTTCGGGCATGATATAGTGTATGATTGGGTAAACTACTCAACTTCTATTGGAATTGACTACTTCTATACACACTATTTTGTTCCAGCAGCCAAGGGGAATTTTACTGAAAGCATAGTGAAAAATCAAGTAGTCTATGACATAACCATAGTGAAACCAAAAAGATATAAGTTTGAAAAAGAGTTGTTCTAATAGACTTCTTCTGATAGACTACACCACTCCAATTTTATGATATACTTTCAAAACCATAAAAGTAAAAGGGATAAAAATGCCAACTATGTTAAGAGTGGATTTAGCAGTCTATCATCATGTTATCAACAAAAATGCAGATTGTTGTGATATATTTAGATTAAAGGTGACTGTATGACCCCGCACATTGAAGCAAAAAAAGAGGATATAGCAAAAGTTGTACTTATGCCAGGAGACCCACTAAGAGCTGAGTTTATAACCGAAAAATACTTGAAAAATGTAAAAAAAGTAAACAGTGTAAGAAATATGCTAATGTTTACAGGAGAGTATAAAGGGGTTAGGGTCTCTGTATGTGGCTCAGGCATGGGAGTTCCCTCTATCGGGATATACTCTTACGAATTATTTAAATTTTATGATGTAGATACTATCATAAGGGTTGGTTCTGCTGGGGCATATTCAAAAGAGCTTAAAACTTATGATGTAGTCTTGGCAACAGAAGCTTATAGTGATTCTAAAGCTTTTTCACAACTCGTGGCAAATATAGACTCACATGTAACATATCCGTCATCTGTTACAAATGAAAAACTACTAGCTTGTGCAGATACCTTAAGTATTCAAATCCAACAAGCTAGAGTACACTCATCTGAAGTTTTTTACTCATCAAGACCACTAGAAGAGACCATAAAAGTAACAGAAGCAAAATGCGTTGAGATGGAAGCAACTGGACTCTTTAGCAATGCAAAAGCGACAGGTAAAAATGCAGCTTGCATACTTAGTATTTCAGATCACCTCATAACAGGAGAATCAACCTCAGCGAAGCAGAGACAAACTACTTTTGACGATATGATAAAAGTAGCATTAGAGTCTATCTTGTAAAAAAGATTTGCCAAATGTAGAGTTTGGCAAATCCAAATGTTCAGATATACTTGCAGCCATATCTGCAAATGTATCTCTGATGCCAATACTACCTATATCTTGACTCTTTAGCATTCCAAAAACTGGTACATTTTCACGAGTATGGTCAGTTCCTGCATATGTTGGGTCGCATCCGTGATCGGCTGTGATTATTAGCAAGTCATCATCTTTTAGCTCATCTATCACCTCTGCTAATCTTGTATCAAAATAATCTAAGCCTTTTGCATAACCTTGCACATCTCTCCTATGTCCCCACTCCATATCAAAATCAACAAAGTTTGTATAGATAATCCCATCTCTATCTAGCTTGCTCATCTGAACTAAAGTCTCGTCCATCAAGCCCTCTAATCCATAAGCTAAACTCTTTGTACCTATGCCATGCCCACCAAATATATCATGTATTTTACCAACACCAATAACCTCTTTACTACTCTTCATAGCCAACTCTAAAACAGACTCACCGCTAGGTCTAAGAGCATAATCTTTACGGTTTTTAGTTCTTTTAAATCCACTCTTTTTATCACCTAAAAATGGTCTTGCTATGACTCTTCCAACTCCATCTTGCATAGTTAATTCTCTTACAATTTCACAAAGCTTATAGAGTCTTTGTAGCCCAAAAGAGTCTTCATGTGCTGCTATTTGTATGACAGAATCTGCACTTGTGTAGAAGATAGGCTTAGAAGTTTTTACATGCTCTTCTCCAAGAGACGCGATAATCTCTACCCCACTAGCATGTCTATCTCCTATAATGCCATCTATATCACTCTGTTTTATGATTTCATCAATCATCTTTTTTGGGAAAACTGGAATTTTTTCTTCAAAATATCTCATATCTAAATCCATAACAACACCTGCCATCTCCCAGTGACCTGAAAGTGTATCTTTTCCAACAGAAGCCTCTTTTGCTGCTCCATAAAAACTACCTTTTACTGCACAATTACTATTTTTTAGTTTTAATGTTTTAGAGTTGTTAATCTCATAAGCTTTAAGTAGTCCTAGTGAAGTTAAATTTGGTATATTTAAATCAAACCTCTTTGCAATATTTCCAAAAGTATCTGCACCAC
>JAERRX010000076.1 GCA_016735225.1 Sulfurimonas sp. | reverse complement strand
GTTGTATTGATAGTTTGAGCTGTGTTTAAAATATAACTAACAATAGTGTAAACATCATCTATATCTAAAATGTTTTTTTGAGTTCCCAACCATATTTCAAACACTTCACTCTTTTTAACTTTGTCAACTAAGAAATTAAATAGAGTGTTCTTGTTACCACCCTTTGCAACTATTTGTGGTAATCTGAAAATATAATAATCTTTCTTTGAAGATTTGATGATATTTTCCATGTTTAATTTATGCAGATAATATGGTTTTTTATTGAGTTGAGGGTTTTGTATATCGCAACTACTGAAGTAAACAAAAGGTTTTTGATACTCTTTACTTAAATTCTCTCGTAAAAGATTCTCTTCTTTTGTAAATTCACTTATTCTGATTTCACTAGAGTTTGAAACACCAGAAGCAAATATAGTAAAATTCAAATTTTTAAATTTACTAAATTTACTAGCTAAGAGTCCTGAGCCAATAATCATATCTACACTTTCCTAGTTTTTTGACTAGATATAGAGGTCTTAAACTCATCTATATAGGTTTTGATAGTCTTTGTTGGTTTCCATCCAAGTGCCTCTGTTTTTGCACTTATGACATCAGCTATCATTCTGTTTCCTTTTCTCTCGGGTAGCATCTCTATTTTACCACCAAACATCTCTGCTATTTCTAAGATACTATAAGCTTCGCCACTGCCTATGCCAAACTCATCGCCATAACCATTTTCACCAACTAAAACTAAACCATTTATGATGTCATCAATATGAGTAAAGTTTCTTTTTTGAGTACCAGGGCTGACTATGGTTAGTGACTCCTTGTTTAGTACTTTTTCCTTAAATAGTGCTATAAGAGTTGCATATTTTCCAGTTTGTATCTCTCTTGCTCCATAAACATTATAGAAGTAAGTGATTGCATAAGGAACATTAAACCAAGCTCCGTAGTTTTGTACAAGTTCAGTGTTTGATGCCTTTGTCCAAGCGTAAGGACTAGCACTTCTACCAAGTCCACCATCTCCAAACTTAGTGCTACTTCCAGCGTAAAGTATCTTGCAACTATGCTTTCTTACAAACTCCAAAACAGCAAAAATACCATCTTTGTTAAATCGCCAAACTTTTTCTATGTCATCAAAACTTTGCTCAACTCTCGAGTATTCTCCTAGATGGTAAAGCATATCAGGTTTAAAAGAAATTAACTCTTCAATATCAGAAGTTGAACCCTCTATATAAGTCACATTTGGGACATGATTGTTTTTTGAGCCTGTAAAATAGTTGTCTAAAGAGTAAACATTATTGTTTTTATCTTGAGCCAATCTTTCACATAGATGGCTACCTACAAATCCAGCTCCGCCAGTTACTAAAATATTTTTCTTCATTGCCTGCCCTAATAAAAAGTTCATAATTATACTAAAAAAATGATAAAAACAGTATAATTACAAATGCAAAAATATCAACACTTCAATTTTTTACTAAATTTACTTTATTCTGTACTTAAACTTTTTTTAGTTACTTTGGTTTTAATGAGCTTATCAAGGTTGTATCTGTTTATAAATTATGCTACTCCTGAGAGCTACTCATATTTTGAGCTTTTTGATGCATTTTTCTTAGGGTTTAGACTAGATGCAAGTATATTAGCTTATGCTAATACAGTTGGAGTTTTGCTAATATTTATTGTTTGGTTATTTAAAATGAGATTTTTACAAAACTATCTCTATGCTTTTTATAGAGCCTATTTTGTACTCTCTTTGACATTTATATCCTTTTTAACATTTGTAGATTTGATTTATTTCTCTTTTTTTGGAGAGCATTCAACACTTATGGTCTTTGGTATTTTTGATGATGACACGCAAGCACTTATAAAAACAGCATTTGATAACTATAATGTGTGGTTATTTACATTTTTATTATTAGGATTTTTTTTCTTTTTATATTTCTTAATTTTTAAGATTATAAAAGTTACACAAAAATTTGAACTAAAGTTAAGTTGGATCAAGCAACTTTGTTTTTTTCTTGCTCTTATAGCTGGAGTAGCACTCGTGGCTAGAGGTACAGTCGGTATATTTACTATCTATCACAATGTGTCAGATGTTAGCAAAGACCCACTCATAAACAAGCTCCCACTAACTCCAACTTTAGCACTATTTAACTCATATAAGCAATATAATAAAAGTAAATCAGGCAACTATGACCTTATAAAGTCAGTTGGTTATAGGGGGAATATGCTAAAAGCATTTGAAGTGTTTAAGCAGACAAAGGATATAGATAGACAGAACCTCCTAAACAACTTAGTTCAAAAAACATCTAAAGCCCAATATTTAAAAGATAGATCTCCTCATGTGGTTGTTGTGATGGTTGAGAGTTTTGGTATGCCTTTGCTTGATTATCAAAGCAAGAGTTTTAATATTATGGGAAAACTGAAAAAGCATTTTGATGAGGATATTGTCTTTAGATCTTTTATATCAAGCTCAAATGGAACTATATCATCTCTTGAGCCACTACTTTTAAACATAACAGCTCGTCCAGGTTCCATATCTTTTTCTCAAAGTCCATACTTAAATACTAATTTTACTCAAGCAAGTGCAAGAGTTTATGCGGATGCAGGATATGAAACAAGTTTTGTGTATGGTGGGGATCTATCTTGGAGAAATGTAGGCAGTTTCATGTCAAGACAGGGTTTTGAGCATACAAGAGGCAAGGGTTCAATAGTAAAATCTTTAAATAAAAATACAAATAACATCTCCCATGACTGGGGTGTTTTTGATGAATATCTTTATCAGTATGTATATGATATACTAGAAAATGCAACTACACCACAGTTTATATTTGTACTTACTACAAACAACCATCCTCCATATACTGTTCCTAGCGACTACAAATCAAACTCTTTAAAAATATCAAAAAAATTAAGACAACATATAACTGGAGACTTAGATTTGGCACAAAAAAGGTTTAAAGACTATGCTTATGCTGTTGATAGTGCAGGGGAGTTTTTAGATAAGATAAAGTCTTCACCTTTTGCTCAAAATATTGTTGTGGGAATGACAGCTGATAACAATACAGTTGAGGGAATTATGAAGTATGATAACTATTTTTCTCAAACAAAAAGAATTCCTTTTTATATCTATCTACCAGATGATTTAAAGCAAAAAGAGCCTATTGATACGACAGTAGCATCTTCACATAAAGATATCTTTCCAACTCTGTACAACCTAACACTTTATGATAAAAAATACACAGCAATAGGAACTAGCCTACTCGATAAAACTATATTACATTGTGGTTTTAATGACTCAGGTATTTTGATGGCAAGAGATGGTGGGTTTAAAGATTCTAAAGCTAGCACACCTAGCCAAAAAGAGTGTTTAAAATATTATAAAGCATCACTAGCAGTAACTGAATATTTGATTAAGTCAAATAAAAAATAGGAAAATATTTGAAAATAATTTTAAAGCGTTTTTGGCCCTATATTAAAGAGTACAAATTTTATTATCTTCTTGTATTATTTGGCATCATCTTAACAGTAAGTGCTACTGTTGCAACGGCTCAGATCATGAAACCTTTGATGGATGATATGTTTATCGATAGAAAAGAAGAGATGCTCTATCTGATCCCCATCGGTCTTGTTGGGATCTATTTTATCAAAGCTATTGGGCGATATATTCAGTCTGTTTATATGAACTATATTGGGCTTCATATAGTAACTCGTTTTAGAGAGATGCTCTTAGCAAAGATGATAAGTTTAGATATGGGCTTTTTATATTTAAACCGAAGTGGTGAGCTTATCTCTCGTGTTACAAATGATATAAATCGTATTCAGTACTTTGTGTCAAATATGCTACCTGAACTTTTTCGTGAACTTTTAAGTGTTATCGCCCTTGTTTCATATACAGTATATTTGAACCCTCGTTTGGCTTTATACTCTTTAGTTGTTGTGCCTCTTGTCATATACCCACTTATCCTAATCGCAAAAAAACTAAAAAAATACTCTCGCCGTTCACAAGAAAAAAATGCGGATGTTGTTACAAGACTAACAGAAGTTTTTAACAACTCCGAGATCATAAAAGCAAATGCAACTGAAAAGTTTGAGACAAAGCGTTTTAGCAAGCAAAACTGGCAATTTTTCAGGATAAATATGAAGTCGGTTTATGTTGGAGAGATAGTCTCTCCTATGATGGAGATCATAGGAGCTACTGGACTAGCAGCAGTTATATATATAGGTGGAAAAGAGGTTTATAATGGCAATATGAGTGTTGGAGAGTTTACAGCATTTTTAACCGCTGTTGGACTTGTTTTTCAGCCTATTCGCCGTATCGGGTCTATCTACTCTAAAGTTCAAGATGCAGTGGCTGCTAGTGAGAGAGTTTTTGAGGTTATGGACACTAAAAGCAAGACAGTAGATGGCGAGTCTCTTTTAGATAGTGAGATCAAAAGTGTTGAGTTTAAAAATGTAAGTTTAAAGTACAATGAAAAATATGCACTAAAAGATATAGATATATCTATGAAAGAGGGTGAAAACATAGCTCTTGTTGGAGATAGTGGAGGCGGTAAAAGTAGTTTTATAAATATGCTACTTCGCTTTTATGATAGCCAAGATGGAGATATCTTGATCAACAACAAAAATATAAAAGACTATACACTAAAGTCCTTGAAACATCATATCTCTTTGGTGAGTCAGCGTATCTATATATTTCAAGATACTCTAGCATCTAATGTTGCTTATGGACAAGAGATAGATGAGTCAAAAGTAGATGAAGCACTAAAGCTAGCAGATGCTACAGACTTTGTAAACTCTTTAGAAAAAGGCATCTATACGCAGATGGAGGAGTTTGGAGCAAACCTTTCAGGCGGACAAAGACAAAGAGTAGCAATAGCAAGAGCTATATATAAACACTCATCGCTTTTACTTTTTGATGAAGCAACATCCGCACTTGACAATGAAAGTGAAAAAAGAATTCAAGAAGCCCTAGATATATACACAAAAGACAAGATAACTATAACAATAGCCCATAGACTAAGCACCATAAAACATTCTGATAAGATCTTAGTTATTCAGCAGGGTTCTATAGTCGCATCTGGAACACATGATGAACTTTTAGACAGTTCAGAGGTTTATCAAAAATTGGCTGGAAAGTTTGAAAAGTAAGATGCATAAATAAAGGCTTAACAAAACAAACATCTTTTTAGCACAATTGGACTTCAAAGGTGCTATAATGTTCAAAAATATCAACAAAAGGAGTTTAAAATGTGCATGACTATAAAAGATAAATATATCGACCCTTTTACAGACTTTGGATTTAAGCATATATTTGGAACAGATAAAAATAAAAGATTTCTTATTAGCTTTTTAAATGGCTTACTGGACTTAGAAGATAAAATAGTAGATCTTGAGTATAGAAGTTTAGAAAAACTAGGACTTAAAATCAACGATAGAAGAGCTATCTTTGATGTTTATTGTACTGATAAGAAAAACAACAACTTTATAGTAGAACTTCAAAGAAGTGAGCAGACCTACTTTAAAGATAGAAGTATCTACTATACAACTTTTCCTATACAAGAGCAAGCCAAAAAAGGTAGCTGGGACTATGAACTCACTAAAGTATATTTTGTGGGGATATTAGAGTTTGCTTTTGATGATATGCGACTCAAAAAAAACAAAGAAGATAACAAATACCTAAGCAAAGTGAAACTTTTTGATTGTGATGAGAAAGTGCTTTTTTACGATAAGCTAACCTACTACTATCTTGAGATGCCAAAGTTTAGAAAAAAGGAAAAAGAGCTATCAAACAAACTTGACCAATGGCTGTTTTATCTCAACAACCTACATAGTTCCAAAAAAATACCAGAAGCACTTAAAAATGAAGAGATATTTCAAGAAGCCTATGAAGTTGCAGAGTTTATAGCTCTTGATAAAAATGATCAATTTAGATACCAACAAGACCTAAAAGCTAGATGGGACAACAAAGCATGCCTTGACTTTGCTCAAGACAAGGGGATGCGACAGGGTCTTGAAAAAGGACTTAAAAAAGGACTTGAGCAGGGACTTGAACAGGGACTTGAACAGGGACTTGAAAAAGGACTTGAAAAAGGACTTGAACAGGGACTCGAGCAGGGACTTGAAAAAGGACTTGAACAAGGTATTGAAAAGGGTCTTGAGCGGGGTGTAAAGCAAGAAAAGATCAAGATACTCAAAGCATCTTTAAAAAAAGGTTTAGATGTTGAAACTATCTTGGCTATTACAGGTTTAACTATTCAAGAGATTGAGCAAATAAAAAAAGATATAGATAAGCTCTCTTGATCGCAAAGATAGCTCCTATATAGTAGGGGCTAGACCCCTTTTCAGATTTTAGCAGGTGTGGTTTAGTTTGCTTAGTATTATAGTGGATTAGTTTTATTGTTCTTATGTTTAACCTTTGATATATTTATTGACTCAAGAAATTTCATTTTGAAACAAATATATTAACTGTCATATAGTATAATACCAAACCTCCTTATCGCTTAACTGGATAAAGCAGTCCCCTCCTAAGGGATAGCTCATGGTTCGAGTCCATGTAGGGAGACCAACACTAACTATCTCAATCTTTAGTTATTTTAAGATACTGTTAGCATGTCTGAAGCAAGAACCTTTCTTATTGTTTTGCAAATATTTAATACAAAAACCCAAGCAACCACAACGGCACTTTATTTCCAGAGCCTATCTCTATATCATCAGCTATGACATAACTATTGGGTATATTTTTTATCTCTTTATATTTTTTGTTTTTA
>JAERRX010000092.1 GCA_016735225.1 Sulfurimonas sp. | reverse complement strand
TTTAGCGGGTATTGTAAGCTTGAGGAGTACTTTAAAAAAGGGGAGTCGGCTGGGCGGTTGGTTCTTGGGCTTAGGCAGAAGTATGACTTGGAAGAGTTAGATGCTTACATAAAACCTGAACGAGATTTGCAGTTTAACTACTTGGGCATGAAGACTCTTTATGACAGATACCTCATAAAAGGCCCTGAGGGCAATCCTATAGAACTTCCGCAACACATGTTTATGGCGATAGCGATGTTTTTAGCTCAAAATGAACTAAATTGTCAAGATTGGGCTAAGAAGTTTTACGACTTAATCTCTAAGTTTGAAGTGATGTTAGCAACACCAACACTATCTAATGCTAGGACACATAGGCATCAGCTTAGTTCGTGCTTTGTCAAAGGTACAAAGGTACGAACAATTGATGGCTACAAAGATATTGATAGAGTTGTTGAGGGAGATTTAGTATTGACTCATAACCATAGGTTTATGAAAGTTTATGAGCTATTTCAAAGAGATTATGCTAGGGATTTAATCACATTAAATATCAATGGTTTGGTAGATGACTTGTCTGCAACCCAAGAGCATCCAGTTCTCTCTATAAAAAAAGATGATATGCAATGCAGCAGAAAACTAGGTAATTGCCTTAAAAGTCAAGGGAAGAATAAAAAGTGTTTTAAACTAAAAGGTGAATACAGGGATGATTGTCAGCTTTTAGAGAAAGAGTTTCATTCAAGTTGGAATAAGATAGAAGAGTTAAATGTCGGTGATTTTGTCTCGATATCATATCCCAAAAATATCCATAAAGATACAATCTATATCTCAGATTATGTAAAAACAAAAAATATTATCAGCAAAGATGACAAAATTATGTTTAAAAGATCAGCTGGATCTTTTTATAGTTGTGAGAGAAGTTTTTTAAATAATCAAATCCAACCAGTTAATGACAAGATAGAGCTTTCTAAGGACTTTATGCTTTTAGTTGGTTATTTTTTAGCAGAGGGTCATATCGCTAAAGATAGGTCATCAATTACTTTTACATTTGGTTCTAAAGAGGTTTTGTATATTCAAGAGACACAGAGAATCTTAAAAGATATTTTTGATGTAAATGTATCTGTCGCAAACAACAGAGATAATAGTACAAGCATATCTGTTCATAGTAAAATCATTGGACTATTTTTCGATGAACTAATCGGAACTGGATTTGATAAAAAGCTACTAAACAGTGAGCTTATTTTTGCAAATCCAGATGTACAAAAGTGGCTTTTAGTAGGTGTAATTCGTGGTGATGGGTGTGCTTTGACAGAGGGTTATCAACTAACCATGTCTAATAAAAAACTTATTAAACAGCTATTTGAAATCTCTTTAAGATGTGGGTTATCTCCTTTTATGAAAAGAGATTTGAAAAAGCATAAACTTGCAACTGTAAAAGCTAGCCACCTAAAAATTGGTGTATGCCATGATAAGAGTTTTATACTCGATACCGATAAAAATATAGATAAAATTAATTTTAATTCCAAAGCATCATCTGCTTTAAGATACTTTTGGTTTAATAGTGAGTATTTTATGAAAATAATAGATACCGAAAATAAACTTTTAGAAGATAAAGTCTATAATATAGAGGTAGAGGATGATCACTCCTATAGTGTCTCGGGAGTAAATGTCCATAACTGCTACATCGGAAGCACACCTGACAACATAGAGGGTATATTTGACTCATATAAAGAGATGAGTTTGCTTAGTAAGTTTGGTGGTGGTATCGGTTGGGATTGGAACTTGGTTCGCTCTATGGGTGGCAGTATAGATGGGCATAAGAATGCGGCTGGTGGGATTGTTCCGTTTTTGAAGATAACCAATGACATCGCTATCGCAGTCGATCAGCTTGGTACTAGAAAAGGGGCTATAGCGGTTTATATCGAGCCGTGGCATATGGATATAGCGGACTTTTTGGATCTGAAAAAGAATTCTGGAGAGGAGAGAAGAAGAACACATGATCTTTTTCCTGCTCTATGGCTAAATGACCTTTTTATGGAGAGAGCTAGCAAAGATGAGATGTGGACTCTTTTTGACCCTTATGAAGTC
>JAERRX010000016.1 GCA_016735225.1 Sulfurimonas sp. | reverse complement strand
GTAGTTTATTGATTTTGTATAAAGAAACTCTTTTTTATTATAGATAGTTACAGATGCATCATTTTTTTGAAAATATATATAGCAGTGAACACCATCTGACTCAACTATATCTTTTATATATAAAGATTTTAAAAGCAGTGGAGAGGGTATGATAAAATCAATATATTTGATTTTTCCTACCCTCTTTTTGAATATCTCTCTTATTTTAAGTGACTCTATTGCAAATACATAAAAATTTCTATTATATTCATCAGGCAAATTAAATATCTCTGTAAATTCTATTTGATAAGCTATTGTTTGGTCGAGAGCAAGTTCATCATATACTTTGTTAGCAATCGCATCGTGCAGGTCATCATCTAGGATGTTTTTAGATATTGAAATTTGAGAGTTTATGAAATTTTTAGAATTTAAGTAGGATATTATATATTGGTCTTTAGAAAATTGAATAGATTTGAGGTCTGAAATAAAACTAGAAGTGTTACTAAGGTATGAACCCATATATGGATCTATTGATATAATACTAGAAAATGAATATTCAACTTTTTTACTCATTTTTTACAACCCTGCTAAAAGAACTCTTGAAATAAATAAAAACCATTTTATCTATTGAAGTCTATCTTAGATTCATAAATATTTTAGATTTTATCGGAATATAGCTTAAAGTTTCGTAACCATTAAGCCCAAATCAACTAAATGGTACAAAAAATGCTCAAAAGTTGCCTTAGAGGGGAAGTTTTAGGCTCCTGTTGGGGTTTAGGGCTGAATGCTTATGGAAGATAATATATTTAAAGATATACAATTGTGTAGTTTTAGCATATTGTTGTTATAATTACACCAATCAAAAATAATGGTGGATAATGCTAAGAAAATATCTTAAAAAAATCAGTGACAATGAAAAACTTAAAAAATTTATAAGAAAGTATAAGGTTCCGTCTGAGTTCCTATCTACAAACAGAAAGATGGTTTCTAAGGCTGTTTTAGTAGGGCTTTTTATAGCTTTTATACCGATGCCTATGCAGATGCTATTGGTCGTATCTATGATGCCTTTTTTTAAGTTTAATGTTCCTATCGCACTTGCTATGTGCTGGTTTAGCAACCCTTTTACAATGCCTCCAATGTACTATATGGAGTATATAACAGGTTCTTTTATACTAGGGAGTGAAGCTTTATCTGTTGAGATGTCTATAGAGTGGTTTAGCAATAATCTTGATGATATATTTGTAGCCTTATATTTTGGAGCTTTTATCTACTCTAGTGTTGTTTCTCTTAGTGCTTACTGGCTAGTAAACCATTTTTGGAGAGGCTCAGTTTATCGTGACAAAAAGCTACATCGCCACGATAGAAAAACTTAATGCTTACTCATACTTTTACTTCTATGTCTGTAGTAAAACCAAGCTAAAACCCCAAAAAAACTCATACCTAAGCTCATAACTTGACCTTGAGTTATCATATCGCAACAAACATATCCTATCTGTACATCAGGTGCACGATATATCTCTGCAATAGCCCTAAGTATGCCATAACTTATAGCATATATCAAGATAAGCTCCCCATCAAATTTTTGATATTTTTTATAGAGATATACTACAAGGAAAACCACAAAACCCTCAAGAACTGCCTCATAAAGTTGCGATGGATGGCGAAGAACTCCATCTACTAAAATACCCCAACTTAGATCAGTTTCTCGCCCTACAAGCTCTTGGTTTAAAAAGTTTCCAATTCTTCCAAACACAAATGCTAGAGGGATAGAAAGAGCAACTAGATCCATTATTGCTCCAAATGGTATCTTATGTTTTATGGAGTAGATATATGTACCAAGCATAAAACCAACAACCGCACCATGGTAGCTCATACCACGAATACCGACAAATTCGCCATTTTGAAAAGGGTTAAAGATCTGCCAAGGGTGGGTTAGATAGTAGCTTGTTTGAGTATCATAAAAGATGATATAACCTAGTCTTGCACCCAAGATAACACCTATCTCAGCATATATAAAATAGTTGTCTAGGTCTTTACTTGTGAAGTCAAGGTTATCTTTTTTTATAAATGCTTTGGTGATATACAAGGCACTCAAAAGAGCTAAAACATACATGATGCCATACCAATGTACAGGAAAGGAAAATATATAAAATGCTATCGGATCAAAAGTGTCATAAATGTGGTTCCATGCTGTCATCTAGTTTCTCAAAGCCTCCGCTATAAGCTCTATAGGGTTTTTAAATATTGTTTTAGATTTGTTTCCCATAGAGTTGTTTATCTGCATGCGACATGCACTACACTCTGCACTTACTATATCCGCCTTTGTCTCTTTTATCATCGCTGCCTTTGGAAGACCTGCTGCTTTTGCAAAGTGGTACTTCTCACTCTGCATAGTCACCCCACCAAAACCACAACAAGAGTTAGGGTCGCTCATCTCTACGATATTGTAGTTTTTACTTATAAGGTTTCTTGGTTCTTCATAGATGCCCTGCATCTTTTTAGCATGACATGGGTCATGATATGTGACTATTTTAGTGTTTTTCTTCTTAGATGCTAGGAGTTGCTCTAAGTGTGTGTGGTTTTGTAGCCACTCAGTAGCCATATATATCTTCTCTTTTATAGCAATCGCCCTAGCCTTCCACTCTGGCTGATCATGAAAATAATGCTCATAGTCTATCTTAAACATTGCCGAGCATGTTGCTTCTGGAATTATGATAGCCTCCACATCACTAGAAAAACTCTCAAAATATTTTATGTTGAACTTAGCATTGTTATCGACCGTATCAAAGTCGCCAGTAAAGTATGCAGGAGCTGAACAACACTTTTGACTCTTTGCTAAAAATGCATCTATCTCAAGATGCTCTAGTATCTCTAAGAGTCCATCTCCTACATTTTTATAGTTATAATTTGCTAAACAACCTATAAAAATAGCTACTTTTCTCTTGCCACCATTGCTAATATTTTCAGGATGTGAGTTTAAAAATGATGTTTTTTTAAAGCTTGGTAAGAGTCTATCTACCTTTAGCATAGGGATAGAAAAACGGGAGTTCATAGAGTCTATGTCAGCTTTTATCTTAAAGCCACAAGTTTGAAAAACCCAACCTAGCTTAAAAGCTAAGTCGTTCATCCATCTATGTCTAAGCAAGAGAAAAAATGCTTTTTTATACCAAGCTATACCAAACTTTTTTGCTATATCTGAGCGAACTTGCTCTATAACCATATCTGTTGGCAGTGACTTTGGACAAACCTCAACACAAGCAGTACATAAAAAACAAGACTCAAATATATCTTTTGCATTTTTATCTAGGTCGAGTTTTCCTCTTTGATAAGCACCCAAAAGGTCTAAAAAACCACGAGGAGAGGTAACCTCATCAGCATTTACTCTATGTATAGTACAAACTGGAACACACTTTGCACACTTAACACACTCATCACTCACACTTGCAAAGTCAAAAATATCTTGTGGTGTTTTACTCAAAATCTACACCGTTTTTGAAAATGTTTTTGAGTTTGCTATATGCTTTTTCATATAGGCATCAAATGGCATAGCGATGTTTCGTATAAGCAATGTTCCCGTTTCGCTACACTCTATCATCTCATCGTTCATACTCAAAAGTTCATCTTCTTCAAAAGGTTTCAGTGCTTCTATGGCATCCTTAAAGTAAGTTTTAAACTCTACATCAAAAAGCTTTTCAAATCTTTTTATATCAAGCTTAAAGTTACTCATAAGCTCCATAATTACATATTGTCTTATCTGGTCATCTTCGTTTAAAACAACTCCTCTCTCAAATGGTAGCCTACTAGCATCTATAGCTTTTTCATAGAGTTTCATATTTTTAAAGTTTTGGTTATATGAGTCTATGCCTTCACCGATAGAAGTTAAGCCAACCCCTACTAGGTCTGCTCCACCTTTTGTAGTGTATCCTTGAAAGTTTCTGTGAAGTTCCCCTTTTTTTATAGCCTTAAACAGCTCATCTTTTGGTTTAGCAAAGTGATCCATTCCGATCATTTTATAGCCGTGAGATGTTAAAAAGTCTATGGTGTATTGCATGATTTGAAGTTTTTCATCTGGAAGAGGAAGTGTGGTTTCATCTATCTTTCTCATGGTTTTTTTCATCCATGGAACATGTGCATAGTTGAAAACTGCAAATCTATCTGGGTCAAGTGTCAAGGCAAGAGAAAGAGTTTCTTTAAAAGTTTCTAGTGTTTGATATGGAAGTCCATATATTAGGTCAGTATTTACCGAGTGCATATTGTACTTTCTTGCTAAGTCCATAGCATCTTTAGTTATGCTATATGGCTGAACTCTATGCACTGCTACTTGTACTTTTTCGTTGAAGTCTTGGATGCCAAAACTTACACGGTTAAAACCTGCTTCACTCATCACTCGCATCTGCTCTTCATTAATATGCCTAGGGTCTATCTCGCAACTTATCTCCGCAACATCCCCAAAGTTTACAAAGTGTGACTTTATATTTTCTATGATCTCTTGAAGTTGTGGAGCTGTAAAAAAAGTAGGTGTTCCCCCACCAAAGTGCATCTGTATAACTTCTCTCTTACAGTCTAAATGCCCCGAGAGTATCTCTAACTCTTTTTTTAAGTACTCCATATAACGAGTCATTTTATCTTCTTTTGAAGTAAAAACAACATTACAGCCACAAAAATAACAAGCATTTCTACAAAAAGGCAGATGGAAGTAAAGGCTTAGGGGTCGAGAACTATCCTGAGACTCTAGCTTTTTTATATACTCATCATACCCATAAGCATCACTAAACTCCAATGCAGTAGGATAGCTAGTATATCTTGGTCCAGGTTTTGAGTATTTTGAGTATTTTGCAAAATCGAGCATATTGATAATCCATATTTATTAATTAGTGCGATTATCTCTAAACTTTACTAATAAACCTATTAATTTTACTACAAGGGGGTTTAAATTTAGTAAAGGCTAATTAACTAAACTATACCTTTTTTAAAAATCTACCTCATTTTAAATAAAATTTACAAACTTACTAAATATGTTTACGATTTTAAGCTACTTGCAAAAAAAAAAGGGGGGGGGTATAATAACACACAATAATATAAGGCAAAAATGAAGTCACATAAAAATAAAATACTTAACCCATAGCTACCCAACTACGATTGCAGAGATAGGCTATAGTTTTAAAGTAAGCTTTGGGAGGTATTTTGCAATTAAGAGAGCTTGTCTATATCTTTTTTTATTTGCTCTATCTCTTGGATAGTTAAGCCTGTAATAGCCGAGATAGTTTCTATGTCTAAACCTTTTTTTAAAGATGCTTTGAGTATCTTGATCTTTTCTTGCTTTACACCCTGCTCAAGTCCCTGCTCAAGTCCCTGTTCAAGTCCTTTTTTAAGTCCTTTTTCAAGACCCTGTCGCATCC
>JAERRX010000084.1 GCA_016735225.1 Sulfurimonas sp. | reverse complement strand
AGTCATTCGTATCTTCCTTATTATTATAAATTATTGATATTTTATCTAAATTGATATTTATTGTTTATTAACAATAGTTTATCTTTAAAATATAGTTTACTAAATAAGACAAATATTCTCTTATTTATGTTAGGATTCAAAAATAAATAATAATAAGGAAGATACGAATGACTAATGAGATAGTAAATTCAGCTTTATCAAAAGTTTTGTATCCTGGTTTTACTAAGGATATAGTGACTTTTGGTTTTGTAAATAGTATAGAAATAGATGGAAATAATGTAAGTTTTAATGTAGCGATCACATCAAGCTCTCCAGAGGTTGCAAAGCAAATTGTTGATGAATCAACAAAGGAGCTTAAAGCAGTTGGTGCTTCAAGCATAAGCTGTAATATAAAAGCTCCAAAGATCCCAGATGCAACACCACCCACGCCAAAAAGCAAAAACATAGCCCCACAAGTTAAAAACTTTTTGATGGTAAGTTCTGGAAAAGGTGGAGTAGGCAAATCAACAACCTCTGTTAATGTAGCGATCTCTCTTGCTGCACAAGGTAAAAAAGTAGGTCTTTTAGATGCTGATATTTATGGTCCAAATATCCCTCGTATGATGGGCTTAGAGGGTATTCGCCCTGAAGTAAACGGCAATAAAGTTCTTCCCTTAAAAGCTTATGGCATAGAAGTTATGTCTATGGGTTCACTGATGGAAGAGGGTCAGTCTTTGATGTGGCGTGGTGCTATGATTATGAAGGCGATTGAGCAGTTTTTAAGAGATATATTATGGAGTGAGCTAGATGTTTTAGTCATAGATATGCCTCCTGGAACTGGTGATGCACAACTTACATTGGCTCAAAGTGTTCCTGTTACTGCTGGTCTCACAGTAACAACTCCTCAAGCTGTTTCTATTGATGACTCTCGTCGCTCACTAGATATGTTTAAAAAGCTAAACATCCCATTGGCTGGAATAGTTGAAAATATGAGTGGGTTTATCGCTCCAGATACTGGTGTAGAGTATGATATTTTTGGTAAAGGAACTTCTGGTCCTATGGCTAAAGAGTTTGATACAAATATTATTGCTGAGATTCCTATTGAGCCTTCTATTCGTGAGGGTGGAGATACAGGGCAACCCATAACTTTTGTTGCACCTTCAAGTGAAAGTTCAAAAAGATATGCTAAAGCAGCAGAGTCTATTTGGGCAACTATCGAAGCAGTAAATGCATCTGGTGGTGCTACAAATGAAAGTGTTCAACCAACAACACCTCCTGGTGTTAGTGCTTGTAGCGTATAGAACATAGAGCATTTTCACTCCTTCTCTAGTGTTTTTTAAACACTTAGAGGGAGTTTAGTCTATCTAACATCTGGACCTTCTGACATCTTCTGTTCATACACAACTATTTTATTTCTACCTGTTGTTTTTGCAACATAGAGAGCAGTATCGGCTAGCTTTATACATTTCCATATACTATCTGCATCTTCATCAAACATAGAGATACCAATACTTATAGTTTTTTGCATAGTTTCTCCTGCTCCTACATCAAAGATCAAGTTATCAAAGGCACTGTGTATTTTCTTTGCAACTTGCATCGTACCCTCAACCGTTGCATTGTCTAAGATGACCACAAACTCTTCTCCACCATATCGTATAGCAAGGTCAGACTCACGAATACTTTCTTTGAGAACTCTAGCAACTTCTACTATAACCATATCTCCAATATCATGACCATAAGTATCATTAACCTGTTTAAAAAAGTCAATATCTAACATCAAAATAGAGTATATCTCTTTTCTTCTTCCAGTCTGACTCATAATTTTATCTATAACTTCTTCTAAAAATCTTCTGTTGTTAAGACCAGTCATAGGGTCTATAAGAGAGGTTTCTCTTAGCTTTTGCATCAATATATGAGTACTTAGTACAGGTTTAGCAGCTTCAAGATAGTGTCTTATTCTTGAGACTAAAGTTCTCTTGTCGTTAATATCCTCTTTTGACCTACCAACTACTGATATAAGTAGAGATATTTCACTATTGATACTAAAGGTAAAGCATAGATAGTTCAGATTTGGTTTTCTGCAAGACTTGCATAATTCTGGAAATTCGCTTGAGATTATTACACTTTTTGTTCTAGATGCTCTACAAAGAGAAGCATCTGTTGTTACCTTTTCTTTACATATTAAAACATCATCACTGCTTGAGTAGCAAAGTTTTCTTGACTCAATAGTATTGTTTATTTCATATATGGCAAAATCATCAATGTTGTATTTGAGTTTAAGAACATCTACTAACCTCATATAAACATCTGACTTGTTTGCATCAAGCTCTATCGTTTTTTTAAACTTATAAACATCTGAGAGTTCACTCATTATAACTTTTGATTGTTCTAGTGGGTTATCATTTGATATATTCATTTGTGGAACTATTGTTCCAAGATTTTGCTTTATATCTCCAAAAGTCTCTTTCATTTTTACAAAAAGTGTATTCATGTGATTTGTAATATCTTTTGCCTCACCATCTAGGCTTGTTTCAAAATTATGTGTAAAGTCTCCTGTATGAGCTTTTTTAATTCCACTTTGTAGGCTTGAGAAAAGTTTTGTATATGGTGCTAAGAAATAGTTTAAAAGCACAAGAACAATTAGTAAGATTATTATATTTACACCAAATATTTTTAAAATTGTAAGCATTCCACTAGTTCGCATACTATTAATATCAAACTCCATGCTAAGAACACCTAGTGTATCGCCAACCTGTACATCATGACAAGAAAGGCAGTTTGTGCTGTTGTCGTTTAAGCTTGCTTTATAGGGTATAGAAACTCTAAGTAGGGTTTCTGTAGAATTTTCAATAATTTTTTTTACACTACTTCCACTTCTAAGAACCTCTTTATCTATCGAATCTCTAACAGTTTCAAAACTCAAGCCCTTGCCATATTGTTTTACAACATTTTGACTTCTAACTAACCATAAAGATTTTACTTCTTCGCTATTGGATATTTTGTTTAAAAAATATGTTCTGTTATCCATGATGCCATTAACCATGTGTGCAGTTAAGCCATCTTTGACAAAAGTTGCGGCAAGTTTTGACTTTTCTACAGCACTTTGTATGCTAAGATCACGAATATTTAAAGCAATATTTATAATAGTTGCAGTTGATAAAGCGAGTAGCATAAGAGCTACTGTGATAATAAGTTTTGATTTCGTTTTCATATAAATACCATTTAAGTTAGATTGTTTAATCATAATAGCAAAGAATAGTTTAAGCTATTATTAACTCTTTTAAATCTTACTCAACAGTAACACTTTTTGCTAAGTTTCGTGGCATATCTACATCATTTCCTAGTCTTATGGAGATCTCTAAAGAGAGAATCTGAACAACAACCATCATTTCAAAAAACTCTAGCATATAGTCCTTGCACTTTGATATAGCTATAAAGTCATCAGCTTTATCAAACTCTTTTGAGCTAATAGCACAGATAGTTGCATCTCTTGCACTCAACTCTTCAACATTGCTTTTGGACTTTTCATAGTGCAGGTGTTCTGGAAGTAGGGCTATTGTAAAGAGTTCAGGATCCGCGAGTGCTATGGGACCATGTTTCATCTCCCCAGATGGATACCCCTCTGCATGAAGGTAAGAGATCTCTTTTAGTTTCAATGCTCCCTCAAGTGCTAGAGGGAAAAATATATCTCTACCTATAAAGAAAAACCCATGTCCATGAAGGTATCTTTTTGATAGTCTTTTTAGTTTTTCATGCATCTCATCACTTACTTTCACAGATGCAGGAACCTCTCTTAAAAGAGAGATTTGTCTTGCGATCTCTTTAGATGCAAGAGTATTTTTTATCCTAGCGATATATAGGCTCATCATCCAAAAAATAGTAACTTGAGTTGCAAAAGCTTTTGTAGATGCCACTCCTTTTTCTATGCCAGCACGAGTTAATATAGTAGCATCTGCTAGTCTAACCATTGAGGAGTTATCTACATTGCAGATGACTAAAGTTCTTAAACCTGCCTTTTTTGCCATTTTTAATGTTTCTAAAGTGTCTGCTGTTTCCCCGCTTTGTGATATCACAATAAAGAGAGTATCCTTTTGCATCATAGGCTCTCTATATCTAAACTCACTTGCTATCTCGACAGAGGTTCTTATCTTGGCATATCTTTCAAAAAGATATGAAGCACTTAGGGCAGAGTGATAAGATGTTCCACAAGCACAAAGTTTTATCTCGTTTATACCTTCAAAAAAGTTTTCATCAAGCTCATCAAAAACAATTTCTTCATCATTGAGTCGCCCCATTAAAGTGTCAGAGATTACACTACTTTGCTCATAAATCTCTTTTTCCATGAAAAATCTATATCCATCTTTTTGAGCAGAAAGTTTGTTTTGTGAAATCTTCTTGTAGATAGCATCTTTTTTATTTTTATTTTTATCAAAAATAAAAATCTCGCTCTCATTTACATAACCATAGTCACCATCTTCAAAATAGTTCACCTCACTAGCTTGACCCATAAGCGGAGTATCAGAAGAAGCAAAATACTTTTCTCCATCTTTGTTTCGCCCAAAAAGCATAGGTGAACCATGCTTTGCAAAAAAGATAGTATCGGGTTCTGAAATAGTAGTAAGCAAGATAGCATAAGCACCATCTAGCTCTTTTATGGTTTTAGAAAATGCTTCAAAAGCATTGGTGCTTGACTTTATGTTTTTCTCAAACTGATGAACTATAACCTCTGTATCTGTTTGACTCAAAAAAGAAACTCCACTACTCATAAGTTCTTTTTTTAACTTAGCATAATTTTCTATGATGCCATTATGAACGACATAAGAACTCTCGCCTATATGTGGATGTGCATTTAGCTCGGTTGGCTTTCCATGTGTTGCCCATCTAGTGTGACCGATACCAACTGCAAAACCCTCTGTTATAAAGTCAGAAGTTTTTTCTTTAAGGTTTACAAGTTTTCCTATCGCTTTATAGCTTGAAAATTTGCCATTTTGCAAAACCGCTATACCAGCTGAATCATAACCTCGATACTCTAACTCTTTAAGTCCATCTAGTAAAATTTGTTTAGTATTATTTTTACCTATATATCCAACTATTCCGCACATTATTTTGACTCCTGAGTTAATAATTCATAAATTTTATCGATATTATGACATATATTGTTTTGTTTTTCTATTAAAAAGCTATCTCTTACCTTGCGTTTTGTTGAGTGGATTTTGGCTGTTACTATGTTGATCTCTAGCTTTTCAAACATATCCATTATATAAGCGAGTAAACCGATTTGATTTTTGGTGTTGATACTTATCTCTGCATGTGTTAGTGAGTGCTGAGTATCAATTTTGATCTCTTTTTTACTTAGACTTATCTCTTTTAGCTGTACTATTCTGCTCATATCGAAAGCTTGTTTTACTAACTCTTCAACTTCTGTAAGTTCATCCCCATCTACATTTTTTATAAACTCTATTTTAAAATATTTGAGATCATCAAAGAGTGTAAAAATCTCCATAGATGCAACATTTAGATGACTAAGGGTAGCCAATAAATAGCTAACATTTAGAGGAACTCTTCTATATATCTCAATACTTAGAGAGTTGTCTCCATCAATACTATAGGAATAATCTGAAGTTTCTTTAGCCTTTTTTGCAATTTTGACAAGGTCAAGTATGCTATGTTTAAAGAAAAATAGATTTGATTCAACACGAAGTAGTTTTGTTTTTAGCACTCTTGGTAGTTCTTGAAACTCTTTAGAGTTTTTCACTCTTTTTTCTATAATAGCTCTTTTAGAGGCATCTGTAATTCTATCACTATTTTGAGAGATTTCTAAAGCACTTATATATAGGTCTAAAAGTAGTTTTGAGTTAAATGAGTTGTAGGTGGTTTTACTTACACCATTTATATCCGCATAGGTTAGTATGTAAAGCAGTTTTAGATTTTTGCTATCTTTTATACTTGACATAAATTTATATAAAGTTTTCTCATTGTGAATATTTTCTTTAAAAGCAATATTGCTCATTAAAACATGATTTTTAACCAGTAAAACAGCACGCTCTATCAACTCTTCACTAAGTTGGAGTTTTGTGGCAAATGGCATTATGAGTTTTGCAGCAACTTCACAATGGTCTTGTTTTCTGCCTTTTCCTGTATCATGGATAAGTACAACAATTTTTACTAAAAGCTTCTCATCTATAGATAGCTCATTATGTAATTGTTGTATCAATGGTTCTTTTATATTTTCTAACGCTTGGACTGCCTTGATAGAGTGAATATCTACAGGGTAGTGATGGTACCCATCAAACTGAGGAAGATGAAGAACTTTTCTAAAACTTGAAAAGAGTAGATGCAAGATGCCAGCATCCCAAAAGATTTTTAAGAAGCTGTAAATATGCTCTTTTTTAAGAAGCTCTTTTAAAAGAATATAAGTTGTGTTTGATATAGGGTATGGTATCTTTGTCTTTGTGAGTTGGTTTAAAAACCCAGCATCAAAGTGATAAAACTTGTCAGGTAGTGCTATGAGTATATTTAAAATATCGTTAATACCTTGAGTTTGAAGCTTATAAGATGCACAAAGTCTATCATCAAAAAGATAGATACCCCTGCTTAGCCTATTGTTTCTTAATTTTCTTACATAGCTCATATCTGCTATGTATGGATTTAACATTTTTTTAACAAAAATTTGTGTGAAATTACTTATTTGCCACTGGGCATGAAGAACTTTTGTAAGCATTTTTAGTTCTGTTTTAAAGCCTAGCATCTTTGCAACTTGAGGCATATGCTCTAGTATAAGCCTATCTTCTTGCTTGTTTGCGATGAGATGAAGTGCACTTCTTATGCGGTAAAGAAGCTCAAGAGCAACCCTGTACTCTTTATACTGCTCTTCGGAAAAAAGTTTTTGTGTCAAATCTTTTAAGTTTCCTATGCCATATATAGTATGAGCCACCCAAGTTAAAAGTTGAGTATCTCTTAGTCCACCAACACTCTCTTTTATGTTTGGTTGCATAGAGTTTGGATATTTTTTGCGTCTTATTTGAGCCTCTTTTACTTTTGCTAAGATAAACTCTTTTTGCTCAAAAAGTCTTATTTTTGTGAGTTCTTTTTGAGTTGAGTGCCAAGTAAATGCTGAGCCTGCAATTAGGCGAGACTCCATTAAAGAAGTTTTTATAGTCACATCTTCATTGGATGCCTTAAATAGATCGCCTGTTTCATGGACTCTATGCCCTAGTTTTAGACCAGCATCCAGAGCCAAATAAAATAGCTTTTCTATTATCAACTGGGTGTTAAACCCATCAACTTCTTCATAAGCTACAAGCAGGTCTATATCGCTATGAACACAAAGTTGCTCCCTTCCATAACTTCCAAGGGCAATGATTGCAATAGGAATAGAGCCTCTCATAGGAAGGTAGTTTCCAAAAACTCTTCTTAGGGTAACTTTATACATTAAAGAGATAACAGAATCTAGTTTTTTTGTATGCTTAACTAAAAAATCTTTTCCTTGAGAGTTTTCAAAGAGTTGTGGCAAAGAGTTTTTGTATTCTTTGATATAAGTTTTAAAAAGCTTAGAAAGCTCAAAATCAGAACCATTTTTTTCTATAATGTCTTCTATTTGCAGTAGTATATCCAAGATAATGCCTTTAGGGAGGGGGTCAGACCCAATTTAGGGAAGAAAACTTAACTTAACCTTTTCTTTCCATATTTCTCATGTTATAGATAAATTTATTATATCATATTATATAAAAATTTAGATAGAAATAGTTGAGTGTTGTGAAGCTTGCAGTGATATATGAGGATTGAGTCGTTTCCCCGAAAGGGGAATTGACTTAGATGCTATTAAGCACCTGGAATAGTTTGTCTGTGTTCGATAGAGTATGTAAAAGTAGGAGTTGTTAAACCTTTTATATATTTAACAAATTTACCAGTTTCGGCTTCATAGATACCGATACGACCCGCATTCCACTCAGAAATCATAGTCCAGTGACCGTGATTTGCTGGCTCCGCATGTAAGATTCTAGGAGTAATAGCTTTACCTTTAGCATCTTTAACAGTTGGAACTTTCCAGCTATATAAAGTTTTGTGAGTAACAGGATCAGTTACAGTACCTTTTGTAGTACCGACAGTGATGATTCTGTCTAGTTCTAAAGTTTGTTTGTTGATCAAGTGAACTTTATTCCAGTTAGCAGATCCACCAAGAACATTATCAGCCCAAAGAAAAGGAGTATGCTCTGATGTACCGATAAATAGACCACCACCAGCTGTAGGAATCTGACGGATTACATCAAAGTTATCATCCCAGATAGTAACTTGTCCAAGATTCATGTTTACTGTAGCACCAAGTTGTTGTCCTAAGTGTTCATTGTAAAATGAAGAACCTTGACCTGGATGTGGTTTAGCCGAAGGACCTGTGTAGATTTTAGTAACTAAAGACTTAGTTTTAAAATCAACTACACCGATAACATCAGAACCTTGAGAAGCGATAAATAGGTATCTACCAATCTCTTTACCTTCATTTAAGAAACCATCATGAAGAATTTTACCAATATTTGGAATATCTCCAACGATAGGAAAGTTAGGTTTAGAATAATCTACTATATAAACATGACCAGCATCTTTAAGTGCAAATGCAATATATGGACCATAAGGAGTATCAAAAATACCAGCTACACGAGATGAACCGATATTACCTTCGGTGTCAATAACGCTTGATGTAGGATATACTCTTAATGGCTCAAGAGTCATAGCATCCATTAGGATTGCTCCACCTGGAACATAGTTTCCTGCCATTAGATACTTACCATCTGGAGAAACTGCAAGACCACGAGAGTCAGAACCCACTTGGATTTGAGCAATTTTTTGCTGACCCGGAGTGTTAAGGTCAAACATTGTTACTAAACCTGAACGAGAGATAGAGTAAGCATAACGAGGTTGACGCTTGTTTGTTACTGTAACATGAACAGCAAAACCAGCAGGGTGCTTAGATAAAATCTTACCCGAAGTACCATCAACAAATGCAACTCTTTCCGCATCTCTTTCTGTTACAAAACAGATATCTGTATTTTTCTTAACATCTGCAGCATGTGGATATGCTTTGAAAAATTTCATTCTATCATTTAAAGGTTTCCATCCAGCCTTAACAGCGTCCATCGTAAGAACAACCATCTTTTCACCTTTAAAATGTTGAAGATAGTCAACCATTTTATCAGCATCACCTTTAGAAAACTTTTCTTTAAACTCTGGCATCGCTGTACCAGGAATACCATTTAAAATGGCTTCCGAAAGTGTATAAGAGTTCTTTTTTGAAATAATATCAGGGCGCAGATCAGAACCAACTCCACCTTCATGATTTGGACCATGACAACCTTGACACTCTTTTTCAAAAACTTTTTTAACATCCATGTTGGATGTTCCAGCAAATAGACCCGAACTAACTACTGCAAAAGCAGTAGCTGACATAACTAATTTATTTAATCTCATTTTATTCTTCCTTTAAATTAAGACTTTGCGACCACAAAGTGGCTCGCCGACTAGTACTCTTGTCTAACTTTCACTCTCTAAACGTTTTTTCTCTTGTATATAGATCCAAATCATTGGAAGCACTATAATAGTGTGAAGAAAAAGCGTAAGAGTTAAGGGACCTTGGTTTAGCATACCAAAAAAACTTGGTACAACATCTGTAAAAGGTTCAAACATCTATATCTCCTTATCTTGTATGTACTTGGCTTTTGCCAGTACTTAGTAAATCTTTAGCTAAAAATAAGAAACCTGCAAATGTAACAAATCCCATAACTAGCCTCCAATCCATGGCTTGTGCAAACCACATACCGTTTTGTCCATCAAAGAAACCTGCCCATGTTGCACCCATCTGAGCACGAGAAACAAGAACTTGAACATATCCAGCAATAGTAAGTGCCATAGTCATACCCATAACACCACCAACTATCATGCTAAGTGCTAAGATAGAAGATAAAGTATGTTTTAAAACTTTAATACCGTTTGTTCCTTGAACAGCGATATACATCATACCGATAAGAATAGTCGCATAAGCACCAAAGAACGCAAGGTGTCCGTGAGCTGATGTAAACTGTGTACCGTGTGTATAAAGGTTTACTTGTGGTAGTGTATGGAAAAATCCCCAAACACCAGCACCCAAAAAGTTTCCAAATGCATTCATCCAAAACCATACAAAAGCAGGCTGGTTATTTACAACTGACTTAGTACTTCCAGAAGCTGCCTCTCTACCTTGTTGTTTACCCCAGTCATACATAACACAGTATATCAATGCTCATTCTCTTCGTGAACTTGATGCTGCATATAATAAACTGCATGAGGAAGAAGAAACAATCCTATCCCTGCAACTACTAAAGCTTTCGCTGTAAATTGACCTACCATCATTAAGCTTCCCATTAAATATAAACAATAGGCAGTTAATATCCAAAATATATATGCGATTAACATAGTCCATTTTTTTAAAAGATTAACTTTTACAGCGGTATATATACCAACATAGAATCCTCCAAATACCATAACAAGTGCAGAAGAGACAAAAATAGGTAAAAAATCATCTATGGGAATATCTTGTCTCATGACAACTTCATCAATCATTTTGAATCTCCTTTAAAATATAGTTCTTCAGAATCAAATAGTATTTTATTCCTATTTAGGTTAAAGCTAGTTGATTTATATCAATATTTTTAATTAATTTAAAAATTAAGTAAAGTTTTATTTTTCTTGTAACATTATGAAACAAGAGGGATGTTTATAGGTAATGAAGTAAAGATGAGAGTGTTAGTGTAAAAACAATGGTTGTTATTGTGATTACCTTCCGTTTTGTAGCTTCTTTTATATTGTATTTTTCTTCGAGATAATCGCCTAGTTTAAGCCCTGGATAGATACTAAAAAGCAACATCGGAAGAGTCATTACGAGTATCGTCACTAAGTCTTGCATAGCTAAGTGCCTTTAATATTTTATGTAGTTTTACTTGATATATATCAATTGAATTTAAGAGTTCTTATTATATCATTGATTTTATAAATTTCTTTGTAAAGTTTATATTTTATTTAGAAATATTAAAAAGGAAGAAAAATGAAAAAAATCTTATCGATTACCTTAGTCTCCGCTCTTGCTCTTTTGTTTTTTACAGCTTGTAGTAAAGATCCTGATCTAAAAAGTCTTGATGTAAAAAAATACAGTAGCGAAACTATTGAACGAGCAATAAAAAAAGCTGGTAAAAAAACAAACTGGAGAATCACTGAATTTAAAATCAATGAAGTTATAGCTGAAAAAACTGAGAATGAAAAAACTGTTTGGACATCAATAAAATACTCTAAGGGTAAGATAGTGTTTGATGACAATGTAGATGCTTCAGACCTTCAAGATGCAATAGCTAAAGAACTTAGTAAAAGTTCTTCACACTAGCTATTTAGCTATCCTCTTTTTTATAGTCTGTATAGTTATTACAGGTGGGGATGGTAGTTGAGGATAGGCTCTACTTACTATATCTGTTATCCATTGAGGGTAGATTCTAAAGTTTAACCTTACTTCTATACTTAGAGGATAGTTTAAATCTTTATAATTTTTTATCTTAAAAGACTCTACTCTTCTTTTTCCAGCAGGGATTCTTGTATCGCTTAAGAGTTTTTTATATCTCCAAAAAAACAGCCCAACAGGTTTAGAGTTCTCATCCGCAAACACCTTCATAAAGGGTCTGGCATCTGTATCTAAGTTGCCATCTTTTTTAAGTTTTCCACTACTAAAAACAACTTTTGAGTTTTTATCTTTGATGGTGATATCTAGCCAAAGCTCTCTAAAGTCTGAAACTCCCGTTGGTAGATGATGTCCAGCTCCTACATTTTTAACACCAACAATAACTTTTCCTTTTTTTATCTCAACATCTAACTTGGCAGAAGTGCGAAGAAGTTGTATCGATTGGTCTTCATGTTCTTTGCTTTTTAAGCCAGATAAAAAATGGTTTGACCCAGTGAAATAGTGAACTTTTATATCTTCTTTTATAGCTCCACCAGTTGTTGATGTTCCTTTGAGTGCTGAGTGTTTGTTGTCTTTGAGATAGGTCATATGACAATCGATGCAAGTTTTATGTTTTTTTGGGTCGTTAGGATTGTTAAAGGGTGATTGTTCCCACTCTTTAAAGGTAGAAACTATCTCTCTTTTTGAGGGTTCTGGTAAAAACTCATCATGACAAGATGCACAGTAAGAACTTTTTTTATAAAGTTCTTTTGAGTAGCTTTGCTTATGAACTAAGGGGTTTGAGTTTATAAACTTTTCACTTAAAAAGTTAGCAATATCAGAGCTACTATCTTCAAAAACATACTTTTTACGATTTGTTAAGTCAAGCGAGTAGGAGCTGTTACCCTTAGAATCTACTTTGGTGATTCTATGGCAAGCTACACAAGATACGCCCTGCTCTAGCCTTGAGTTACCATGAGTTTTAAACTCACCTATCAACTCTTTTGCACCACTTTGAAAAAGAAAGTTTGGCATATTGTTGCTGTTCATATTGTGAGTTGATCTTTTTTGTTTTGTAGTAACGGCACTTGGGTTGTGACAACCCATACACCACTGTCTAAACTCATCCCCTTTATCTGCTGCTGCTAAGTTTTCCATAACCATATAGTAGGGGTTTGTTCCTGTTAGATGTCTATGGTTTGAGTCTGCCCACTGGTTGAAAATCTTTGTATGGCATGATTTGCATTTAACAGAGGAGGTCCAGTCTTCGTTATGATATCTATCTACACCTTCTTCAAGTTGTATATTTGTCAATTTTTCTACATTTTTACCATAAGATACAGCGGGATAGGAGATGCTAAGAAGTAAAACAGTCGATAAGATAGGTTTAGTAATATTAGATACCTTTTTCTTTGCATGTAAAAACAAAAAGAAAAGCAGTACAAAAGAGCCATAAAGATGGATATAATAGGAGTAGATGCCAAAAATATCTGAACCTCTATTGCCAACTAAAAACAGGTAAAACCCACTAGCTACGATGAAAAAAAGTAAAAGACCAAGGATCACACCGCTTGTGCTTTTTGCCTTTTTAACTATCATATATTGATAAATGTGCATATTTACATAGGGCAGGAGCAAAAAGATAGCTACAAAAGAGGAGCTTAAGATATGCACTGCTTGAACCATTCTAAAATATTGCCAGCTTAAACCGAAGATGCTAAACTGAAGTACTCCGCTTAGAAACATCAGTATAATATATATTTTCATATTTATATTTTTCATAAATCTGCCTTATCTATAACTTTATAATCAACTATATCGCCCTCAAGTGCTTTTAAAAACTCAACAATATCATCGATTTGCTTGTCGCTAAGGTTCATACCAAGCTGATGTTTAGCCATAAGAAATACAGCCCTTCTTAACTTTTTAACTGCACCATTATGAAAGTATGGTGAAGTTTTTGTAACATTTCTTAGCATGGGAACTCTAAAAAGTCGGTCTCCATCTTTGCCCATAAAACCGCCTTTGTTCTCAAAGGGAAAGGGGTGATAGATCTTAGCATTGAAGTTAAAATGGCTAACTTCTCTACCCTTTTGAGTCTCATTAAAAGAGTTTGTTACATCTATGATACTATTATAGTCTCTAAGAGGAAATTTTTGTATGCTTTGTCCTCCAACGGTTACTCCTGTATGACAGCCCTTGCATCCAAAGTTTAAAAAATTTGCTAGCCCTTTTTTTGCTGACTTGCTCATAGCACCGTTGTCGCCATCTAAAAACCTATCATAGTCACTACGGGTTATCAATGTTTTAAGATATGCCCCTATCGCTTTTTGAATATTTTCAAAACTTACCTTTTTATCTTTAAAAGCAAGAGTAAATTTTTTCACATAAGCATCATCTGCCTTAACTCTTTGCTCCGCTTTAGATGCTGATAAGTTCATCTGATCTTTTGCTTTTATAGAGTTTCCAACCTGTTCTTCTATTGTTTTTACACTTCCATCCCAAGTTTGGTATTTTGCTAGACCAGCATTTAGAGTTGTTAGTGTGTTTAGGTGAAAAGGGTTTTCTCTCCCAGCATCTCCAACGGCAACCTCAAACCTATCAACTCCACTTTGATCTGAGAGATGACAGATAATACAGTCCGTTTTATTGTTCGTTTTTGCGCTAAGAGCATCTATATATATCTTTTTGTCTTTTTGATCTTTACTGATGAGATGACAAGTTGCACAGCTTATATCTTTACTTTTTGATAGTATCTTATCAAAGTATAGATCTTTTCCTAGTTCTATTTTAGCTTTTGATAGTCTGTTTTGTTTTGTATCGACAAGCTTTAAAAGCTCTTCATAGGTTTTAGGAGTAGTTTGCATATCTCTTGATAGTGCAGCTCTTCTTAGCTCATCATCGCTGTATAAAGGCTTTTCTTTAGTAGGTAGCAATATAGATACGACAAAAATTCCTATCAATAAACCTGCAAAGAGATAGGCAAAAAATTTCATAACAACCCCAGATTTGTTTCTTTAATGTTCTAAATAAATAATAATATCTCATTGTAAATTAAGTATATGAGTATATCATACACAATTATAAAAAAATAGATTTATATCAATTTCACAGGAAAAATAATGGACTTTTTTAAGTATATACATGCAGTAGGCACAGGACCAAAGGGAAACAGAGATTTAAGTTTTGAAGAGTCAAAAGATATGATGGAGCAGATACTAAAGCAAACTATTCCAAGTGAACAGGCTGCCGCATTTCTTTTGGGCTGGAGGTTAAAGCCTGAAACTACCCTAGAGTTTCGTGGAGCTATAGATGCTTGTGATAGTTTTGTGAAAAAAACTACAGTAAAAAACTCACTTGAACTAGGTTATCCATTTGATGGAAAAGCTAAAAATCCTTACATTTTTCCTCTAGTTGCAAAAGTTCTTCAAGACTCAGGACTAAACCTTGTTTTGATTGGAGATGATTTGACTCCAGCTAAAGGCGGTATAACTGTTAAAGATATATGCTCTAAAGTCCAACTAAGCCCAAATGCACACTATTTTGATCGTAAAGATTTTTTCAAAGAGATTAGTGACTTAAGGGAACTTCGTATGAAGTTAGGACTTCGCACAGGTTTTAACACCATAGAAAAACTCCCTCATGTTGCAAATAGTGAGTATGCTATAACAGGAGTTTTTCATAAACCTTATGTGAAGAAATATGTAGAGATTTTTTCAGAGCGTTACAAAAGATTTGCACTTATACAAGGCAATGAAGGAACTCCAGAGCTTTTTAGCAAAGGAAGACTTTGGATCTCTCAAGATAGCGAAGTCGAAGAGATCATAATCGACCCTGCTCATTTTGGCATAAACTATACAAAATCATGGGAAGATATCTCTTTAGAGGACTCTCTTGAGCAACTAAACAAGCCATCAAGTGAGTACATAAAGTTAGCAAAACTAAATGCATCTGTTTATCTTTTTGTAACTGAAAATGCTAAGAGTATTGATGAAGCTTGGCAAAAACTAAACTAAGAGATCACTAAAACACTATATGCCAAAAAAGCTTTTTATAAAAGCTCTTTCTTGGGGTGTTTGTATCAATATTTTTACAGTTTCATTGTTATCTCTCACAATAACAACATCACTACCCTCAACACTTAGATGCTCTTTTGCCCACTCTTTATCTAACTCATCTAAGCGATAAAGCACCTCAGCACTACTTGGCTTTTCTTTTTCATCTGTTTTTGTATTGATGATAGATAAACCGCCTATTCTTTTTTCTAACTTGTATGGACTATAAACTTTTATAGCCTTGTAAATTCTTTCTTCTTTTGGTTCTGGCAATGCTCTTTTCATAGCAAGAACTCCCATGACTAAAAAACCAAAAAGCAGGGCAAATATAAAAACCTTTTTTACTAAGCTCGCTTCACTTTTTTCTTCACTCATTTAGCACTCCAATTTTGTATATAATTTTTTGCTTTTTCATCTAACATTTTCATTCTTTTTTTGCCTTTTGGTAGAGTTTTTCTCAAGTTTTTCATCTCTTTTAAAAAGGTACCTATACTCTCTGGTATGAGATGCTCAAGGTAGATACGAAGATATTTAGCCATCGCAGGAGATGCTCCTGATGTTGATACAGCTATAGTTAAGTCATCTTTTTTGATATAAGAAGGGAAAATAAAGTCACAATATTCAACAGAATCAACAGAGTTGCATAAACAGTTATAGTTTTTTGATTCTGCAAAGATTTTTGCTTGAAGAGCTATATCATCAACAGCAACAACAACTACACCAACTTCTGAGATATCACCTTGTTTATATGCTCTTTTTTCATAGGAAAGCTTGTTTTTTTGGATGCATCTTAGCATCTCGTCTGAAAAGTTAAGTGCGATGATAGAGATATCTTTTGTAAAGTCTAGCAGATGCTCAAGTTTTTCTAAGGCTATCTTACCACCACCAACAATAAGAATATTTTTGCTATCTAGTTTTATAAAAGCTGGAAAATAAGCCATAGATCTCTTTTTATTTTTAATGACATAATAGCATAATTTAAAAAAAAGAGCGATACTAAGGACTATACTGTCCCCTTTTGTCAAGAGCGATACAAAATTATTTTATATTGCAAGCATCTATGCTACCACAGGCAGTGGCAATGTACTCTCTAAACCTATTTTAAAGGAGCTGTTTGCTAATTGATTCTATATCATTAATATGCAAAATATCGATAACAAAGCTTCGTAATATTGTCATGGTTATATGGATAGTGTTGGCAGTATGTAAATCTCCATAAAGAGTTTCATATAGTTTCAAGTTGTGGTGGCGAAGAGTTTATCATACTGCTTCCAAGCACCACAATCAGTCAAGCAAAGCAGATGCTAATCTTTACAGAGATAAAGAGAGTGGAAGAAATAGAGTTTATTATGCTTAGTCCCAACAAAAGATCGAGTTTTCTTCTCTAAATGGAGTCTGACTCCCTTAGTATTTTAGCCCTACTGGTTTTAGTGCTTTGTTTATGTTTTTGACCTGCTTGTTCTTGTTCCTGCACCACTCAGGTGACAAAAGAGAAGAGTCGTCTATGCCGGCTGTAACTCTTTGAACAGAGATATTATCAGGCTTGAGCATTAGGGATTTTACTAGAGTGTCAAGATATAACTCTTCTGTTATTGGGGTAAACTTACCCTTTAAAAAGTCATTTCCTAGGGCTGTTTTTTTAACAACATATAGTGGATGGTATTTTACAGAGTCTATGCCCCACTCATAAGCTTGTTTTGAGGTTTCTAGCATCATCTCTTGATCTTCATCAGGAAGCCCAAATATTAGATGCCCACATACATTTAGACCCTTTGCCTTTGCTTTTAGTATCCACTCTTTCACATTTGCACTATCATGACCACGGTTTATCTTTTGGAGTGTCTCATCATAGACAGACTGGATACCAAACTCTATCCAAATCTCTTTTTCCTTGTTTAGTTCACAAAGATACTCAAGAGTTTCATCAGTTATAGAGTCAGAACGAGTACCGATACTAAGACCGAGAACATTTTCAAAGGACAATGCTTTATCATAAAGTGCTTTTAGTGTTTCAAATGGAGCATAGGTATTTGTAAAAGATTGAAAATATACTAAGAATTTTTTAGCACCATACTCTTGAGATTGTCTTTTACTTATGGCATTAAACTGGATTTCAAGCTGTTCTAGTTGTTTTGTTAAAAAAGGATTTTCTTTAGACTTTAGGTTTAAATGAAAGCCTTTGAGTGCTTTTTTCTGGTTTGTACTTGCGGAAAAAGAGTCATTTTCACAAAAAGTACAACCACCTTTTGCTACTGTTCCATCTATATTTGGGCAGGTAAAGCCAGAGATATTTATACCAACCTTGTAAACCTTGCAGGCAAATTTATTTTTGAGATAGTTGCCATAAGTATATATCTGTTTCATCAAACTATATAGTTTCCTGTAAAACAAGCAGTGCAATAGTTATCTTCTTTAGTATTGACACTTCTAAGCAAAGAGTCCTCATCTAAAAAAGCCAATGAATCAGCTTCTATATATTCGCATATCTCATCTTGAGTCATATTTGCGGCTATTAGTTTGTCTTTGTCTGGAGTATCTACACCATAGTAACAAGGGTCGGTAGTTGGGGGAGAGGATACTCGCATATGTACTTCGCTAGCTCCTGCTTCTTTTAGCATCCTTATAATTCTTCTTGAAGTTGTTCCACGAACTATGGAGTCATCAACAACAACAACTCTCTTTCCTCTTATGATGTCTGTCATAGGGGAGAGTTTCATCTTAACCTTTAAGTCACGCATCTCTTGAGTAGGTTCTATAAAAGTACGACCAATATAGTGGTTTCTCATGATGCCCATCTCATAAGGGATGCCACTTTCTTGAGCATAGCCAATAGCAGAGGGAACTCCTCCATCTGGAACAGGAACTACTAAGTCTGCATCTACTGGTTTTATTTTTGATAGCTCTTTGCCCATATTTTTTCTTGTTTGATAAACAGACTGACCAAACACTAAAGAGTCAGGTCTTGCAAAATATACATACTCAAAGATACAGTGCTTAGGAGTTGGCTCAAAAATCTTTATACTCTTAGGCTCACGACCCTCTTTAAATATAAGAAGTTCTCCCGGTTCAATATCTCTAACAAACTCAGCACCAACAAGGTCAAAAGCACAGGTTTCACTAGCTACAATATACCCACCATTTGACAATCGACCAAGACTTAGTGGGCGAAACCCAAAACGATCACGCATAGCAAACATCTTTGTTCTACTTAAAAAAACTAAAGAAAAAGCACCTTCTATCTTTTGAACAGCATCTATAATTCTTGGAGTTAGTTTATCTTCTTCACTTTTAGCGATAAGGTGTATAAGGTTCTCAGTATCCATAAAGGTTTGAAAAATCGCACCTTTTTTTATAAGCCTTCCTCTTACCTCTTCTGCATTTGTTAGGTTTCCATTGTGAGCTATTGCCATTTCACCTAGATCATATCTAGCAAAAACAGGTTGAGCATCTAAGATGGAGTCATCTCCAGCGGTTGAGTAGCGAGTATGACCTATGGCACTTGAACCTCTTAAAGTACTTAGTGCATCTTCATCAAAAACTTGCATAACTAAACCACGCTTTTTTATAATACGAAGTTTCTCCCCATCAGATGCACTGATCCCTGCTGCTTCTTGACCACGATGTTGAAGTGCATGAAGAGAGAAGTAAGCTAGCCTAGAAGCTTCCTCATGTCCAAAAATTCCTACAACAGCACATTTTTCATTAACATCTTCTCTCAATAGCTTTCCTTCCTATATCATCATAAATTATAAATGAGATTATACTTAGTTTGTCTTAAAAATTTTATAATTCTAAACAGTCACTTATGGAGTAAAGCCCAGCTTTTTTATTAGCTAACCATGCTCCAGCACGAATAGCACCCTTAGAAAAGGTATTTCTTGAGGTTGCTGTGTGATTTAACTCGATAAATTCACCATCATTATAGAAGCCAACGGTATGACGACCTACGATATCTCCACCACGAAGAGCCATAACAGAGATCTCATCTTCACTTCTTTCGCCGATATTACCATCTCTAGCACTTATACGAACCTTGTCTAAGTCAAGTCCACGACCTTTTGCAGCAGACTCGCCGAGAGTAAGAGCTGTTCCACTTGGAGCATCTTTTTTATGTTTGTGATGCATCTCTACTATCTCTATATCAAAACCCTTTAGAGCTGCTGATGCCTGATAAACAAGTTTGTTAAGCAAAGCAACTCCTAAGGACATATTTGTAGCATATAAGATTGGCATGATTTGGCTAGCTTGCTTTAAAAGCTCAAGTTGTTTCTTGTTTAAGCCAGTAGTACCAATCACTAAAGGCTTAGGATGTTTAAGAGTAGCTTTTAGTAGTGACTCACAAGCCTCAGGAAGAGAAAAGTCTATCACTATATCACAAGCATCTAAAAAAGAGTTTATATCAGTAGATACCAAAACAGATGGGTCTATAGAAAAATTTAGCTCATTTCTCACAAAAACACTGCTTAGGCTTATATCTTGAGTATTTTTCAAATCTTCAATTATAAGTTGTCCAACTCTACCATTTGCACCAAATACACCAACTTTAATCATAACTTCCCTTTATCCGTTTAACTTTTCATCAACAAAAGATATAACTTGTAAAGCAGCAACAGCACCATCTCCAGCAGCACTTACAACCTGTTTTGGAGCAGCAATACGCATATCGCCAGTTGCATAAAGTCCCTCAAGTGAAGTTGCCATACTTATATCTACAATAACTTGACCCTGTTTATTCATATCACATAAAAAACTGCCATCTTCTTGTATAAGTGCTTGGTTGTTTACATCATTTCCAACAAAGGTAAAAACTCCAGGGACTTTAATATCACGGATTTGCCCATCTTTGTTTTTAACTTTGATACCTGTTACACCCATCTTATCGCCATAAACTTCATCAGGAACAGAGTTTAGTATAAGTTCAATATTATCAGTATTTTTAACTCTTTTTATAGTGTTTGGAGAGGAGCGAAACTCATCTCTTCTATGAACTAAATAAACTTTAGAGCATATTTTAGCTAGATATAAAGCCTCTTCAAGTGCTGTATCTCCACCACCAATAACTACAACCTCTTTATTTTTATAAAAAAAGCCATCACAAGTTGCACAAGTACCCACTCCACGACCGAAAAATTCATCTTCACCAGAAAAACCTACTCTTCTAGGGGATGAACCTGTTCCTATGATGACAGAGTGAGCCTGAGATGTTGTGCCATCTTCTTTGTGAATAGTAAAAATACCCTCATCTTTAGTGATACGAGTAACATTTACCATCTCATGTATAAGACCAAACTTTTGACATTGCTCAGGCCATGGCATCATGAGATCCATTCCAGTGATTTCACCAGTAACCCCTGGATAGTTTTCTATCTCTGAAGAGTTCATGATCTGCCCACCAGGCATACCCTTTTCAAACATAGTTACATTTTCTAAACCACCACGAGTAGTATATAGCCCAGCAGTAAGACCCGCAGGTCCTCCTCCAATAATTGCACAATCTAAAATATTTGACATCAGTTATTCCTTGTATTTTATAAAGTTTTTATCTCTTTAGATAACTCTTTTAAATTATCTAGCTTAGGAATCATTATATCTATTATTCCCATAAAGAAACGAATTTCTTTATTCCGCTTGGACCGCTGTGGTCACTAAAGCTAAGCTCTTAGGAGCTAGAATTATAATGAATCTACTAAGCTAGATAACTCTTTTAAATTATCTAGCTTACGAATCATACTATCTTGTTTATAAAGAGTATCTTTTGATCTTTTTATAAAAAAGATGCTTGGTGATTCATAAATGTTAAATCTCTGTATAAATAAGAGAGAATTTTTTGTTCCACTTCTTAAAAAAGTTGTACTTTTAGAGTTTTTAAAACTCTCATTATAGTAGTCAATTGCTAAGATGGGAAAGTTTAAGTCAGTATTTGCTAAAAGTTGAGCTGTATTTGTAGCTCTAGAACTATAAAAAACTACAATATATTTCTCGGCATTAGGTTTAAAAATAGCCTTCTGCTCATAAAAAACCAACTCATTAAAGTCGATAAATTTGTATTCTGAAAACTTGTAGTTATAGTATGCAAAGGCTGCTGCTACCATAGCAGAGCCGAAAAATGAAGCCAAAAGAGTAGATAGCGAAAAAAGGCTTTTAGCACCTTTTTTTGCCATCAGGTAGCTTCTTTAGTGGTTACGCTAAAAGAGCGTTTATTTTTTCTGATAGAGCAGCTTTTGATTGTGCTCCAACAACTTGATCAACCATCTCGCCATCTTTAAAAAACATGATAGTTGGGATAGAACGGATACCAAATTTTACAGAGATATCTTGCTCATCATCTGTGTTTACTTTACAGATCTTAGCTTTTCCATCAAAATCTTCAGCTAGCTCTTCGATAACAGGAGCGATCATGCGACAAGGTCCACACCATGGAGCCCAGAAATCTACTAAAGATACACCTTCACTTAAAGTTGCTTCAAAGTTTGCACCAGTTAATTCTAAATATTTACTCATAACAATTTCCTTTTATAATTAATGTTAGGCATTATACATATCTAATCATTAAAAATCCCTTTAGAGTTTAAGTAAAGCTAAAAATTTATCATCTCTCTTCTTCTTTTTCTAAAAACTGCACACTTTGTGTATCCTATCTCTTTTGCCATCTTCTCTATCTCATCATTGAAAAGACCAACTTGTTCTGGCTTATGAGCATCTGAAGCAAAGCTTATTGGTATGCCCATTTTAAAGATCTCTTTTAAAAGAGATGGAGATGGATATGCCTCTTTTACAGGTTTTCTATACCCTGCAACATTGAGTTCGACCACCATATCTGCTTTTTTTATAGCTTCAAGTGCATTTTTTGCTATAAGAGCGATATCTTTTTTTGGCATATACTTAAAAACTTTTATTAGGTCTAAATGTCCAACAATATCAAAAAGCTTACTCTTTGCCATCTCCTCTATAGTGTCAAAATATTTTTGCCAAATTTCATCTATATTTTGTGTTTTATAATTTCCTATAAATTCAGGATTGTCAAAGCCCCACCCATCTATAAAGTGAACAGAACCGATGAGATAATCAACATCAGCTTTTAACACTCTAGCATCCATATATCCAGGTAAATAATCAACTTCATAGCCTAGCAATATCTCAATCTTTTCTTTATATATGTTTTTGTTTCGTAAAACTTCGTTTTCATAATCTTTCATATCTGAAAAACTCATACGATATTTTTTATCAAAATCCATAGGAGCATGATCACAAATACCAAAAAATTTTGTCTTACACTTTATAGCATGTTCTATATATTGTTCCATTTTACCCTCTGCATGTTTACAAAGTGGGGTATGGTTATGCAAATCAGCCTTCATCTTATGCCTCTTATTAGATTATTATGTTATTATAGTGACAATAAATAAATTTGGCTAGGGAATTGAAATGACTCAAGAAGAATTAGATGCATTAATGAACGGGGATGTCGAAGAGCTTGAAGAGACTCAAGAGGTCGATTCTGATGAAAGTGTTGAAGAAGAAAAGACAGAAGGAGAGGGAGAGGGAGAGATACCAAAAGGCTACAGTGAAGATACATCTCACCATTGGCCACTTCCTGCTACTGATGAAAATAAAATGGTACACCAGCTAGATGATGTAACAAAAGAGAGTGAAGAAAAAGCAACTGAGATTTTTGACATTATTGAAGGTATCAGTAGTGACTTGATGGAAAAAGAGGAAAATTTAGATAAGATAAAAGAGGTTGTTGCCTCAAATATTGAACTATTTAAAACTTTAAGTAAAAAGTTTCCTGATGTTGAAGCTTTTAAAGAACAGCTAGAAAAAAATGAATCCGCATTAGCAGAATCAACCAATGCTCTTGAAACACTTCAAAATGCTGGTGATTCCATAATGAATGTAATGGACATAATGCAGTATCAAGATATTCATCGTCAAAAGATAGAGCGAGTTATAAATGTAATGAGAGCTCTTGCAAAATATATGAACACACTTTTTGAAGGCAAGGTAGATGATGAAAATAGAGTTTCATCAGCTCAACACATTGTCGGAGATACACATAACGATATTGCATCAACAGATGATATCGAAGCACTTTTAGCACAGTTTAGTAAATAATGAAAAAAGTAGAACTCTTATCTCCAGCTGGTACTCTTGAAAAACTAAAGATAGCATTGGATTTTGGTGCAGATGCAGTATATGGTGGAGTTAGCCACTTCTCTCTTCGCATAAGAAGTGGTAAAGAGTTTTCTATGGAAGAGTTTAAAGAGGGTATAGACTATGCTCATGCTAGAGGTAAAAAAGTATATGCTACTATAAATGGTTTTCCTTTTAACTCTCAAATATCGCTTTTAAAAAAACATATCTTAGCGATGGCAGAGCTATCTCCAGATGCTTTTATAGTTGCAACTCCAGGGGTTTTAAAGCTTTGCAATGATCTAGCTCCCCAAATACCTTTGCATCTATCAACTCAAGCAAATGTTATGAATGTTTTAGATGCCAAAATATTTTATGATATGGGTGCTGTTCGTATCATTACAGCTAGAGAAATATCTTTAAAAGATTTGATAGCTATCAAAAAAGAACTTCCTGACTTGGAGCTAGAGATATTTGTTCATGGAAGTATGTGCTTTGCATATAGTGGGCGTTGTCTGATCTCTACTCTTCAAAGTGGTAGAGTTCCAAATCGTGGAAGCTGCGCAAATGACTGTAGGTTTCCCTATGAGATATATGCATCTAACCCTGAAACAGGGACTTTATTTAAGCTTGAAGAGGATGAGGGTGTTGGAACCTATGTTATGAACTCAAAAGATTTAAACCTTGCTTCTCATCTCAAGGAGATACTAGATAGTAATGTAGTAGATTCTATAAAAATAGAGGGGCGAACAAAAACAGCCTACTATGCAGGAGTGACCGCAAAAGCTTATACAATGGCACTAAATGATTATTATGAAGATAAGTTTGATGATACAAAATACCAATACGAACTCCAGTCTCTACAAAATAGAGGCTATACAGATGCCTACCTGATCTCAAGACCTTTTGAAAAAAATGATACTCAAAGTTTAGACTTTACTATGCAGTTGGGAACCCATCAAGTTAGTGGAGTTGTAAACAAAGAGGGAACTCACTTTTCATGTAAATATAAAACTTTGCCAAATGATGAGCTAGAGATAGTTGCACCCCTAGGCAGTAAGATAGAGATAGTAGATAACGAGATCGGTTCTACCTATGAAAAAGATGGGAGACTTTACTTAAAGCTAAAACAGCTCCTAGCACAAAATAACAAAGTTCTACAAGAGGTTCACAGCGGAAACCTAAACCCTATAACTCTTCCAACTCCACTGCCTTCATACACATTTTTGAGAGTTCCTTCTAGTCCAGAGATATCACAAGAACAAAGAAAATCAAAAGAACAAAGAAGATCAAATGAATAATGAAATAATAAAGCCACATTGGCTAGAACAGATTTTAAATAGTAGCTATGCAGGAATATTAGTCATAAACAAAAAACGTGAAATTTTATATGTAAACTCTAGGATTTGCGAGATGTATGGCTACGAAAAAGATGAACTTCTAAAAAGCTCAGCAGAAATTTTACATATATCAAAAGAGTCTTATGAAAGATTTGCTCAAGTTGCAGTAAAGTTCGCACTAGCATCAAAACCCATCGATATAGACTATAGACTCAAGCGTAAAGATGGGACTTACTTTTGGACACACATGTCAGGCAATAGCATAAAAGGTACAGATGAAACTGTCTGGACAGCAGTTGATATAACCCCACGAAAAGTCTTAGAACTTAAAAATATACAACAAGGCAAAATCATTGAGACTATCCATGACTCTATAGTTTCTATAGGTTTAGATCAAAAAATAATTCAATGGAATGAGGGTGCAGAAAATCTCTTGGGATACAAAAAAGAAGAGATGCTTGGTAAAAATGCTTCATCTTTATTTTGTGAAAAAGCTTACGATAAATTTGTTCGTAAAATCACACTGATAATGAATAATAAAAAGCATAGCTGGGAAACGGCAATTAGAGATAAAAATGGAGATAAAATTTCTATTGACCTGTCTCTTGCACTACTAGAAGATGAGGACTCAAAACCATTAGGAGCAGTTGGCTACATAAAAGATATTAGACATAAAAAAGAAGCACTTAAGGCTTTAAGGTATCAGGCAAATCACGATGCATTGACTAAGCTTCCAAATAGACTTTTGTTTCATGACAGGCTAGAACAAGCCATAGAAAAAGCAAGCAAAGCAGGTACAACAATGGCACTTTTTTTTCTAGATCTTGACCATTTTAAGGAGATAAATGACTCTCTTGGACACAAGACAGGTGATGAGGTCTTAAAAGTTGTAGCAGATAGACTAGAGGAAAATGTAAGAAAAAAAGATACTCTTGCACGACTAGGTGGCGATGAATTTACTATAATTATAGATGACCTAAAAGAGGGTCGAGATGCTTCTAAGATAGCTCAAAAGATTGTAGATGTCCTAGCTAGACCAATTTTTATAGATGAGAATGAACTTTATGTCTCTAGCAGTATCGGCATCAGTCTTTTCCCAGACAATGGAAACTCTGTTCAAGATCTTCTTAAGTATGCAGACTCTGCTATGTATAAAGCAAAATCAGAGGGCAGAAATAATTATCAATTTTACTCATCTGATATGACAGAGTTAGCAACGCAGCGAGTTGTTATGGAAGCAGGACTTAGAGCAGCTTTAAAAAATGAAGAGTTTGTAGTTTACTATCAACCCCAAGTCAATGCATTAAAAGAAGAGCTTATTGGAATGGAAGCATTGGTTAGATGGGAGCATGCTACAGAGGGTATCATCAGTCCTGCAAAATTTATACCATTAGCAGAAGCAACAGGGCTAATAGTGGATTTGGATAGATTTGTGATGAAACAGGCGATGAAGCAGATCTCTACTTGGCATGAAGATGGACTAAACCCAGGAAGATTGGCATTAAATTTGGCAGTTAAACAGTTGCAACAAAAAGATTTTATAGAGTTTTTAAAAAATACAATGCTTGAAACAGGATGCAAGTCTCAATGGATAGAGCTTGAAGTAACAGAGGGTCAAATCATGACCAACCCTGAAGAAGCCATCAAAATATTGGACAAGATCACAGACCTTGGAATCGAACTAGCAGTAGATGACTTCGGAACAGGCTACTCATCTTTGGCATACTTAAAAAAACTACCTATAGATAAGCTAAAAATTGATCAGTCGTTTATCAGAGATCTGCCACAAGATGAAGAAGATGCAGCTATCACTAAAGCAGTAATAGCACTTGCATCATCACTAAACTTAAAAATAATTGCCGAAGGTGTAGAGACAGAGGAACAAAAAGAATTTTTAATAGACAATGGCTGTGTCTATATTCAAGGATACCTCTACTCTAAACCTATAGAAGCTAAAGATATGGAGCTTATGCTCTCAAATGAAAGGTTTGTTTTAAAAAAATGATATAATTGCAAAATTAAATTACTAGGAAAATAAATGAAATTCGTATCTATAGTTATAGGTTCAAAAAGTGATTATGAAGTTATGAAGTCTTGCTCTGATACACTAGAAGCATTCGGAGTTAGTTTTGAGATGCTAATATCTTCTGCACATCGTTCTCCAGAGCGAACAAAAGAGTATATACTAAGTGCTGAGGCCAAAGGTGCTCAAGTATTTATAGCTGCTGCTGGAATGGCTGCACATTTAGCAGGTGTTTTATCTTCAAAAACAGTAAAACCTATTATTGGTGTGCCGATGAGTGCATCTGCTTTAAGCGGTATAGATGCCCTTCTCTCAACTGTTCAGATGCCAGCAGGTATGCCTGTTGCAACAGTTGCCATAGGAAAAGCAGGGGCGATAAATTCTGCATATTTAGCTATGCAAATACTGGCACTTAGCAATGATGAATTGGCAATGAAATTGAAAGAAGACAGAATAGCAAAAGCTAAAAAAGTTGAAGCTGATTCTTTAGAAATAGAAACTATTATAAAATAATAATAAGTAAGTAGAAGCTTATTTTTTCGGAAATTGATTTAAGGAGCTGTCGTGAGATGGATGAGTGATGAAGAGTATAGTAAATTAACAGGCCTAGATATAGGTGCTATTAATGACCTATGCGAGCGTGGAAAATTAAGCATAAAAGTTGAAAATGGAGTAAGACTTATAGACCCATCCAAGGGTGCTAGAGAAGTAGTTCCTGCACAGCTTAGAGAACTCTCTGCTCACAATACTCACGAGATGGTAGTTCAACCAGAGTTTATTGAAAAAACGATAGGCACTATCATCAACCTTCACGAAAAAGTTCTTGATGCAAAAGATGAAACCCTAGAAGCAGTAAAAGTAGAAAATGAATTTTTACGAGAGGCTATAGGATCACTACAAGAACTTTATGATGAGGATAGAAAGACCATTCACACTCTTCAAGAGCAACTAAAATTATCTCAAGAGGAAGTAGAATTTATGAGAAGAAAGTATAAGCTTATGTGGAACAAAGCTATAGATGAGCATACTTCATAAGATATAAAATTTCTACTAAAATATTTAAAAACAAACAATAGGTGATATAGTTTATAAAATGAGCTATATTTGGTATAATTACAAAAATAAAATAGGCAGTATGATGATAACCTTTAGTGAGATGTTACTTAAACTTCAAGAATTTTGGATGAAAGAGGGTTGCAATATAGTTCAACCCTATGATATTCCAGCAGGAGCAGGAACTTTCCATCCCGCAACTTTTTTACGATCACTTGACTCTCAGCCTTGGTCTGTTGCTTATGTGGCACCATCTCGTCGCCCAACAGATGGACGATATGGAGAAAACCCAAATCGTTTGGGGAGTTACTATCAGTTTCAAGCACTTATAAAACCATCTCCTGACAACATACAAGAACTTTATCTAAAATCATTAGAATACCTTGGCCTTGACCTTTCACAACATGATATAAGATTTGTTGAAGACAACTGGGAGTCACCAACTCTTGGGGCTTGGGGTCTTGGCTGGGAAGTTTGGTTAAATGGTATGGAGGTTACACAGTTTACATATTTTCAACAAGTTGGAGGTATAGAGTGCAACCCTGTAGCAGTTGAGATAACTTATGGAACAGAGAGACTTGCTATGTATCTTCAAGGTGTTGATAATATTTTTGATATAGTTTGGAATGAAAACAAACATGGAAAAACACTCTATAAAGATGTTCATAAAGAGAGTGAAATACAGTTTTCAAAATACAACTTTGAAGTAGCAGACATAGAGATGCTTTTTGCAGACTTCAATGCAAAATCTAAAGAGTGTTTAGCAACACTAGATGCGGGGCTTCCTCTTCCCGCTTACGACCTGTGTATGATGGCATCTAACACTTTTAATGTCTTAGATGCAAGAAAAGCTATCTCACAAACCGAAAGAGCAAACTACATCTTAAAGATTCGTGAACTCTCAAAAGCTTGCGCAGAGCTTTACAAAGCTCAAGAATCAGATAGAATAAAAAGAGTTAAGATTTAACACTATAGAATCTTAAGAGAAGATAAATATATTTTCAAGGAATAAAATGAAGATTTACGCACCATGGGAGAGAGCTTTCAATAAAATCTCAACCCCATTTGAACATTTTTTACATGCACAAACAACAACTGGTTTAGTTTTAATGTTTATGACAATAGTATCACTAGTATTGGCAAACTCACCACTTTATGAAGCTTATTCGCACTTTTTTCATATAAAAGTTGATTTTAATGTTGGAGACTGGAAAATTTCTCACACCATTCACCACTGGATAAATGATGGTTTGATGGCTATCTTTTTCTTTATGGTTGGGCTGGAGATAAAAAGAGAGATACTTATAGGTGAACTCTCAAACATAAAAGTTGCAATACTTCCTATACTAGCTGCCCTTGGCGGTATGGTGCTACCTGCTCTGATATTTACTAGCATCAATTATGGTGGAGAGGGTGCTTCTGGATGGGGAATACCAATGGCTACTGATATTGCCTTTGCTATTAGTGCTTTGGTCCTTCTTGGAAAGAGAGTCTCTCCTGCTCTTGTGACATTTTTAGTTGCTCTTGCTATTGTCGATGACCTTGGTGCTGTTATAGTTATAGCTATTTTTTATACAGAGCAGATAAATATGCTACCTCTTGTTCTATCTGGAGCTACTTTTGCACTCATGTTAGCGTTCAATCGTTTTGGAATCCATGCCGTTTTACCCTACTTTTTACTCGGTCTGATGATGTGGTTTTTTATGCTTGAGTCTGGTGTTCATGCAACTATAGCTGGTGTTATCGCCGCTCTTGCTATCCCATCAAAAGCAAAAAGAACAGCCATTGACTTGTCACATGGTGCTAGAAATCTGCTAGATGAGTACGATAACTACCCAATTGCCACAGACAACACTATGCATGAAAACCAAAAAGCGATACTTACAAATATGAAAGAAAGAATCTTAGCCGTAGAAGCACCTGCAGCAAGACTAGAACATAGCTTGCATCTTCCAGTGAGTTTAGTTGTGATACCTCTTTTTGCTCTTGCAAATGCTGGTATTGCTATTGATTTTTCATCTATTGGTGCTACTATTATGGGACCTATTTCATTAGGTATCATTGCTGGTCTTATCATAGGAAAAGTTTTAGGCATAGCTGGTGTTGCTTGGTTGGCTATAAAGCTAGGTATCGCTAAACTTCCTAAGGACAGTACCATGAATCAGATATTTGGTGTTTCTTTTTTGGGTGGTATTGGTTTTACTATGAGTATATTTGTCGCCGACTTAGCATACTTAGGAGATGAAGAACTTATCTTTCAAGCTAAGGTAGGTATATTAGCAGCATCTCTTTTTGCAGGAATTTTTGGTTATTTATGGCTAAGGTTTATTGCAAAAAGACCACAATAGACCAGTTTATGGGTCTATTGTCATCTCTATTATAAAAAGAATAGATACGATTTAAATGTTTAATCACTCTTAATACGATCATGTTCTTCAACCATAATATCACCTTTTTTCTGCAACACAAAAAAGCCATCATCTTTTGCTTTTTCTATGAGTTCTTTTTGAATAGTAAATCCAGCAATTACTCCATAGACTTTAAAGTCTTTATTAAGTAGGAAACAGTTCTCTAAACTTTTTTATCTGTTTGTTTTTTAGGTTATTTATATCTTTATCTCTAATCTTATTTTTTATCTCTACTACCATAACACTATCACCGTTAAATAAAACTATATCATATTCCCCTTTCATATCATTTCTTATATATTTATATGAATTTCTCTCAATGCCATCAAATGTAAGATTTGCTACTGTTTTAGCACTTTGTATTGCCAGCCCAGCCACTAGATCTTTGAGTTCTTGATCGGTCATTTTTATTTCCTTGCTATTTTATTTAAGATTGTTGATCTCCAATCCATAAGCTTTTATATCTTTTAAAAATCCATTTTTACCTATACCTAAAATATACTCTCTTAACTCTTCACATTCGCCTATAGTTGCATTGTTTCCATGCACAGACTCGTTTCTAATTTTTTGCATTATTGGTATAAATTTTGAAATACCATCTTGAATAAAATACCTTACTTTACTTGAATTAATATGAGCTTGAATAGTTCTTTTTATTTTGTCATTTCTCAATAGATAGTTGTATGTCCCATAGTTGGCTCTATGTGTAAACAAGTCCTCTAGTGTATAGTACTGCCCTTGTACCGAATAGTTTATATTTGATATTGATGAAGTTTTAGATATTAAGTATTTAAAAAGGTATTTGAAAAATCCATAAAGTTCTAGCTCAATAATCTTAGAATATTTCATAACAACAGCACTAAAATCATACAATGGATTGTGTTTGTTTTGTGTGTATTCTATCTCTGCACTTATTAGATTATCTTGTGAATTTGGAGCAAAAGAGTAAAATATTTTTGTAGGAAAACAATAATTTATCAAACTATTTTTTATCTCTATCTCTTGCTTTGATTTGAATATATTTGTAAAGTACTTAAAATCCTCATCTTCTTTATCAAAATAGTCTATCTCCTCTTTCATGGTAACCTGCATAGGATAAGCATATTTATTACCATATATCGCATAAGTTCTATTGTTATAATTTGTAGCTATAAAATTTGGCAATACATTATCCCGTATATTTTTAAAATCATTATTGACTATTAGCCTTAGGTCATCTATGATATACCATTTTTCTACATCAAGAGCATCATAATATATTGGTGCTTTTATTAGCTTTGTTTTGTCGGTTTTTACAGATAAAACATTTGCTACATAGATGCTATCATAGTCAGTCAAAAACAGTTGCATCGGCTCATCTCTAGTTACACTATTGTATATATTTTCAAGCTCATCTTCATGGTCTGCATCATAGTCACGAAACTTAGACTTTACCTTTCCAAAAGCAACAGCACCTTTGTCTTTTAGTATCTCAAGATGCTGTTCTATTACATCTTCTTGGTAGTATGGGTTGTATAGTATTATAATATTCTTCATGGTGTGGTTATCCTTATGTTTAAGTAGTTGTTTGGTTCCAATATAGTTATATCTTCAAAAAGCAGTTCACTTAAAAACCCTCTAAGATGTCAAAGTTTGCTTTACTTCTTAGGATTCTTTTTATTGCCCAGTCGAATGAGATTAGTTTCACGGATGAACTGCACCGAGGTCTTTGTTTTGACATTTTTAATCCTTGATTTGAATTTAGCTTATTATAGCTTTATTTTGATGATGTTTAGATTTACTAAGTCTATAATCATAGAGGCAAAAAGTGGAGTCTAATTATGCTAGCAAAAACAACCTATGAAAAAGTATCATTCAACTTACCTGTTGAGATAAAAGCTGAGGAATTAAAGCTTAAAGATAGACTAAAAATATCTTTAAATACCATCTATAGAACAGCCATAATGGAATATATCCAAAGGCAAGAGGTAAAAAAGTGGGAAGATGGTGCAAAAATCGCATCTCAAGAGTTAAGCGATACGAGTGAAGATTTTTATGAATATTAAGCAAGGGGAAATATGGCTAGTTAATTTTAATCCTAATGTCGGCAACGAGACACAAAAAACGAGACCTTGTGTTGTTGTCAATGATAATTCTTTAGGTAGATTTGGACTTAAAATAGTAGTGCCTATTACTACTTGGAAAGAGCAGTTTTTAAACTATCCATGGATTATAAAAGTTGAAAATAATCCCACAAATAGACTCTCTAAAGTATCAGCTTTTGAATGTTTTCAAATAAAAAGTTTCTCTACCGAGAGATTTGTAAAACAAATTGGAAAAATATCTGAAAAAGAGATTTTAGAGATTCACCAAACTGTGGCAAAAACACTCAGTCCAAAATATAAACTTGCATAATATTTAAATCTAAATAGTAGGTTTTGATTCACATGCATTATAGCTTTATTGACCCCAAAAAAAGAAGTAGATATTCAATCACAGGGCTGTATGGCTTATTAACTGACCTTACACATTTAGATTTAATTTCGGGGTCTAATCCCCCTCTTTTTTATTGTATGGCAAGCATCAATCATTGTTCTCCTCAATACGAAGCATACGAACATCTTTTACACAAGCAGAAAACCAAGGATAAGCCTTTGCTAACTTTTGAATTGTCATTACACAACTGATAGCATCTATTGTCTTATCTCCAAAATACACACTTCCTTCTTGCCAATTAAAATTATTAGATTCCATAAATTTACGAATATCTCCATAAGCATTAGTTGATGAATTGTTATGATATTGATCATTCAAACAGTTTGTATCTATCTCAAAAGTTACTGCATAGATCTTTAGCTTTTTTTAATATTAGGCATTATACGATAAAAATAAAACTACAAAAAAAACACAATTTTCAACAGTTAATAATTTAAGTAAAATAAGAAAAGTTTCAAAAAGGTGTCTGACACCCCTGTTTTTGACACCCCTGTTTTTGGAACGAGAGAAAATACCAATCCCCTTTTTAAACTATTTATTGTATAATAAACAAAAAAGTAAAAGGAACAAAAGATGATGAACCTAGACCAAGAACTACCACATGAAAACCTAACACAAAAAGACATCATGAAATTTCTTCT
>JAERRX010000008.1 GCA_016735225.1 Sulfurimonas sp. | reverse complement strand
TTTTTGCTAAACGAAGTAAGATATGCAAGCCTCAAAAAATCAAACCCAGAACATGCCCAAGCACTGTTTGACCAAAACAAAAAAGATGCTCAAAGAAGATGGAGACAGTTAACTCGCTTAGCTGCTGCTGACTTCTCAAACGAGCTAGACGCTTAAAAACGCAGAGAGGGTTTTATGCCCTCTTTGAGACTGTAACTAATCCTGTATCAATGTGAAGTCTATTGTCTTTTTAAGCTACTTTCTTGAGTGAAATTTCTCATAATATGAATATGTTTTAGCTTATGCTTATTTGCATAAAAGAAAAGTTTAAAACCATTTTAAAGGTATTTTTTTATGATGTGAATCTAGGAAATTCAATATTCAACACCTCGTATGTTCTCATATAATCTTTTTTTTCTCAATTTTTTATCCTATAATTTTACTGAGAAGCACGTTAGAAGTAATGTATCGGTCAAACGTCTAAAGCGGCAAAGTCTAGCTTGTGGGTCAGTCAGATAATTACACTTTAAACTTGAGTGGCGAGTAAATCGGTTTTCAATATCTTTTTTTTGCAAGAAAAAGTGAAAGCTAGATTGTATTGAATCACGAGGCAAGGTTATGTGTAATGCTATTGCTAAAAGTCACACAAGAGATAATCTCTTGTGCTAACGAGCTCTCATCAATTAAAAGGAGGCTCTCATGGAAAATTGTATCGGAATTGATGTATCAAAAGCAAGTTTAAATATTCATATTTCTAAAAATACTCAAGATTTACAAGTGGATAATAGTTTAAAAGGCTTTAAATCACTATGGTCTAAATTAAAGAAAGTTTACAAAAAAGAGATTGAAGATATTGTATTTATTTTTGAACCAACTGGTAGCTACTCTGAAGCATTACGAAAGTATTGTTCCATACAGCAGATAAAATGCTTTATCATAAATCCAAAGCAGTTTAGTAATTATGCTAAGGCATTGGGTGTAGAAGTAAAAAATGATATTGAAGATGCCAGGGTTCTTGCCAAAGCAGTTGCTGTTGCAAAAGAGCAACAGATAAAGGTTCCCGTGTATGACGAGGATGTAGAGCGTATTAAAGAACTTATGAGTTACTATAAATTCACTACTAAGCAGACAACACAACAGAAGAACCATTTAGAATCTTTGACTAGCAAAGAAGGTGATGCTTTTGCTATCAAAGAACTCAAAACATCTATCAAAGATTCAAAAGCTAAAGAAGAACGTACCATTAAGCAGATACAGACAATCATAGATACCAATGCTAAATATAAAAATGATTATGAGAATATTATCTCTATAATGGGTATTGGGCAGATAGGAGCTATCTCTCTTTTGCATCTGTTTTTGAAATACCCAGAAGCTAATCAAAGACAGATTACTTCTTTAACAGGACTCACCCAATTTACAAACAATCAGGTACTTCAATTCAGTCAGGCTATAAGATATCTAAAAGTGGATCAAAGACATATAGAGGTACGCTTTTTATGGCAGCTATGAGTGCTATTCGTTATGATGCAAACTTCAAAGCTTTTTATGAACGCTTAAAAGCAAATGGAAAACAGACAACTCAGGCTCAAATTGCTGTGATGAGGAAACTCATTATTACGGCGCATTCACTTTATAAAAATGGCAGAAAATATGATGTGGATTTTAACGCACAAAAGGATAAAGATTTGGTTTGATTTTTAAGACAAATATGTTACTTTTGGTGTCGTTTTTAGAGAAATTATAGGTGGCGACTGACCCCTTTGTTCCATATCATATCATAAAAAACAACAAAGATATTGTTTTAAGTTCTATTTAATATACTTCTTTTCTATGTGCTACTCTAATAATAGTTATTACTAGCAAGTTGTTTTCTTTTAAATATATTATTCTGTAGTTTCCAGCTCTTTTTCTAAACTTACCTTTATGTTTTCCTTTGAGTGATTTGTCACTTGTAAACTTACCATTCTGTAAATCTATAATTTTATTACCGATTAATTGTTGAGATATTTTATCTAGTTTTAAAAATTCTTTTTGAGCTTCTTGTTCAAAAGCAATATTAAACATTGATTCCAGCTTGGGCAAATACAACTTCTAGTGGTATAACTTTAGTTTTGCCACTTTTTAAATTATCAATTCTTTTATCTGCAACCATCTCATCTAATTTGTCAAAATAAAATTCAATTGCTTTTTCAATTAAATTAGTCCTTGTTTTATTTAATTCATTTGCATATTCATCAAGATGCTGAACTATATCTTTTTCAAGTCTAATATTTATTGCTTGCTTCATGGTTAATCCTTTATTGTTTGTAGATACAATTGTAGTGTAAATAATATTTATTGTCAAGTGAAGTATAACGACTCATATCTAACAAGCTCTCATGAGAGTTGGGAGAGTTTTCAAGAGTTCTTTACAAAGGTCATGGAGGAGCAAGGAGAGGAGCGAGTTAGTACATGGTTACTCATCGTCCTGTATGTCAAGCTAAACGAAAAACACCCTTTTGATGAGCTTCTGGGTGAAGTAGATGAGGCTAAGAGGGTGGAGCTAGGAAAGTGGCTTGAAAGCTCGTTGGTTTATTTTGTTTTGTGTTGCC
>JAERRX010000165.1 GCA_016735225.1 Sulfurimonas sp. | reverse complement strand
CTCCTCTTTTAGTTTTACAAATGAGATACCAGCAAGTTTTTCTCTAAATATAAACACACACCCATACAATGCAAAAGTTCAAATAACAAACATAGAGCCTAAATATAGAGATGGCATAAAACTCAAAAAAGGTAACTACAAGATAAGAGTATCAAAAGCAGGATACATAACAAAAAGAGGAGAGATAAACCTTCAAACAGATATGAATATAGAGATAAACCTAGAGAAAAAAGCAAGCAAAGCAAACTCAAAAGCACCAAAAAACTTTGTTCTCATAAAAGCAGGCTCTTTTATGATGGGAAGTAAAAGTAGCTATAAAAGTAATGAAAAACCTCTCCATAAAGTAAGCATAAAAAAAGACTTTTATATAGGGAAATATGAGGTGACAGTAGGGGAGTTTAGAAAGTTCATAGATGCGACAAATTATAAAACAGATGCTGATAAAGAAGGCTCTTGTATGACATACACAACAAATTGGACATTTACAACAAAATGGGAGCAAAAGAGTGGAGCAAATTGGAAGAATCCTGGATTTAGCCAAACAAACAACAATCCAGTAGTATGTGTAAGTTGGAATGATAGTAAAAAATACACCAAATGGCTCAGTAAAAAAACAGGAAAAACATATAGACTGCCAACAGAAGCAGAGTGGGAGTTCGTAGCAAGATCAGGAACCACCACAAAATACTCTTTTGGAGATAGCGATAGTAGTGCAGGCTCTTTTGCTTGGTATGACTCAAATAACAACTCTAAAACTCACCCAGTAGGACTAAAAAAACCAAATCCTTGGGGGATATATGATATACATGGTAATGTTTGGGAGTCCTGTGAAGATTGGTATATAGATAACTATGAAAATACACCTCGTGATGGAAGTGCCTACAATAATAAAACAAGTTATAAAGTCCTCCGTGGTGGTTCGTGGAACAATTCTTCTGGCTTCCTTCGCTCGGCGAATCGGGGCAGGGGCGATCCTGGCAACTCGAACTACGGCGGTGGGTTTCGCTTGCTTCGGGAACATTAAATTTGAAGTTTAGTGTTTTTTGGTTTTGGGATTTTTACTTTTTTAATTTTAGAATGGCGTAGCCAAATTTTTTTTTTGACTATAACTAAAACGGATTTTATTGAACTATATTCTTAATTTTGTTATAGTAAAACTAAAAATAAGGAACTAAAATCAAATTCGCAGACCCAAAAAATGACCTAGCATTTAAAAAGATATTTGGTGATAAAAATAAAACAGAAGTTCTAAATGGTTTCCTTAACTCTATTTTTGATTTTAATGATAAAAAAAGTAACTATTGCTAAGCCATATCAAATAACTAAGATAAGAGATCTAAAGGATACGGTTGTAGTAACTAATCACCCCGCCTAAGAAAATTTTACATGATAGAATAAAAAGTAAGAATATAAAGAGGAATAAACTATGACTGAATTAGAACGGATAGAGCAACTAGAAAAAGAGATTAGAAAACTCAAAGGATTGAATGAAAATAGTATCCCATCATATAGCTACTCCGATATAAAACTCAAAGATTTAGAAAAGTTGCTCACGATAGAGAGAGATATTATAGATAAAGAAAGTTTGAATAGATGGCTAGATAACGACTCTATTCTCAATGATACAACTATCTCATTTTTAAAGCATCTCATAGAGAGAAATATAGAATTAATTAATAACTATGATGAAGAGGATTTGAAAATAAATTTCATCGCCCCTTTGATTACGGAAGTTGATTATTTTATGTTAAAAGATGATATAAGAAGTTTTTATCACGAACCTTTACGATATGAAACAGAGAAGTTTATCTTCAAGGGTCGGGCTGATATGATGGTTTCTAAGGGACTATTTACAGCTAAAAAACCCTACTTTTTCCTCCAAGAATTTAAAAAAGGTTTTGTAAGTACAAATCCCGAACCCCAGCTTTTAGCTGAACTCATAAGTGCCGTAGAACTGAATGATGAGATTTCTATGAAAGGATGTTATGTTATTGGCTCAAGATGGAATTTTGTTATTTTAGAAAAAATATCTGTTGGACATTATAAATATTTTGTGAGTCGTGATTTTAATTGTGTCAATCTTGAAGACTTAAAAGAGATCTATAAAAACCTGATGTTTATCAAAAATGAGATAATCAAGAGTGTAAAAAAAGAGAAAAATAACTCTCTATAAGTCAAATAAGTTTGCTTCATCAACCTCTGTTAGTTTCTTAACTCTTCTACCTCTGATTGATTTTCCCAATACCTTAGCCAAAAAAATCAAGCAATCATCCGATGAATCATAGAGAAGTCGGCTATCTTCATAATAGCTTTTTTAATTAAAATACTATCCACTTTTTTCCCATAATATTTTAATATCTCATAAGTATATTTTTCTGCTCTAAAGAGAGACTTCATATCATTGACACTGTATTTAGAAAATGAACTTTCTGTATATAAAAGATAGGAAACATTATTCATAAACATAGATAAATTGGTAAAATTATGAACTCTTCTCTTCTTTATATTCATAAAATCCTCTAGTCCAAAATATTGTTTTGCATCTC
>JAERRX010000043.1 GCA_016735225.1 Sulfurimonas sp. | reverse complement strand
CATCTCATTTTCACTATTATTTTCCAAGGGTAGAAAAGTTTGAAAAGTTTAAGCCCTACTATAAAGGAAATATTAACTTTTTAGATCCAAAACTAAGATCTAAAAGAAAGTTAATCTTTAACAGATATAAAAATTCTGTAAGATATGTAGACTACTTAGTTGATCAAGTTGTTAGAGATATTAAGCAAAAAGGAAAATGGGAAGAGACGATATTTATATTTTTTGGTGATCATGGAGAAGAGTTTTATGAAGAGCATCATTTTACACATGCCGCTGAACTAAACATATATCAAACATCAGCAGCACTTTTCATACATGCTCCATCAGACACAAAAAAAGAGTCTATATATAAAACTACTTCACATATCGACATAGTACCGAGCATACTTTCTATACTAGAAAAATATTCCTCACTTAAGTATGAAAAGCCATCTTGGTTAAGAGGTCATGATATACACTCAGATAGCTATAAAGCAAGAGCGGTCTTTTCAACAAATTCTGACATGAAAATTACTAAAAATTCTGGAGCAAAGTTTAGTATAAATTATGAAAAAAATGTATTTGAACCTACTACAATAGAAACAGATAGTTTAAGACAAAATTTAATCAAAAATAATATAAAAGATTTGTTGGATTTTGAGAAAAAAGAATGACTACTTTAGAAAAAATACACTACAAGGCAAACCATGCATGAACTAGGCTTTTTATTGAAAAAATTTATAAGCTTTTTTGTTGAGCCTTATGGTATGTTTCTTACTCTCTTACTTTTAGGGATATATTTTTTATTTATAGAAAAATATAAGATTTCTAAAAATATTTTTATCCTTCTCTTTGGCTTGATGTGCTTGTTTGCTTATCAGCCATTTTCAAACTTCTTAGTAGAGGGGCTAGAAAAGAGATACAGCAAATACAACTACGGTGAAGATATTAAATATATTCATGTTTTAGGTAGTGGACATAGCATAGATAACACACAACCAATATCTTCACTAATTAGTGATGCTGGTATTAAAAGAGTTGTCGAGGGTGTGATCATCTATAAGCATACCCCAAACTCTAAGCTTGTATTTACAGGCTACAAAGGTAAAACCAACATATCAAACGGTCAAATGAATGCTAAGTTAGCCATCGCTCTAGGGGTCAAAAAAGATGATATTATCATAGGCGATAAACCTAAAGACACAAAAGAGGAGGCTATTTTTATGAAAAATATCCTAGGAGATAAGAAGTTTGTACTCGTTACAAGTGCAACACACATGTCAAGAAGTATGCAACTTTTTATAATGCAGGGACTAAACCCTATTCCTGCTCCTACTGACTTTCATAAAAACAAAACTAGTAACTATCTACAACTTCCTAGACTAAGTGCTTTAAGAGACTCACAAAAAGCAATCCATGAATATATTGGTAAACTATGGGTAGATATTCGATATGCTCTAAGAAACTAGAAAAAATATAAATGCTAATCTTATGAAAAATTTGTTATTGAGTAAATCTGAAGTGATGTTTTAGGAGGTAGTAAATAAGTGGATGGGGATATAGGATTCGAACCTATGAATGCTAGCACCAAAAGCTAGTGCCTTACCACTTGGCGAATCCCCATCATTTATAGTTTTGAAAATTGGTTGCGGAAGCAAGATTTGAACTTGCGACCTTCGGGTTATGAGCCCGACGAGCTACCGAACTGCTCTATTCCGCGATATGGGTCGTAAATAATATATAAATAATTTACTATCAATCGGTGTCTTATCCGATTAAGTAGCGAAATTATAGCTTATTATTATTAAATCATTCTTAAAGATTACTATAATGACTATAAAATCTAACTTTAGCTACATTTATTACTAAAAAGAAAGAAATATCTATTGATTGTGTAATATTTAGTATAGCTGAAGCCATAGCCCTAAGCAGTTTTAGCTTGTAAGCTTTTTTTGAAGTTTACAGTATAATACAAACTATATAATTCTAGGAGCCAGCCTTGAGCGTTCAACCTTTTACACATCTTCATCTTCACACAGAGTACTCTCTACTAGATGGAGCAAATAAACTTTCAAAATTAGTGCCACGCATAAAAGAGCTTGGTATGACCTCTGTTGCTATGACAGACCATGGAAATATGTTTGGTGCTATTGACTTTTATCAGCAGATGAAGGCAGCGGGGATAAAACCTATCATAGGGATGGAGGGTTATATCCATAACGGAGATACTCTAAACGATAAAAGCACAAGACAGCGTTTTCATATATGTCTTTTTGCTAAAGATCAAAAGGGTTATGAAAACCTTATGTATCTCTCATCAAAAGCCTATATAGAGGGGATGTACTATTTCCCTCGTATAAACAAAAAAGAGCTAGCACTTCATAGTGAAGGTCTTATTTGTACCTCTGCTTGTCTTCAAGGTGAGGTAAACTGGCATCTAAACTTATCAAATGAAAAAAATGTTAAAAATGGAGCTTTGGGCTATGATGGAGCAAAGGCAGTTGCCCTAGAGTATAAAGAGATATTTGGAGATGACTTTTACCTTGAGCTTATGCGTCATGGTATTGGTGATCAACTGTTTATAGATAAGCAGATATTACAGATCGCACAAGAAGCAGATATAAAGATCATAGCTACAAATGACACCCACTACACTTACCCGGGAGATGCTCAGTACCATGAAGCTTTTATGTGTATAGGGATGAATAAGCTTTTTGATGACCCTGATCGTTTGCGTCATTCAGTGCATGAGTTTTATCTAAAGTCTCCAGAGCAGATGGCTAGACTTTTTGCTGATATCCCAGAGGCGATAGCCAACACTCAAGAGATAGTAGAAAAATGCCAGTTAGAGCTAAAGCTAGGCGACCCAATACCTCCAAACTTCAAGTTTACTCCAGAGTATGCAAAGAGCGATGGCTTAGAGATAGACCATAAGGATGATGAAGCATTGAGTGCAGATGCAACAGTTGAAGATAAAAAACTTTGGTTTAGTGGTATCGATAAAAATGATGCGGAGTATTTTACTTATAGATGCAAGGTTGGTTTAAAAAAGAGGCTTAAACATGTTGCACAAGAAAAACATGAAGAGTATAAAAAACGACTAGAGTTTGAGATGGATATCATAAACTCTATGAAGTTTCCTGGGTATATGCTCATAGTTTGGGACTTTGTGAAGGTTGCAAAAGAGATGGGTATCGCAGTGGGTCCGGGTCGTGGTTCAGCTGCTGGTAGTTTAGTCGCATACTCTCTTGATATTACAGATATAGACCCCATGAAGTATGACCTTCTTTTTGAGCGTTTTTTAAACCCTGAGAGAGTATCGATGCCAGATATCGATATGGACTTTATGCAGGCTAGACGAGGAGAGGTCATAGACTATGTTGTACAAAAATATGGAAGAAACCAAGTAGCACAGATCATAACCTTTGGTTCACTTCTAGCAAAGGGGGTTATCAGAGATGTAGCAAGAGTTCTTGATATGCCACTATCTCAAGCCGACAAGATGGCAAAACTGATCCCCGATGAACTTGGAATAACCCTAAATGGTAAAACCAAAAAAGGAAAGTTTGTAGATGGTGCTTTTCAAAAAGAGCCAAAGATACAAGAGCTTTTAAGCGGAGATGCAAATGCAAAGAGAGTTTGGGAGTTTGCAAAAAAACTTGAGGGACTAAAGAGAAACTCTGGTATTCATGCTGCTGGTGTGGTCATAAGCAATGAAGAACTTTGGTATAAAACCCCCATCTACAAGCCATCTGGTGAGGATACTTTTGTAACTCAATACTCACTCAACTACCTTGAAGATGTGGATCTGATAAAGTTTGACTTCCTTGGCTTAAAAACTCTTGATGTTATAGACAATGCTATAAAACTCATAAAACGAAGATATGATGAGGTAATAGACTGGCATGAGATAGATGAAAATGATAGAAAAGTTTATGATGTAATATGTGAAGGCGATACTGTTGGAATGTTTCAGATAGAGTCTTCAGGTATGCAAGACTTAAACAAGCGACTAAAGCCTGATAGCTTTGAAGACTTGATAGCGGTTTTAGCTCTTTATAGACCTGGACCTATGGAGTCTGGGATGCTAGATAGTTTTGTAGAGAGAAAACATGGAAGAGAGGCTATAGAGTACACTTTTGACATCATGAAGCCTATACTTGAAAACACTTATGGAGTCATCGTTTATCAAGAACAAGTGATGCAGATAGTGCAAAATGTTGGCGGGTTTTCTCTAGGCTACTCTGACATCATCCGTCGTGCTATGGGTAAGAAAAAAGATATGGCAACTTACAATGCAGAGTTTAGTGAGGGTGCGGCTAAGCAAGGTCACCCCTATGATGAAGCATCTAAGCTTTTTGACTTGATAGAAAAGTTTGCTGGGTATGGTTTTAACAAGTCACACTCAGCAGCTTATGCGATGGTAACATTTCAAACAGCATGGCTAAAAACATACTATCCAAATGAGTTTATGGCAGCACTACTAACTTCTGATAAGGACAATATGGACAAGGTTGTTCGTTATATAGATGAAGTTAAACGAATGGGCATAGAACTTTCTCCTCCAGATGTCAATGACTCCTACCTAGAGTTTTCCGCTATCACTAAAGATAAAAAGGAGATCATTCTTTTTGGTTTAGGAGCGATAAAAGGAGTTGGTGGTTCTGCGGTTGAGTCTATCATACAGACTCGTGAAGAAGGTGGAGACTTTAGCTCTATGGAAAACTTTGTAAACCGCATAGACCCATCAAAAGTTAACAAGCGTTTTATAGAGTCAAGCATAAAATCAGGTGGCTTTGATAGGTTTGGATACTCAAGAAAAGCTTTACTAGACCAGCTTGAGCTTATAGTAGATACTGCCAAAGATGCATCTACGGCTAAGAAAAATGCAGTAGGAAGTCTTTTTGGGGATGATGAAGAGATAACAACAGTAAAACTTTCTCTTAACAATTCAGAGGAATACAACTTAAAAGAGATCTTAGAGTTTGAAAAAGAAACACTGGGTTTTTATGTTTCGGGGCATCCACTTGATGAGTATAGAGAAAAACTAGATGAGTTAAACTACTCTCTATCTTCAGAACTAGAAAATATAAAAGATGGCTCTTTTGCTATTTTTATAGGAAAAGTAGAAGATATTCAAAACAAGATATCTAAAAAAGGCAATCAGTTTGGCATAGTAAACCTCATGGACTTTCATGGCAATATAGAGATAATGCTTTTTGCAGATAAGTTAGAGCAGTTAAAAGAGATGAACTTAAATGAGCCAGTCGCCTTTAAAGTAAAAATCACACATACAGAGATGTTTACACGCATAGGCGTTACTAAGATAATGACACTAAGAGATGCAAGAAAAGAGTGCAAAAAGGTAAAAAAAGAGATAAGAGAGACTCCACCTGAGCCTATATGTCTAGGGGTAAAACTTGATGATGATACCAATATCTTAGATGATTTATATGCACTTATAAGAAAAAACCCAGGAAGAAGACCGCTAAAAATCACAATAATGTCTAAACTTCAAAATGTTGTAATAGAGTCAGCAATAAGAGTAGATACTAAGATAATTATGGCACTTGAGGGCAATAAAGCTGTAGATATTATGAGTTAATCATACCTTTTAAGAAGTGTATATATTATTTTTAACATAAATTTTATCGGGTTCTTCTATAAAATTACGTAATTGTTATAATATAAGTTGATAAGTTAAAGAGTATTTGCTATACTTTCCAATAAATTTTAGTAAAAGGATATTTATGAGTGAGATTTATCTTTCCGATCTGAAACAAGCACCACAAAAAAGTTGTATTTTGAAAGTTCTATATCTATTAAGTGCGCCTTTTGTGCTGTTGATGATAGCTCTTTTTGGTTTTATGGACTTTATCTCTTTTAGAGTTGAGAACTATAGTGTTGTGATGATAGGTACGATTTTTATCATCTATCTCTTTTTTGTCAAACACAATGGTTATTTTGCTTCTTGTAAGTTCATGAAAGAGGTTGATAGTTTTAAAAAATCCTTAAATCAATATATAAAAAACAATCTTTTGATTATAGGTAAAAAAGAGAAAGCTAATGCTTCCTATGATGATTTTGCAAGAGAATACACTCAGGATCTCAGAAATGATAACTTTGCTTCTATAGCTGCTGGAGTTTTCCCGACACTTGGGATACTTGGAACTTTTATATCTATTGCTATATCTATGCCTGACTTTTCTTCTCAAACTTCAGCTGTTTTAGAAAAAGAGATCTCTCTCTTGCTTGGTGGTGTTGGAACCGCTTTTTATGTCTCTATCTATGGTATATTTTTATCTATTTGGTGGACATATTTTGACAAAACAGGGCTTAGCAAGTTTGAAGAAACACTAAACTCCATAAAGCTCAATAAAAAGATTCTTTTTTGGAACAAAGAGGAGATAGAACAAACATACTTTGAAAAGAGTATGGAAAACTTTGAAAAGCTAAATCAAGTTTTTCAAAACCTTACACAAGATGAGCTAGTCGAGAAAATGAACAAAACGTTAACTCAAAGAGTTGATATGTTTGAGAAAATTATAAGTCATGAAGAGAGTGCTATCAAGAGTGTTTCTGCGCAGATGAATGAAAGCTTAAGAGTTATAGAGCTAGCTAAAAATACAAATGAACTTATGGTCTTAGAGTTTAAAGAGATTATCTATCAATTTGGTATTGCATCTGAAAAAGTAGAAAAAAGTGCCAGCTCACTTAGTGAAATATCTACGGCTCTTAGTGTTAAAGATGAAAACCTTGTCAATATAGCTAGCTCCCTAAGTAGCATAAGCACACAAAATGTAGAGAAAATTCATCAAGCAATAATAACAAATTTTGAGGTTATGAAAAAAAATACAGACCAAATAGGCTGGTCATTTAACTCATATCTAAATCAATTTGATGAAAAGGTTGAGAAAAAGATGGGCGACACTCTGAAAAATATAGATGAAGAGGTTGTTAAAATCGTGAGTTCACTTGAAGAAGTAAAAAAACTAGAGAATTCATAATGTATAAAAAGGAAAACAACCAAGAAGAGTCTGTTAATTTTTGGATATCTTATGCAGACTTGATGGCTGGTTTATTGTTTGTTTTTATACTGCTTGTTGGTGCTATAGTTATAAAGTATGTATTTATACGAACAGACCTGCAAGCTATGAGAACAGACCTGCAAAGAGAAAAAGATGCATTGGGGATTAGTGAAGATGCATTGGGTGACAAAAAAAGAAGACTTGCAAAGATAAAGGAGATACTAAAAAATACACAACAAGAGAACCTTCATCTAGCTTTCCAACTCAATGATGCAAAAAAACAGATAGCATCTCTAGGTAAAGAACTAAAAGGTTCACAGCTTGCTAGAGCAGAATTAAATATTTATATAGCTACAAAAATAGAAGAGATAGCTCTAAATAAAGAGGAGATTCAAAAACTAAAGAATTTTCTTTTTGAGTATGACTTGAGAGAAAAAGAGCTAAAACTAGCAAATGAAACTCTTAAGTTCAAAGTAGAAACCAATACTCACACTATAACACTAAAAGATGAAGAGTTAGCACGACTTGAGAGTGTTTTACTGGTAAAAAGTAAGGAGCATCAAGCCATAGTAGAAGAGCTCGACATAACAAAACTCAAGATACGAAGCTTAACAGGAATAAGAATAAAAGTAATATCAAAACTAAAAGAAAAACTAGGTAAAGATATAGATATTGATACAAAAAGTGGTGCTATAAGGTTTAGCTCAAACATACTTTTTAAACAAAATAGCTTTGTGCTTAAAGAGGAATCAAAAGAGGAGTTAAGCAGTATTTTACAAAAATATTTCAACACTCTTCTGCTTGATGATGAGATAAGAAAACATATAGACCAAATCGTCATAGAGGGTTATACAAATTCAGATGGCTCCTACCTTTACAACTTAGAACTATCTCAAAAAAGAGCTTTAGAGGTTATGAAGTTTCTATATGATAAATACCCTAAAAATAAAGAACTTTTTAGAAGATATGTTAGTGCGAGTGGAAGGTCGTATGCAAATGCTATTTTAATGAAAAATAAACATGAAGATAAAGATGCCTCAAGAAGAATAGAGATAAAATTTAGGATTAAAAATGAAAAAGCTATCAATGAACTTGAAAAATTCTTGGCAAGATGATACTGAGCTTAAGATAAGAAATAAAAGAGTGCATATAGAGCATCTAGTAAATAAAAAAAAGATAGAAGATGCTAGCCTAACAAACAGACTTAAGCGATTTATTCGTAAAGTCTTTTAGAGAGTTGTTTATGAAAAAAATACTACTACTAACTGTTTTACTTCCTATTGCTATGTTTGCTAAGAGCTTTCTTATCTCAAACATACCGCTACCAAAAACATATATTCAAAACCTAGACCCCTATCCATGTAGTGAAACATGTTTGCAAGAGTACCTAGATAATGGTATGATTTTTTCTTTTCTTTCCCATGCTCAAAGTAAACTGACAAACAAGGAACAAGATGAGAGAAGAATGATGAATATCTCTGTCTTAAATATTGGCTCTCAAATCATAAATGACAAACTTCACATCGCCCTACTTCTACCCTACAAAATCATAGGCAGATATGCTTCTTCAACTACAAATGCTTCCTTTGCCTACCTTATATCTAAAAATCACTCTTTTGAGTTAAAAAGCTATAAGATCAAAAGTGAAAGTTTAGCGGATATAAAAGAGGCTCTACAACAGATAGATGATGATGGATTTTCCTATGTCATAGCTCCGCTTACTCACAAGGGTGCAAACAATGTTGCTAAGCTAAACCCACAAATCAATATTTTCTTTCCTACAATAAACAAGACCGATGTAACTTCTACCTCTTCATATTTAACCTATGGGGGCATAGACTATAAAGCACAAAGTGATCTATTGCTTAAAGAAGCTGTTTCGCCTTTAGTTATTTTTTACGATCACTCAAAAATAGGCAGATCCTTAAGTATCTACCAAAAAGATAAATTTATAAATAGTGCAGCAATAAAAAAAACTAAAAACTCAAATAGAAGTGTCCTTAAATTTTCCATACCAAAAAGAACAACCAATCTCCAAAAATATTTAAGTAAAAATAAAAAGATTCAAAAAGCCTCATTTATTATAAATACACCTATTGTTAAAACAGGTATGATTATGTCACAGCTTACACTTTATGATACAAATGCAACAAATGTTTTATCTACTCAGATAAACTATGACCCTCTCATACTCTCTATTACTCAACATCAAGATAGAAAAAACATGCTAATAGCAAACTCGATTACTGACAATAACAATGTATTTATAGAAAGCAACTCGCTTTTAGGGAATGATATTGTTTATGACTGGATCAACTACACAACAACAGTGGGAGTTGACTACTTCTTTTCTTTAGCAACAAGAGAGAGTAGAGAGTATCTAACAACAATAAAAGACAATCAGATGATTTACCCCATAGAGCTTCTCTCTCCTGCTAGGTATAGATTTGTTAAATATAGATCGCTAAAAGAGTGAAGTAAGTAAATTTTTAGTTTTAGCATCTAGCTTTTGGGGCTTTCCCTCAAATGTAATATATGCTAAAGTTATATCTAACTCAAAGATTTTTTGTGAATCTTTATATATAGCTTGCACTATCTCAAATGAAGCTGCTTTCATCTTTTTAAGCTTAGTTTCAACTTTTAAGAGATCACCCAATTTTGAACTTTTATAGTACTGTGCTTCTAGTTTTCTTGCAACGAAGTGACCACTTTCAAGCTCTGGAGTCATACCCCTTTTGAAAAAAGCCTCACTTCTAGCTCTTTCACAAAAGTTAAGATAGTTTGCATGATAAACCACCCCTCCTGTGTCAGTATCTTCATAATAAACTCTTATAATCATTACCCCAACCTCTGGCTTATTTTTTTAAATCTTGTAGCATCTATATTATCTTGATCTAAAAAGTATAGCTTAACAATATTAAAAAGAATTAAATAAACAGATAAAGAGAAGCTACAAAGATAACTTCCCTATTTTAAGCTAATGTTTATTTGATACAAAGGCTTCTAAGGATATAATTGCTATTATTTTTATACTAAGGAGAATTTTTGACTAAAGAGACCACACAACAAGTAAACTTCAGAGTATTTCGATTTAATGCTGATGAGGATTACCTTCCATACTATCAAAACTACAACATGGAAGTAACTTCTAAGGAAGTTATACTAGATATATTAAACAAGATTAGAGATCAAGATAGTAGCTTTTCATATAGTCGTAACTGCTCTCTTAGCAGTTGTGAAGATTGTGCTGTTAAAATAAATGGTCGCCCTACTCTTGCATGCAAAGAAAGTGTAAAAGCTATGATAGAGCTGTTTGGTAGTGAGCTTACCATAGAACCTCTAAGTAAAAAAAGAGCTATTAGAGATATGATCATAGATAAGAGTGATTTTTTGGAAAAATATGACTCTATTAAACCATATAATATTTCAAACGGCAACGAGTATCTAAAAGAATCCAACGAGATGCAAGAGTTAAGTGAGATAGATAGCTGTGTCACTTGTGGAGTTTGTTACTACTCATGTCCTGTTGTAGAAGTAAATGAAGATTTTCTAGGTCCTGCGGCCTTTGTTAAAGCTTATTATTTTGAGACAGGAGTTCGTGATGAAACTCATAGACAAAGGATTGAAGATCTCCATAGAGAAAAAGAGGGTCTTTGGGACTGTGTAAAATGTTACGAATGTGCTGAAGTATGTCCAAGCGGTGTTGATCCTATTGGCAAGATGACTAAACTTCACAATATGCTATATAAAGAGGGTGATGCAACTTCCAGTGTTGCTACTAGTCATATTGCTAATATCAAAGACTCTATTGGAAAACATGGTATCCTTGCTCAACTCGGTTCTCTTTCCAATCTGTCTGCTACTATGAAGATGTACAAAAAAGGCAAAACGGCTAAGCCTTGGTCTGTACCAGCATCTGGCAATCTTGATGAGATTCAAAAACTAATAGAATCATCATCAACATCAAAGTTCTAAGGGTCAAAATATGAAAAAATTAAAATACGCACTTTTCACGGGCTGTACTGCAAAACAAAGCACTCCAGAACAGATGATGTCAACTTTAGCAGTTGCTAAAAAACTAAATATAGAACTTATTGAACTTACAGAAGCTTCATGTTGTGGTGCATCTCATCTGCAAGATTATGATGATTTTTTATCTCTAGTTTTAAATGCTAGAAATATAGCTTATGCCGAAAAACATGAACTTACAATGGTTACTATTTGTAACACTTGCCAGTTAAATACAGCGATGACTAAATATCGCCTAGACAATGATGAGGAGTTAAAAGCAAAAGTAAATGAAAAACTCTTAGAGGTTGGCTTAGAGTATAAGGGTACCTCTATGGTTACTCATTTCTTATATGCTATAATAGATGATGTTGGTCTTGATAAGATTAAAGAGATGGTTGTTAAGCCTCTTAGTCAGTTTAATATTGCACCATTTTATGGTTGTCATAATATCCGCCCATCAGAACTTCAAAACACTACACATAAAACTTCCCAAAATCCCTACAATCCAACTTCACTTGATGACCTCATTATCGCTTGTGGTGGTAAAAATGTAGATTATGAACAGAAAAACAAATGTTGTGGTTTTCATGCTGAACTACAAGCACCAAAAACTGCCTCTATCTTAGCAGGAACAGCAATAGCTGGTGCAACAGATGGCAATGCAGACTGGATGGTAACCCCCTGTCCTTTATGTCATATAAAACTAGATACTCAGATGGCAGAGTCATCAAAAGCAGTAGGTCGTGACTTAAAACTTCCTGTGCTTCATATGCAACAGATGATAGGTCTTGCTCTTGGATGCAAAACAAGCGAACTCGGCTTAAACCACCATGTAAGCGAAGTAAACTTCATCTAAAACTACAACTAATTCCTAAGTTTTATGCTTGGGAATTTACATAAAAATATCAAGGCTTTAAACTATGTCAAACACTATAGAAATAATCTCATGGAATGTTAATGGTATTCGTGCTGTTGGAAATAAAGAAGCTCTCAAATGGATAGATGAGAGAGAGCCTGATATACTTTGTCTTCAAGAGATAAAAGCCTTAAAAGAGCAAATACCAGAGGGTCTTTTTGAAAAAAACTATCAAGATATTATAGTCAATTCTGCTACTAAAAAAGGCTATAGCGGAACTATGACTTGGAGTGCATTACAAAGTGACAATAGCTCAACCTGCTTAGACATTGACACTCTAAAAGAGGGTCGTATCATAGAAACTCACTATGATGATATAGTTCTTTTTAATGTTTATTTTCCAAATGGGCAAAAAGATGAAGATAGACTAAGCTATAAAATGAAGTTTTATGATGACTTTTTAAAGCATTGTGAAAAGCTAAAAGATGAAGGAAAGTCAATCATCATCTGTGGCGATGTAAACACGGCACACAAAGAGATAGACCTAAAAAACCCTAAGTCAAACTCTAAAAAATCAGGCTTTTTAGAGATAGAGAGAAAATGGATAGATAAGCTACTAGACCATGGCTACATAGATACCTTTAGATATGTAAATGGTAATGAAGTTGATAGATATAGCTGGTGGTCCTATCGTTCTAATGCAAGGCTTAACAATGTTGGCTGGAGAATTGACTACTTTTTTATAAGTGAAGACTTGGCAGAAAACTTAGAAGATGCCTTTATATTGGACTATATAGAAGGCTCTGACCATTGTCCTGTTGGCATTAGACTTTCTATTTAGAGATATATTTTAACTATATTTTTTAAAATGACTTTTTAGCCCATCTAGTAAAAAACCTATCTGCTCTTAGGTTTTTGCCTATCTCTTTTGCATCTAAGATATGCTCTTGGAGTATTTTTGCTATATATGGTGCTAAAACAAAACCATAACCACCATTTCCATTTATCATATAAAGGCTTGGATAGTATCTATAGTTTTTAGTGTTTGAACTTTCTATCTCATATCTAATATTTTTAGATAGTAGTGTTTCTTTTGAGATAACTAAACTTCCCACGATAGGCATATAGTCCAAAGAGCCTGAACGCAAGCCTGTAAAATCTCTTAAAACTTCAATATCTTTTAGGTCTATACTCTTGCTAGCTTTTTTTAGTAATTCGACTCTACCCTCCTCTAAATTATAGGGAGTTTTACTTTTTTGTGGATGATAGCCAACATCATGTGTTGCACCAATAGCCATCTCACCATCAAAACTACAAGAGATAGAAACGACTTGGTGGATACTATACTCATTTGAGCTTGAAGTTTTTATATCGATGCGATGTCCCCAAACACCATTTAGTTTTATATATGGCTCATCTATGACCGACTCATAAGCTCCAGTTGCCAGCAGGACATTTTTTGCTCTGTATTTTTCATCTATGAGCCAGTGGTCATCTTTATAGACTAAAGACTCTACTTTTTGTTTTATAAATTTTGCATATTTGCACATCTCACTGCACATAGCTCTTGCATCTACTATGCCAGCATCTATACATATATGCTCATACTCTTTAGCATAAGGAGTTAAGCTGTCTAAAAACTCACTAGATGCTACTTTTAGCTTTAGTTGAGTTTGTTTCTTATATTTAGCTAATATTTGAGATGATTTTTTATCTTTTGCACTATGAAAAAGTGTTGTTTTTTTTAGAAGATGAGGGAAGTTTTTCTCATAAAACTCCATACTATATATAAAGGCATCATTTAAAAGCTCTTTTAACTCTCCCTCTTTAGAAAACTTAGGAGCTATAAAAGCACCAGCCGCACCACTTCCACCACTCGCAATACCCTCCATATCAAAAATGATAACTTTCTTACCTGCTTTAGTAAACTCATAAGCTACACTAGCTCCATTTATCCCTGCACCGATGATGGCTAAGTCATACATCTATATCTCTTTTTGTTGGTATAAAGTATAAAACACTCTCAAATATCCCCTCCATATAGTGACGCAAATATATCTTATACTCACCATCTATACAAAGTACAATCTCTGGAATTTTATACCAGTCTTGAGCTTTATGGTAGATGCAAACAGCTAAAATAGGCTTATACTTTTTTATAGTTTTACTTGCACCATTTAGAGCATCTTGCTCCGCACCCTCTATATCAAGCTTTATAAAATCAACTTTTTCTTTTATGATATTGTCAATCGCATCTATCTCTTGTGCCTTATAGTCATGCTCACAATTATTTTGACCAAGAACTTTGCCACTAGAGGCTTTTTGTTTTTTCACTCCTAAACCACAGTTTATAAACTCTATATTTTTCACATCTCCAAACTCTCTTTTTGCTATATTTATATGTAGGTTGTTTGGTTCTATGGCATAGATGCTATTGAAGTCTGGGAAGTTTTTTATGATCTGAGGAATTGTATCGCCCACATAAGCACCACCATCTAAAAAATCTATATTTTTTATATAGGGAACTATCTCTTTGTCAAAATATTGTCCATCATGGTTATTTGTAAACCCCTTCATAAAATTCAGATCAAAACTGATTTTAAAGTTTATAACTTTTGTAAAAACTTCTTTTGATTTTTCATCTTCGAGCAGATGATATACAGCTTCATATCTATCTCTATGGTCTAAAAAATCATCTTTAAAGTCAAGCATAAAAGGAGGAGGTTTAAGTTGTAGTTTTGAGTATCTGTAAAAAGAGAAGTAGCTAAGGTTAGTAAATCCCTTAGCATCTAGGGTATTTTTAACCTCTAAGGGGCTTCCCATCGATGTAAAAAGAATGATAGAGTCCCTTGAAACTTCATCTATACTAAGTACAGACTTTTTTCTTGAACTCTGAACTCTTGAAAAGTCGTCTATGATGCCATCAACTTCTATATGTTTTAAGACTGACTTTGTAAGAGAGTTTATACCCAGTATATACTTTTTTTTAGAGGTCAAAGAGGAGATAAAAAGCTCACTAAGCCTCTTATCTTCTTTATTGATATAGTTAAAACCTACTATATTAAACACTAACTTCTTTTATGTCGGCAATATTTAATATACTTTTATATATAGATGCTACCAATGACATTCTATTGTTCTTTAGCTTTTTATCTTCAACATTTACCATAACTTCATCAAAAAACTTATCAAGCTCTGGTTTTAAACCTAGGAGTGCATCTAGCTCCTCTTCATAAGAGTCGTACTTAAGTGAAGATACCTTAGTATATCTTTCATATAGGTTTTCTTCTGCTTTTGCTTTAAATACTTTAACATCTATGAGAAGGTCTTGAGTCAGGTCTATATCTTTAGTTATATTTGCAACTCGTTTAAATGTTGAAAATGCTTCTGAAAAACCTTCACTATTTACGATAGCATCTAGTGCTTCTATCTTTTGTGATATAGCGACCAACTCTCTTTCTTTAGATGCTAAAACAGCTTCAACAACAGATGGGTTTACCTTATAATACTGCTTTACTCTTTCTAAGAAAAAGTTTTGTAGTTTTTTCATATCTATAGATATGTACTCTGATGCCAACTCTGATAATGTTTTTGATATATCAAACTTTAGGTTATGTTTTGTGGTAATTCTTATGATACCATTTACCGCTCGGCGAAGAGCAAAGGGGTCACGAGAACCTGTAGGAATCTCATCCACACTAAAAAGAGCTAAAAGAGTATCTAGCTTTATACTCATAGCCACTATGGCACTTAGGGGAGTTGATGGAAGTTCGCTATCTTCTCCATCTGGAAGATACTGCTCTTTTATAGCCAAAACTACCGCTTCGCTCTCACCTGCTTCTTTTGCATAGTAAGAACCCATAAGACCTTGAAGCTCTGTAAACTCATAAACCATCTCACTCATCAAGTCAGCTTTTGCCAAGTTTATGGCTCTATCTAAGTCCTCTTTCCTAGCATCTATCTTATAGATATCAAACAGAGTATTTGCTATTTTAGTTTCTCTAGTTATCTTATCTTTAACACTTCCCAAACCTTTAAAAAATGCTACTTTTTCTAAGCCATCTGTACTTAGTCCATTTTTCAAGTCATTATCAAAAAAGAAAAGAGCATCTGCTAGTCGTGGTCTTAGAACCCTCTCATTTCCCTCAACAACTTTTGAAAAGTCATCCGTTAGGGCATTTGAAACTACAACAAACTTGTTTATCAACTCTCCATCTTTAAAAACAGGAAAATATCTTTGATGCTCTTTCATGGAGGTTATGATAACTTCAGGAGGTAACCTTAAAAACTCCTCATCATAAGAGCCTAAAAGTGCTGTTGGATTTTCTGTGATAGCTACAACTTCATCGAGTAGATCATCATCTATCTCTATTTTGAGATCATTTTTTGTTTGTATGGCTTTAAAATCATTTAATATTTTAAGCATTCTATCCTCAGCAAAAAGTGTAATGCCACCATCTTTTAAGATCTCAAAATACTCTTTAGAACCTTTTACTTCAACTGACTCAAAGTTGCTTATGCGGTGAACAAAAGTTGTCTTTGCAGACTTAACTCCAAAAAGTTCTATATCTACAAGTTTATCCTCAAGCATAACATTTACCCAGCGGATAGGTCTTATAAAGCTCTCCTTAAGAGAACCCCATCTCATAGACTTACCAAAACTAAGACTTTTTACCCACTCTTTTATGATATCTTCTAAAAGTTCTTCTGACTTCTTACCCTTGACATCTTTTTTATAGTAAAGAACATCTTTTGAGTTTTTCTGTCCTATACCTATATCGCTTAGTTTTACTCCACACTTTTTAGCAAAACCATTTGCAGCAGGTGTTGGCTCTCCATCTTTATAAGCAACAGCTATTGGTGCGCCAAAAAACTCCTCTATACTATCTTCTTGTGAAGTTTTAAACTCTCTATGCCATATAACTAAACGGCGAGGAGTATAGTAAAATTCAAATTCACAAAGTAATGAATTTTTTTCTAAAATATCGGTATATTTTTTTTCAATATTTTTAAGTTCTTTTAAAAGCGGAACAGCAGGCAACTCTTCGACGCCTATCTCTATCAGTAGTGTTTTTAGCATATTTTTACTCTTTTATTAAATTATGGTAATTCTATCTTTTTTTTGGTTAAGAAGTTCTTTTATAAAATATTTCTTAAATAAGACAAATAAACTCTTATATATGCTCTAGTAAATGGTTATGAGGTTACAATGTCACATAAATTAAAAACACAAGGACATAAAATGCCAAAGATTAACAAATATGTTGATATAGATACAGTTGAAAGAGAAGCTAAAAAGGACTTAATTGACCGTCACTCTCCTTTTGTAACAGTTGCAAGCGAAGCTAAAAAAGGTGAAATCCTTTCAGTTAATGTAAAAATGGGAAATGAATATACTCATCCAGATGATTTTGACCACTATATAGAAAGTATCTCTCTTTTTAATGGTGACACTAAACTAGCTTCTGCTTCTTTTGTTCCAGGAACACTAGGCAATGAAAAATCTCATGCAGAAGTAACATTTAACATCAGACCAATGGGTAAAAAACTAAACCTAGTTGCTCATGGTTACTGTACAAAGCACGGCATCTGGGAATCAACTCCTTTAGAAGTTGTAGTAGCTCAGTAGTCTTTAAGCCCTATCTCTAGGGCTTAATAGTAATTTTAAAACTTAAACTATCCACATTTTATACAGATCATTTAAATGAATAATGTCGCTTTTAATTATATTATGATTTTTAATATATGTTTCAACTATGCCTATATTAGTAAACAAAGATATTCCATTCATTTCATAATTTTAGTCCAGCAATATTTTTATCATAAATGTAAGAGTTATCTTTTCTAAACTTTATCATCTTAAAGCGTTCACCTAGAAAATCGGGCATTATTAGCATCTTGGCTTTTTGAAGTTCTTGTTCATAGATTTTTGTTTCGGCATTATCTTTTAATATCTCTAAAAGCTCTAAAATACCCATATCTACAAGTGCTACCATTTGAGCCTTTATCTCTACAAACTTTACTCCAGCCTCTTCATAAGCATCTTTTACATGCTCAAAAGTAACATCATAAGTAATATCTGAGTTTTTATAAAGCTCATCTCGTTTAATATCTTTGTCAAAAAATGCTGTGACTTTATGGTTTTCATATACTCTTATGGAAAAGTCAGGGCGGGCTTGCATCTCTCCATAGTCAAAACTCATAAACTCAAACTTTTCACAACTCTTAGCCATACTTAAAGCAAACTCTTCATAACCAACGGCTATCTCTCCCATTGATTTATGATATTTTTTTGCCTTACTTGTTACCCAGTCGTTTTCAATATCAAACTCAATATTATGTGCATCTACTCTTGCAGTTTTCCCCTTAAAGTAAAGCTCACAAGCAAATGCATCAAATATTTCATTGGCTATAAAAAAAGCACTTTTACATCTTAACTCATCTAAAGATTTGAAGTGAGTCAAAGAGATAGCATCTCCAAAAGAGTCTTTAAGATACTCTATCTGCTTAACCTCTAACTCATCAAACCTTTCAACAATAACAAACTTTAAAGTTTTAAGAAGTTTTGGTCTAAGAGTATATATAAACTCAATAATATCCGCTAAAAAATACCCATGATGAGCGCCAATCTCACAAACAATGCCATCTTTAGTTAAAAAACCATCATCCACTAAAGAGATAATATGCTTAGCAATTGTCCCACCAAAAAATTTACTAGCACTAACTGCGGTATAAAAATCACCCTTTTTTCCAATGTTTTTATATTTAGTATAATACCCATCGTTTCCATATAGCCACTCATTTATATACTCGCTAAATGGTATATCAGTTTTTTTCATTTTTATACATCTCATAAAGAGTCAATAACTCAAGTTGTTTATCTATTTCAAAAATCTTTACATCAATACCTTGAATATTGACAGAATTTTCTAGTAAAGAAACATCGTAGTGAGTCTTATAACCTGCACTATACATATCTTTTGTTTGTGAGAGCAACTTCTTATATATGTCGGAGTTTTCTCTGCTTAGAGTTTTCTTTTTTTGAAAATTTTGAATATTTTGTGCTACCTGTTCAAAGATGGCTATTAACTCTCTTTTTTTATCTTCAATCATCACCTTTGACTTTAGGTAACTCACTTGTGATATTTCAATATCTCTAAAAGTATTTAAATCGATCGGCATAGTTGCACGAAGACCGTAGTTATAGTAGTCCGTATCTCCAGAAAAACCTGCTCCCGTATTTCCAAACTGTTGGTTTTCACTCTTATCATAGTTGTATCCTGCAACAAGATTTATATGAGGAAGATACTTTGATATTGTTACATTTTTGTTGTATCTATTTTTAGCAATATCACTTTGCGACATACTTAACACTATGTTGTATTTTAAAAAGTTCTCTTTTGTTATAGTATCAAGATGCGGAATATAAACAGTTTTATAATCCATATCGCTAATAGCATTGAACTTTGAGATAAGTCTTTGTTTATTTGTTTGTATATCATAAAGAGCTTGAATGACAATATTTCTCTCGATAACTGCATTGTCTAAAAAACCAGAACTTAGCTGACCATTTAGGTACTGCTCTTTTTTTTGTGCAAGTGATATTTCAGAATTTTTTATCTGAAGGTTTTGTCTTGATATTTTCAAATCCATCTGCTTTATCTGCATCAAAAGAGATACGGCATCTTTTACAAGCTTTCTTTTTGCAACATCAACTGAAAAGTTAGAATATTTGCGAGATGCTTGTGCAAACTTGATCCCATAGTATATGCCACCACTTGAAAAAATAGCTTGATCGAGCTTAACTGAAGCTTGATGAGAAGATTGATCATTTTTATAAGGGTTACTTTTAGAGTAGTTGTAGTTTAAGTTAACGGGAGCTATCCACGAGTCACGAAGCTTAGAACTCTCTGCTTTAACTTTTTCATAGTCATAATTAAACTGCTCTTTTTTATACTTAGATATATATCTATCTAAGGCTTGATCTTTTTCATTTTCACCATACACTAAGCTACAAAGAGTTAAGAGCATAGCTAAAACAAAAGCAAAATTGAAATGCTTCATCTTATTTCTCATCTTTATCTATAGTGTTTTGATCTTCTTTTATCAACAAAATAACCTCAATTAATAATTATCATCCCTTCATAGAGTCTGATTTCTGACCTTAATTATACTTTAAAGTGGCTGTTTATTGGCTTAAAGTAGGCTTTTATGTGTGCAAAAAATTAGTGTATATTAAGAGGGATTAGCTAGTGAGATATGAGATATAAAAGGTTAACGATCCTCCCTCTGGAGAGATGGGACTAGTAAGTTCACTCTAATGAGTCATTTTAAATAAAATTCATTTATCACTAAATATATATTATTTTGATACAATACTATATAAACTAACTATTGGAGTCCATTATGCAAACTATGTCAGTACAAATTCAAGATAGTTATGTACAAAATTTTATGAGCTATGTTAATAGTCATAGTGAAAATGTAACTATTTCAAAAGATAAAAATTTAGAACTTGACCCTTATTTTTACGAAAGAAAAAAAAGATTACATCAAATTAGAGATGATGTTCAAAATGGTAAAATGAGACTACTAACGCAAAAAGAGTCAGATGATGAAATCGAATTGTTTTTTAAAGAACTAGAAAACAATTAGTGAAAATAATAAGAACTCAAGAGTATCAAACAGAACTACTAATAATTTTAAAACATATTGCTAAAGACAAGATAACTGCAAGTAGAAAATTCAGACAGGATTTAAATATACAAATTAATGAAATCCCAAATTTCCCATATAAATATAGACCATCATTTTATTTTGATGATGCAAATATCAGAGATATGATATTTAAGGCATATACTGTAAATTACGAAATAGATTTAAATAAAAATACAATATTTATACTTAGCATATTTAACCAAAACAAGCCGTCATAGAAGTTCAGGTCGGATAAAAACACCA
>JAERRX010000118.1 GCA_016735225.1 Sulfurimonas sp. | reverse complement strand
CGGTAACAAAACTCTAAAGTTAAGATAGCTATGCTTAGCAGAGATATTAAAAACCTAAATGCACAGATTGCTTTAAACAAGAGAAGCAATAGATATATTGAAAGTAAAATAAAAAGTATATCTTCATTGATCTATGATGAAAAAGTATGGGGAGAGTATTTGCACTCTATCTCAACAGATGCGAAGAGATATGATATAAAAATTTTAGACTTTAAAAATAGATATACTGACAATAACAACTCTTTTTCTCGCATATTGGATATAACACTAAAAACTACAGGCAGCTACAAAGATACACTTAGATTTATAAACTCTCTTGAGCAAAATGATCTAGTTGTTGATATTCACACATTGGCAATAAAAGCTAAAAAAAAGATAAATACAGAGCTAATTATTTCGGTTTGGGGCATTAGATATTTATGAAAAGAATAGCTTTCATTCTTTTTAGTATATTTATTTCTGCTCATCTAAGTTCCGAAGAACTTTCTTTGGTCGATATGCAAGTTGAATCTATAAAAACTCCACGAAAAGGGATAAAAAATGAAGCTTTAACACAACTATACAATCCTTTTACTTTAGATAACAATGAAAGTAAAATCAAAAATATAGAGAAAAAATCTACAAGTAAAATAGCAACCAATACTAACACACTAAAAACAAATTTTACTCACTCAAAACAAGAACTACCAGTCAACTTTGTTTTAGATGCAATCATAAATAAATCAGCACTAATAAATGGTAAATGGTACAACTTAGATGATCTACTCTATGGCTATAGGCTATCTAGTGTGGAAAAAACAGTCATTAAATTAACAAGAGGTGAGAGCAAAGTTACACTTTCAACACAGAATAAAAAACAAAGTTTACGGTTCAAATAAAGCAGTATATGAAATATTTTATAAAAATGATTTATGGGCTAATTGTTATACCTCTTTTATCAACTAATATCTATGCCAATTGTTTATACGAACTATTTAGTATAAGTTCTACTAAAAATACAAAAATTATTGATTTTGTAGAGCAGTTAAGCGATGAGTGTGAATTTAGTATTATTGTAACCGATCCCTATGCTGAAAAATTTCTAGCATCTAAACTTAACAAAACTCACTTAAAAAACCTAACAATAGATGAAGTCCTAAATATTATACTAAAAGAAAATAATCTGTACTACTCCTTGGAAAACAATATTTTAAAAATATCTTATCTAAAAACAAAGATATTTGGAATTGACTATATACTATCTCAAAGAAAAGGTGCAGGAAGTACAAATGTTACTCTAACTTCTTCAGGTCTAGCTTCACCAACTACTGGTGTGTCTGAAGATATAAATAGAGCAGGCTCAAGAGGTTCATCTAGTGCTGAGTCTGGCATAAAAATAGAATCTACTGATGAAGTAAAATTTTGGAAAGATCTCGATAAAGAACTTCAAGCAGTTATTAATAGACCTCATGATGTTTACAAGTCTGGTCCTCCTATTATCAACAAAAATGCTGGCTTAATAACTATAACATCTACAATTAGGCAGATGACTAGACTAGAAAAATATCTAAAGCGACTTCAAGAAAAGGTTCAACTGCAAGTCTTAATAGATGTGCAACTTCTTTCTGTTACTATGGAAGAGGGTAACACTACAGGCATTGACTGGAAACAGCTATATGCTTTGCAAAATATTGATATAAAAGCTAGCTATGTATCAAAAAATAATGTTCCTACTTTTTCAGATGGTGAGATCACCTCAACAGGTCCACAATCTGTAAGCGGAGCAAGTCTTCTTACACTAAAAGCTGGAGGGTCTATAAACCAAGTTGTGAAGTTTTTACAAACTCAAGGCGATGTAGTATCTATCTCAAATCCAAAAGTTTTAACTCTAAATAACCAACCTGCACTAATAACAGCAGGAACTGAATATTTTTATAAAATAAAATCAGAAACAAATCAGCAAGGTACTGGTGGCGGAGTGGCAGCTACAACTCAAAATGATACTGTTCAGTCAGTATTTGCTGGGGTCTTGCTTGATATAACTCCTGAAATATCAGATGATAAATTGATAACACTCAAGATAAACCCCTCTTTATCTGAAACAAGAACAGATATATCGCTTACAAATGCTTCAGAGAGAAAAATGCCACCAGACCTTAACCGTCGTCAGCTATCTTCTGTTGTGACCGTAAAAGATGGAAATAGAATCATCTTAGGTGGATTGATCAACACTAGAAATATCAAGAAGTCAAACAAAGTTCCCATATTGGGAGATATTCCACTTTTAAATTATATGTTTAAATATGAAGAAATTACAAAACAGACCCAAGAATTAGTTATAATTATAGAGCCACATATCATAGATAAAAATAGCAATGATTTATCATTAGCAGATTTGGGCTACAAAGGTATAAGTAAGCAAACGATTATAGTAGATAAAAGATCTATTTTAGATAAAGAAAGTAAAATCAAACGAAAGGGAAAAAATGAAAAATAGTATTTACGATGCCTCAAAGAATGTATTTCTTGACAATATAGATGTAAGAGAATATATTCAACTTGATAGAGTTTCAACACTCTATAAATCACTAAAGGATTCTGTTAGAAAGCCTTTGAAAATGATACTCCTTTATGGAAAACCAGGAACGGGAAAAAGCATGCTTCTTTCAAAGTTGCACCACGACCTATCCTCTACTCAAAAAGTTTTTATATATTCAACCCCCATACTAGATGATAGTGAATTTTTTAAATCATTAGCTCGTGACCTATTTGATGTTAAATATTTAGGGGAGTTAAACTTTACTCAACTTATGCTTATTGTAAAAAGTAAACTATCTAAAAATTATAAGGTTCCGTTGGTTCTACTAGACGAAGCACAGCTTTACTCTAGTGAGCAAATGGAAAAAATCAGACTGCTTTCTGACACAAGAATTGTCAAATTTGTTATCACTCTTCATAAAACGGACAAGGAAGATATTATAGCAAAAGAACATTTTCAAACGAGAATCTGGGAAAGTATAGAGCTTAAGAACTCTTCAAAAAATGAACTTAGGATATATATACAAAAAAAACTTATGAAAGCAAATTGCTTTGACAGTGCAAATATGTTTTCTAAAAATCGAGTCAATCTAATACATAAAATCACCAAAGGAAACTACAGAGATACCAATAAACTATTATATACTTTTTTTAATATTTATTCTTGGTACTGTTATAACGATCCCTCTGCGATAGATTCTAATATAGCTTCTTCAAAAATAATAGAGATGTCAGCAATACAAACAGGACTTATAAATGCTTAATATAAATGAACTAGAAACAAGATGGAGAAAACATAAGATAAAAGAATATACACCATTAGCAGTAATTGCTTTAATTACTGTTCTAATAGGTATATTTTCAATATATGTAGTTTCTACACAACAGGTAGAAACACAAAAAGAGCCAAGCACTCTAAAAGCAGACTCCAAGCAGGAAGAGGAGCAGAAAAAAGAGATAACACAATCATCAAAGGCATTGAAAAAAGTTACTCTTGCTCCATCGTTCAAATTTATCTCAAATATCGATAATGACATTGAGCTAGATAAAAAAAAAGAAGAAAAAGTTAAAAAGAAAAAGTATGTTGAAAAAACAAACACTATTTTAATTAAACGTCAAAGTACACAAGAAGATATAAGCTATGTAATAAAAAGATTTAAAAATAATAACGACCCTGCTCTAAGCCTGTTTATAGCAAAAAAGTATTATGAATTAGGCGAATACGATAGTTCGTACAACTATGCTTTAACTACAAATCAAATTGATGATAGTATTGATGATAGTTGGCTTATTTTTTCAAAATCTCTCGTCAAGCTTAACAGGAAAAAAGAAGCTATTAAAGTATTGAAAAAATATATAAAGCACTCAAACTCCTCACAAGCAAAATTACTTTTACGAGATATCATGTCGGGAAAATTCAGATGAGAACTTTACTAATACTTCTGATAAGCATAAATCTATATGCTACCGTAAAACAAAATATGCTTACTCTATATGAAGACAAAAAGTATCAAAAAGCTTGTAACATAGGATTTAACAATCTTAAACAGTACAAAAAAGATGAAAAATTTATATTGGTTTATGCTTTTTCTTGTCTCAACTCAGACCAAATTGATAGGTTGGCTATCCCAATAACACTACTAAATTTTTCTCCAGAATCTCGAAAAAATTCTGCTTATTTTTCTGTAATACTAATGCAGAAAAAACTTCTATATCATGCTCTAATTGACAACTATAATCTATCTTCATTAAATCTACCTACAACAAAGTATGTTTTATCAAAAGTTTTTGACCTATATGCAAAACTTGGACAGCACGAGTCTAAAGATTTTTATATTTTTAAAGATGAAGACGATAAAGAATTTACATACAAGTTATACCTATTAAAAGATGCAGGGACCGAAAAAATAGTTATCGAAGAGCTTTATGATACGATAACTATAAAACGACATGTTTACTGGTAGGTCTTAAGATTATGAACGAAATAGCAATTGACCTAGACTTAGACTCTGTAGATATGGATTATCAAACTATAAGCAGGGTTCCTTTTTCTCAGTTAAAGAAGTTTACAGTAATTCCAATTTCTCAAGATGATATTAGTGTAAGAGTAGCTTTTTATGACCCTCTTGATATAGAAGCTCAAGAGGCTGTGCAAAGGCTTTTTCCTAAAAAAATTTTACAAATTGTAAGTGCAAGAAAAAAACAGATTGAATCTTATCTATATAAAGTTGAGTTACAAGATAGTGTAAAAGATCTAATAAAGAAGATTCGTGATGAACTAAACTCAATTACGACTCTCCAAGAACAGCAAAAATCTTCATCTATACTATTGCTTATTGATATTATTTTAAAAACTTGCATCCATAGTAGGGCAAGCGATATTCATATAGAACCAACAGAAAAAAACTGTGTTGTTCGCGCTCGTATCGATGGAAAACTTACTGAGGTGCAAATATTTGATAAAGATATATACCCTCCTCTTGCATCTAGGCTTAAGCTTTTGTCAAACCTTGATATTGCAGAAAAAAGAAAACCTCAAGATGGTCGATTTTCTGCATCTGTTGCGGATGGAGAGTATGACTTTCGTATATCTACTCTTCCTGTTCTCTATGGCGAGTCAATTGTTATGAGAATTCTTGACAAAGAAAAAGCACTTGTAAAACTCGAAGATGCAGGTATGGATAGTGCGAGCTACAACAAGCTTATAAAGGGACTAAAAAAACCTTTTGGAATTATCTTAGTTACTGGACCAACAGGCAGTGGCAAAACAACAACTCTCTATGGTGCTTTAAATGAACTTAGAAATGTGCAAGATAAAATCATTACAGTTGAAGACCCTGTTGAATACAGAATGAATCTAATTCAACAAGTTCAAGTAAATCCTAAGATTGGATTATCGTTTGCAACAGCTCTTCGCTCTATATTAAGACAAGATCCTGATAAGATAATGATCGGAGAGATAAGAGACCAAGAAACATTAGAGATAGCTATAAAGGCAGCTTTAACAGGTCATTTGGTTATCTCCACTCTTCATACAAATGACTCAATCGGTGCAATTTCTAGAATGCTTGATATGGGAGCACAAAGTTACTTAATAAGCGGAGCATTAGTGGCTATTCAAGCACAAAGACTTGTTAGAAAAATTTGTATTAAATGCAAAAAAGTAGATAAGATTTCATTGTCCATTTTAGAAGAATTAGATAGATATATTCCAGAGAAAGCGATTTTTTACAAGGGTCAAGGCTGTAAAGAGTGCAATGATACGGGGTATGTAGGAAGAGAGATGATTTGTGAAGTTTTAAATATCACAGACAAACTCTCTTCTTTGATAGCAAAAGGTGCCTCAAAAGATGCTATGCTTGCTCAAGCTGTAGATGATGGCTTTGTAGATATTTTTGAAAATGGTATCCGTAAAGCCCTAGATGGCACTACTAGCTTAGAAGAGGTGTTGAAAGTAGCTAAAACATGAATTATTATGCAGTAACCATTATTACGAAGGGCAAAAAAGAAGAGTTTTATATCTATGCAAAGGATAAAAAAGAAGCAAATACCTATGTAAAATTAAAATTCTCGGGAATTATTATAAGAATTGTTCAAAGAAAAGAACCCTTAGATGTTCAATTGAAAAAAGTTAAAACAAACCTACTTAAAAATATAAAAAAAAGAAAAATCAAACCAGATCTACTAATAGCATCTATAAGACAGCTAGCCGTTATGACAAATGCTGGCATATCAATATACGACTCTTTGAGTGAGATCGCTAAATCAACGGATGATAAAACACTAAAATATGTTTTTACAAAATTGTCAGATGAGATAAACTATGGGCATTCACTATCATCCTCAATGGAAAACTTTCGTTTTGAACTAGGAAACCTATCAATAGCAATGGCTGATCTTGGAGAAAAAACAGGTAATTTAGATGAATCACTCTATGCCCTTGCTGATATGCTTGAAGAGGTTCGATCGAACTATATAAAGTTTAAAAAAGCTATGACATACCCAAGAAATGTTATAGTTGCGATGCTTATTGCCTTTGTAATACTGATCTCTTTTGTTGTACCTAAGTTCAAGTCAATTTTTGAACAATTAAATGCCCAACTTCCGCTACCAACTCAAGTATTGCTTGGGCTAGAAAACCTATTTAACAACTATGGTCTTTACCTTTTAGCAATTATTTTAACCTCATATATACTATCTAAGTATTTAATAAACACCAATATTAACTTACGATTTTGGTTTCATAGCTTACTTCTTAAAATATATCTTATTAAAAATATCATAAAATTTTCCACCTTAAATCGTTTCACTATAGTCTTTTCAGAACTTATTCGTGCTGGAATTCCAATAGCTGAAGCACTCGACACATCTATAGGAATGATCGATAACTTAGTGCTTAAAGAAAAATTACTTGGGGTTAGAAATACTGTTGAAAAAGGTGGCACTCTAAATAATGGCTTAAAAGAAACAAATTTATTTGAAAACATGACAATCCTAATGATAAGGTCAGGTGAAGATAGTGGCACTTTAGATACTATGACTCAAAAAGTTGCTCAATACTACAAGATGCGTTTTGACTCCATAATAGAGGGGGTTTCTGGTGCTATAGAGCCTATAATGCTTTTTATTGTTGCTTCTATGATTACACTACTTGCTCTTGGCATTTTCTTGCCTATTTGGGGTTTAGGAAGTGCTGTTGGTGTTTAAGTGAGAGAGTAAAATATTGTTCATTTCTATTTTTATTATTTGCTAAGTATTAATGAAGCTAAATAAATATTAAGAACCTGCACTATTACATCTAGCAACTCACTTGTTCTCAAACTCATATATATTTGATGTGATACCAAAGTTTTCAAACAAGTTGATGTTTTTTCGGCTAAGGGAACATATTTTCTTGCTACAATTTGTTATGTTTTACACCACAGAAGTGGATGTTTAGTCACAGGGGTATAGGCTTCATACTCGTTGGCATAAAAGAAAATTTGAAATCATGTTTATTCTTGTGCTTTGTTATATGGTTGCTACTTTAGAGTTTAATCCTTGTAATCTTTCTGCTAACCACATTTTTATAACTGCTTGTCTGCTTACTCCGACATGTTTAGCTTCTCTATCTAATGACTTAATCATCCAAATTGGAAAATCAATATTTACTCTTTTTGGTTCTTCATTTATCATTCTTATTTTTGATGTATCAAAATATTCTAATATATCTTCTTGATTATCATCAAATCTTTTATCTATTTCTAATGCTTTCATAAAGTTTTATCTCCTTTTCTCTTGATCTTCTTACTGAAATAATCCTAATGTTTGGAGTTCTGTAAGTTATTATTGCTGTGTAATTTTTAGAATTAATTTGACCTAATACTAAAAATCTATCCTCATCTTCACTTTGTGGAGATGGTATTTCAAATGAGAATGGGTCTTCCCATAACTCTTTTGCCTCATCAAAACTAATATTATGTTTTGATTTGTTAATTTTACTTTTGTTTTCATCGTATTCAAATGTCATGCTAAAATTATACCATAATTATATGAAAGTTTATTTTAGAGAGATGTTGCCGTAACTATATAACGACCGAGTACAAAAATATGTTCCCTTGTTCCCAAACTCTTTTATATCTGATATGATAGCAAAGTTTTCAAACAAGTTGATATTTTTTCGGCTGAGGGAACATATTTTCTTGCTACAATTTGTTATGTTTTTTACACCCCAGAAGTGGATGTTCTGTCACAGGGATATAGGTTCTTAATATAAAATTAAGTTTTATTCCCTAATTGGGGTCTAGTATCATGTCACTAAGCAGAAAAAGATTATATATTATATAATTCTGCTAGAGATATTAGTAGGGTAACATATCGTTTTGTGTCTAAGGCAGTTGTTTTTTAGT
>JAERRX010000175.1 GCA_016735225.1 Sulfurimonas sp. | reverse complement strand
AAGCCTAACGGCAAGAATTCCACCCATTCTATGACAAATTGACATATTTTCAACTATCTGTAAAAATATCTGCTATAACTCTTACATGTGTAAAATACAAGAAACATCATAATCAATTACAAATCGTAGTTCATGCTCTCCTTGTGATGGTGGGACGTAAAACAACACTTGGATTAAGTAGATGGAGTTCAAATGGTGGGAGTGTAAGAACTTTAACAAGATTTTTTGATAGTAGTTTGGGATGTGGATTATCTATTATCTCTAAATTACAAAGAAATTCAGCTTTGTATTTTCCATATACAGGAGAACAGCAAAAGCTAGGAGCAACTAAAAATATGGAGATAAAATTGATTATGATAATATCCCTAAGGAGCATATAGTATCTAAACAAACCGATGGAGATATAGAAACTACAATATTTCAAATAGAGATGCCAAACAAGAATGGGGATTGGAAGATTTTATGAATACAAAGAAAAAACCTATCTATAATTGGGCAAATCTCTCAGTTTTTATGCTAAATATTTCACACGGGTTAAGAAAAAATGATGAGTTCAAAGAGATGAGTCTTCTTGATTTAAAAACCCACTACCACGGGATGAAATTCCTCAATGAAGTTTTTATAAAAATTAGGATAACATTCTTAAAGATTTAGTGATACTTAAGTGGAGGGGTTAAATGCTAGTGAAAAGCAATTGCTCCCTTGCGATTGAATATCCACTTTTTTAAATAAGAAATCTTTAAAAGCTGTTTGGTTTTTGGAGAAGATATACGGTAGTTAAAGATAGTTTAGGGTATAAGACAAAGAGATATAGTTTGAAGATGATTTTAAGAGAAACCAATAGGGTTAAATCTCAACTATCTTTTGAAGATTTTCTACTCAAAAAGGAAATATATGATTTTTATAGTAAAAAGACTATTTCTCATTCTTTTACTAAGTTTTTTTTCGCTAAATGCTTCAAGCATAAACATAGCAGTTGCCTCAAATGTAAGCTATGCTATGCAAGATTTGATAAAAGAGTTTAACAAAAAATTTCCAGATATAAAAGTAAAGGTTATCTTAGGAAGTAGTGGTAAGCTTACCACACAGATAACCCACGGCGCACCATACCAACTCTTTATATCAGCGGATATGACATACCCAGATGCTCTGTATAAACAAAACATAGCCATCACAAAACCTAGGGTTTATGCACTTGGCTCATTGGCTCTTTTTTCAAAAAAAAAGATGGACTTTAGAGATGGCATCTATATGTTAAACACTCCAAACATCTCTAGTATAGCCATAGCAAACCCAAAAACCGCTCCTTATGGCAAGGCAACAAAAGAGAGCTTGCTAAATGCAAAAATATATAAAAATATAAAGAAAAAGCTTGTTTATAGTGAGAGTGCTTCTCAAACTCTTTTCTTTGCTCTTAGTGCTACTGATATAGCCATAGTTGCTAAGTCGGCACTTTATTCTAAAAATATGAAGCATTATAAAAGAGATCAGCATTGGCAAGAGCTAAACCCAAAGCTATATACTCCGATAAAACAAGGCATGGTTTTACTTGAGCAAAACATAGATGCAAGAGAGTTTTATCACTTTTTACTATCTGATGAAGCTAAGAAAATATTTAAAAACTATGGATACAAACTACCGTGAATATATTTAAATCAACCATCACAAATATCCAAAACCTTGAAAACTTAAATATAGTAAACTTTGACTTTGCATCTCAAAAGCTTAGTATGATGAGCCTAGACTTAGGTGAAGATATAAAGATAGGAAGCGAGGTAGAACTAAGTGCAAAGTCAACACAGATAGCTATCGCAAAATCATTTCAAGGCGAGCTTAGTTACTCAAACCAACTAGATGCAAAGATACTAAGTGTTGACAATGCACAACTTTTAAGCTGCATAAAGCTCTCTTGTGGAGATATGATCTGTGAGAGTGTTATAACAAAAAGCTCTTCACTTAGAATGAACTTGCAAGCTGGAGATGATGTAAAACTTCTCATAAAAGCTAGTGAACTCTCTATCATAAGAGTTTTATAATGTTAGATATTTTAAGTACTCTTGAGTTTACTCCCTTTTTGCTATCTTTTAAGCTAGCATCTATTACAACTTTTATACTCTTTATACTTTGTTTGCCCTTTGCTTGGTGGCTATCTCAAACAAACTCAAAAGCTAAGCCTACACTAGAGGCTCTAGGTGCTCTTCCTATCGTTTTGCCTCCATCTGTTATAGGTTTTTATATACTTATAGCTCTTTCAAAAAACTCTCCTATTGGTTCTTTTTTTGATGAGTATTTTGATATATCCTTAGTTTTTAACTTTAAAGGGCTTGTTATCGCAAGCTGTTTTTACTCTCTTCCTTTTATGCTACAACCTCTTCAAAGTGGCTTTGAGACCATAGATAAAAATATGCTTGAAGCCTCTTATATCGGTGGGAAAAGTAGGTTTGAAACTATCTTGAGAGTTGCCCTACCAAATATGAAACCCTCTATCATAAGTGCTATCATAGTTACTTTTGCTCATACGGTCGGAGAGTTTGGTGTAGTTTTGATGCTAGGTGGAAGTATCCCCGATGAAACAAAAGTAGCATCTGTTGCCATATATGAGATGGTAGAGACTATGAACTATAAAGCGGCTCATATATATAGTGCTTTGATGCTCATCATGAGTTTTGCTGTACTTTTGAGTGTTTACCTTTTTAAAGATAAAAACAAAAAACAATTTACTGGACTTTACAAGTGATAAAGATAGATATAAACACAGAGATCCTCTCTGTAAAGATAGATATAGATGAGGGTGACTTCATAGCTTTAAGTGGAAAAAGTGGAAGTGGTAAAACAACTCTTTTAAGGGTCTTAGCAGGGCTAGAGAGTGCAAAAGGAGAGATAAAAGTAGGTGATAACTTTTGGCTAAAAAACAAGATAAACCTTGCTCCACAAAAAAGAGATATAGGTTTTGTTTTTCAAGACTATGCTCTTTTTGAAAATATGAGTATTGTTAAAAACCTCCTATATGTAAACCATGACCTTGAGCTAGCAAAATATCTTTTAGATATAACAGAACTCTCTAACTTAAAAAATAGACTCCCTTCTACTCTAAGTGGAGGGCAAAAACAAAGAGTTGCCCTTTGTCGAGCGATGATGAGCCGACCAAAACTTCTACTTATGGATGAGCCTCTCTCAGCACTAGATGCTCAGATGCGTTCAAGGTTACAAGGTGAGCTAATGACTCTACATAGGGAGTTTAAAACAACTACTATTATGGTTAGTCATGATCCTAGTGAGATATATAAACTTTGCTCAAGAGTTATAGTTTTAGAAGATGGAAAAATTTTAAATGATGGAACACCAAAAGATATACTACTAAAAACTTCGGGAAGTCAAAAGTTTTCTTTTGTAGGAGAGGTTCTTGAGATAAAAAAGCTAGATGCTATCTATATAGCCATCATAGCCATAGGGCAACAACTTGTTGAAGTTGTTTTAAGTGAAAATGAAGCCCAAGGTTTAAGAGTTTCTCAAGTAGTGCAAGTTAGTACAAAAGCTTTTGCTCCGATGCTTTTATCTTTAGAATAAGTTTCGTCTTAATTTTCATTTAGTAAAAATTGGATAAAATATCTTATGAAAATCAAAAAGTTAAAAATCACACTTGACGAGAAGAGTTTAGTAGATATAAGTTTTGACATATCAAGCTCTTTAGCTTTAGTGGGGCAAAGTGGAAGTGGGAAAAGTTTAACACTAAAAGCACTTTTATCGATGCTACCTAGGAGTATGAAGTGCGAGTTGGAAGTAGATGCAGAGTTTGAGTTAAAAGCAGGTGTAAGCATCTCTTTTGTGCCTCAAAACCCCTTTACAGCTCTCTCACCACTTACAAAGATAAAAAAACAGTTCTTTACAGATGAGAAGAAAATGGAAGAACTTTTTTCTCAAGTTGGCTTAGATATAGCTTTGGCTCAAAAATTTGCTCCAGAACTCTCAGGTGGACAACTTCAAAGAGTAGTTTTAGCAATGGCACTAGAACATAAGCCTAAGCTTATACTTCTTGATGAGCCTACAACAGCACTAGACCCTCAAACAAGGGTTTTAATACTTGAGTTGTTAAAAGAGTTACAAAAAATATATGGGTTTAAGATGCTATTTGTAACACATGATATAGTCTCGGCAAAGAAACTTTGTGAGGATATTTGTGTTTTAAGAGATGGTAAAATTGTTGAAAACGGAAAGATGAATGATGTTTTATCAAATCCACAAGAAAGTTATACAAAAATATTAATAGATGCAGGTTTTGCAAACAGGGAATTTAGAAAATGAAAAAAATGAAAAATATACTTTTGAGTATTTTTATACTTGGGCTTTTGTCTCCAGCTATAGTTTTAGGCTATTTTTTAACGGCTTATGATTATGATATATCTGCTTTAACAAACTATAAGCCAGAGGTAAGCACAAGGATTTACGATAAAAATGGCGATAAAATCGCCAATATCTTCAACAAAAAGCATAGATATTATGCAACTTTTTCGCAGATTCCACCAAAGATGATCGAAGCTCTTGTTGCTATAGAAGATACTACTTTTTTTGAGCATCCTGGTATAAATATAGATGCTATATTTCGTGCAGCAATAAAGGTCATAAGAGCGGGTAGGGCAGTTGAGGGTGCTAGTACGATAACTCAACAGCTAGTAAAAAATGTTCTTCTAACACGAGAGAAAAAACTCTCAAGAAAGATAAAAGAAGCTATTTTTGCACTAAAAATTGAAAATGCACTAAGCAAAGAGAAGATTTTAGAATGTTACTTAAATGAGATATATTTTGGACATGGGTATTATGGTGTCAAAACGGCAGCAGATGGCTACTTTCATAAAAAACTAGAAAACTTAACTCTCAAAGAGATGGCTATTTTAGTTGGTCTTCCAAAAGCTCCAAGTGCCTATGCACCTACTAAAAATTATGAAATCTCTATGGGAAGAGCAAACCGAGTTGTTACTAGAATGTATAAACTCGGATGGATTGAGGAGAGAGCATATCAAGAAGCTCTAACCGAGGCACCTAAAGTTTTTGATGACACTCTTACTCAAAATAAAGCTCCTTTTATTGTAGATGAAGTTTATAGACGCACACGAAAATTGGGCATAGATGATATAAGAACAGGTGGTTATGAGATATACACCACCATAGACTTAAGACTCCAAGATGCAGGAAGAACAGCACTTAAAAATGCTTATGATTTGTCTTTAAAGCGTACAGAAACATTCAATAAAAAAAATCAAAAATTGCTTTTAAAAGACCCAACACTGGAGACAAATACAACACTTCTAAATGGCGCACTTGTCTCTCTTGATGCAAAAACAGGAGATATTTTAGCTCTTGTTGGTAGCGTTGACTACGAACATTCATCTTACAACCGTGCTACTCAGGGGCGAAGACAGCCTGGTTCGGCATTTAAGCCTTTTATATATCAGGTTGCAGTTGATTTGGGTTATTCGGGTGCAACTAAACTTATAGATATTGCTAGAACATATAAGTATAAAAAAGATGGTGAAGAGTTAAAATGGCAACCAAAAAATTATGAAAAAAACTATAAAGGTCTCGTTAGTTTAAGAGAAGCACTTGTACATTCTCGAAATTTAGCGACCATAAACCTTGTGAATGATATAGGTCTATCACAGCTTTTAAGAGAGTTCAAAAAATTTGGCATCAAAAACCTACCTCATGACCTTTCTATATCTCTTGGAACCATCTCCCTATCACCTCTTGAGCTTGCTAAATACTACACCTCTTTTGCAAACCATGGAATACAGGTGCAACCACATCTCATAAACACAATAGATAAAAATGGATACACGATGTATGAAAAACAAGAGAAGTCAAAGTTTATCACCGAAGCTACTCAAGCATATATAATGACAACTATTTTAAGAGATGTTGTTAATCGAGGAACAGGTAGAAGAGCAAGAGCTAAGGGGATAGAGCTAGCTGGTAAAACAGGTACAACAAACAACAATGTAGATGGCTGGTTTGCAGGTTACTCCCCAACTATAGAAACTGTTGTTTGGTTTGGGAATGATGACAATACCCCGATGCATAGACGGGAAACAGGAGGTATGATAGCAGGTCCCGCTTTCTCTCAGTTTTATCAGAGTCTTTTGAAACTATACCCTCAAATACAAAGAAAGTTCATCGCTCCAGAGGGTATTATAGAGGTAGAAGTTGATGGAAGAAAAGAGTACTTTAGCGACATATCAAAACCGCCACGAATACAAAATGAGGTAAACCCAGAAGCAGAGTTACTCTTTTGACTCTTCTTTAGGTTTATTTAGAGCTTTTATATTTATCTTTCTTCCAACTTTTTTTGGAGGAAAACTAGCATCTCTAGCACTTCCATCATAACGATGATTTCTCTCTCCACTTTTTCCAGAGAAGATAGCTTTTCCATTTTCATCTTTTCCTAAAAATTTATTTGGAGCTTTTTTCTTTTTTTGCCATTGTTCAGCTTTTTCGTCATCTTTTTTATACTCTCTCTTTGGTTTATTGCTTATTGGTTTTGGAGTACCAACTTTTTCATCATAGTTTTTTTTAGCAATCTCTTTGATTTTTTCTTTTGAAAGAGGTTTTCTAGCTTTTGGGTCAGTTACTCTCTGTTCTTTTTGAGAATACTCAAAACCACTAACTACTTCTTGTTTTATCACTCGACCTAAAAGAGTTTCGATGGGGTAGAGCAATTTTTGTTCACTCTCATTTAAAAGCAAGATAGCCCTTGAGGTTGTATGAGATAACCTTGCCATATATATAATGGCTTTTAGCGGAACATCAAAACTAATAAGAAGAGAGCAATTTAACTCTTTATCTTTTATAAGTGTTCTATCATCCACTACTTTGATGCCATTTAAAGTTTCTTCTATAAGAGTTGTGTCACCAGAAGTAACTACTATAATATCTTCGTCTTTGTTTTGAGCTACTAGATCATGAGCAAGAGCTAACTTTTTATCATTAGGACATGGGTGAATTTTATGGTTGTTTGGTTTGATGCTCGGTTTTTGTTCTGACATTTTATATCCTAAAAAAAGTATTTATGAAATTATATCTCAATTTTTGAGATTTATTTAAAAAGCCCTGTTAAGTGAGCAAAACAAAGCTTTGATGGATGCTGTTGCTATATCGTTATCTCTACCAACTCCATAACAAGACAGAGTCTGTTTTGTTTGTATCTCTATATATGCAACAGCCAATGCTGAACTTTTATCTCCGCAAGAGTGTTCAGAGTAGGAGCTTATACTAAACTCATTTGTATAGTCTTTCATAAGGGCATTTTTACAAGCATCTATGGGACCATTACCCTCCCCAGATGCTATGATCTCTTTGCCATTATATGTATAAGTAAGAGTACAAGTAGAAACCTTGTTGTCAGACTTTACTCTAAAATCTACAAATGAGATATGTTCTTTAACCTTAAAGTATGTATCGTTAAATATCTCTAAAATATCTTTAGCATCTAGCTCTTTACCTTTGACATCTGTTACAGCTTGAATAACTTTTCCTATCTCAGGATGCATAGCTTTTGGCAAAGAGTATCCAAAGTTTTTTTCTAGTATAAAGGCTACTCCGCCCTTGCCTGATTGTGAATTTATACGGATAATACTCTCATAAGTTCTCCCAACATCTTGTGGGTCCATAGGCAGGTATGGAACCTCCCACAACTCATCATCTTTGTTTTTTTGATGAGCTAGACCTTTGTTTATAGCATCTTGATGCGAGCCAGAAAATGCAGTATAAACTAACTCTCCCACATAGGGATGGCGAAAATGGGTATCTATCTCTGTACATCTCTCAACAACATCTAAAACTTCATTTATATTTGTAAAGTCTAGTTTAGAGTCGATCCCTTGAGTTGTCATATTTAAAGCTAAGGTGATAATATCAACATTTCCAGTTCTTTCGCCATTGCTTAAAAGTGTACCCTCAACTCTATCTGCACCAGCTAAAATAGCAAGCTCAGTCGCAGCAACAGATGTTCCTCTATCGTTGTGAGTATGAGTTGAGATGATGACATTTTCTCTATTGTCCAAGTGAGATGCCATCCACTCAATTTGGTCTGCATAGATATTTGGAGTTGCCATCTCGACAGTAGCAGGTAGGTTTAAGATAACTTTTCTTTTATCACTTATGCCCCACTCTTTTGTAACTGCATTTGCAACCTGCGCGGCAAATTCAAGCTCTGTTCCTGTAAAACTTTCAGGCGAGTACTGTAAAAATATCTCTCCATCATGTTTATCTTCATACTTTTTCACCAACCTAACACCAACAAGTGCAAGCTCTAAAATCTCTTCTTGAGTCTTGTTAAAAACTATCTTTCTTTGAGCTGTTGAAGTAGAGTTATATAGATGCACCGTTGCCTTTTTAACACCCTTTAAAGCCTCAAAAGTTCTCTTTATAAGATGTTCCCTTGCTTGGACTAAAACCTGCACAGTAACATCATCTGGTATAAGCTCATCATCGACTAAACGGCGTAAAAAGTCAAACTCTACTTTTGAAGCAGATGGAAAACCAACTTCAATTTCTTTAAATCCAAGCTTCAATAAGAGTGCAAAAAGTTCAAGTTTTTTATTTATATCCATAGGATTGATAAGTGCTTGATTTCCATCTCTCAAATCAACACTACACCATAGTGGAGCTTTTTTAATTGTTTTTGTTGGCCAAGAGCGATTTGGCAAATCTATTTGTGGGAAAGGTCTGTATTTACCTTGAGTGATTTGATTCATGTTGAATCCTTTAACTTGAAATTTTGATAGGCACTCTTACATAACTATCAGTAATGGAATTATATCAGATTAGACTAAATCAAAAGAGTTAAATATCAAAATTATCTATTCTTATTATTATAGGTCAGGTAGAGCATACTCTTTTTGAAGATGAAGGCTTTTTTATTGTTCGCTTAAAGAGTGGTGAGAAGATAAGCGGAACATACTTACAAAGTGATGTCAAAAATATAAAAAGTTCCACCATAACCCTTCTCTTTTATCTACTAATAAAGTTACTCTAATCTTCTTATGATAGAATACGGTAAATAAATAATCACAAGGAATAAAAAATGCCTGAAAATAAAAAAACAAATACTGATAGAATTAAAAGAATATACGATCTTTGTCAGATCCACTTTGGAGATGTTCGTTTTGTTGGGATTAAATATCACAATAAAATTGGTTGGATTGCAAAAGTGCAGTTTGACGGTGACTTTGAGAGCTTAACAGCAGATGGAGAAACAAGCATTGAAGCACTTAGAAATCTTAAAAATCGTGTTAAAAAAATCATAAAGAGATATAATGCAGTATAAGTAGAATTATTTACTAAAGAGTAAACGACCAACACACCAGGGAGGTCGTTTACAAATGTAATAATACCCAACTTTTCCCATAAATACAAACAATCTAGTAAATTTACTAAACTTCTTAAAATACCTTTAGTTTATCCTATTCACATATTGTTCTAACTTGTGAATATCTTTTTCT
>JAERRX010000100.1 GCA_016735225.1 Sulfurimonas sp. | reverse complement strand
TTTAAAAAAGAATCTAATAAGTTAATAATATATATCAAAAATATATCAAAAAAAGAAAATGCAAAAAAAAGAAAAGCGATTATTCCAAAAAGAGTCGATAGGCAAAAAACAATAGTTATAGATGCTGGGCATGGTGGCAAAGACCCAGGTGCTATTGGATATAAAAAATACAGAGAGAAAGTAGTTGTATTAAAAATCTCTCAGGAGTTAAAAAAAATATTGAAATCACGTGGATATAAAGTTTTTATGACTAGAAATAGCGATAAATTTATAAAGCTTAGTCATAGAACAAAATATGCAAATAGAAAAAAAGCAGATATATTTATAAGTATTCATGCAAATGCTGTTGGTAAGAAAAAAGCTCACAAGGTTCACGGAATAGAGTGCTATTTTTTATCTCCCTCAAAGTCTTCTCGTGCTCAAAAAGTAGCAGCAAAAGAGAATTCAGCAGACTTAAGCGAGATGAACAAATATGGTAAAAATACTTTTTTGAAGTTTTTGAACCATTATAAAATACTTGCCTCAAACAAACTTGCTATCGACCTTCAAAGAGGGATGCTAGGTAGCTTAAAAAAGTATAAGGTAAAAGATGGTGGGGTTCGCGAGGGTCCTTTTTGGGTTTTAGTAGGTGCTCAAATGCCAGCAGTTTTAGTGGAAGTTGGCTTTATAACACACCCAAAAGAAGCTAAGCTCTTAGTCAATTCTAAATACAGAAAGACTCTAGCACTAGGCTTAGCAAATGGGATAGAGAGGTATTTTTACAACTCTAGGCATTAGATATATTTCATTTATAAAGACAACTGCTAGTCACTAAAAAGAAGAATGATGAAACAATCTAATTTATGCAATAAATCATACTATATCTTCTTTTTTATACTCCAAATCCCCTGCAACTGCTTCTTTGTCATTTATAACTTGTTCTATCTGTTGTTTAACTTTATCGTAACGATACTGCTCTTTGAAACCTATGATTCTTCCTCCAGCAGCATTGGGATGCCCTCCACCATTTGACCATTCTTTAGAGATTTGAGCAACACTGACTTGGTTGTTTGCTCTAAGACTCATAGTCCCTCTAAAGCTAACATCTACAATAAAATCATACTCAGGGTAAGCTAGTAAAAAACCATTTCCCACGATAGATGTATTTCCGACTCCATAACTTAAATAACCACGATAACCTTTATAGTAGATGGTCTTTTCACTTCGTGCATCTCCTAGTAGTTTTACTATAAATTTAGTAGATAAGTTGTCGAGTGTATTGTTTTTATCTTCTTTGAAAAACTCTTTTTTTATAGAGTGTATTTTCTCATCTAGTAATATTGCAGCATCTTCTTCATCCATATATTTAGTTGCCTCAAATAACATAGATAGTTTATAGTTGTTGTCAATATCAGCAAACATTACTTTGCTTAACTCTCTTGTTTCGTTTATAAGCCTCATACAAACCTTACCATACTCAAAGTTTTTCACATCTTCTTGCTTCCACAAATCAACAGCATTTACAATATCTACAAACCTTCGCATCCACTCAGGCTCATCAAATTCAAAATGCTCTTTTACATAGTCGTAAGTTATTTTAGTTGCACATCTATCTACATCTAAAAAGTACCATTTGTATTTTTTTGCACTTGATTCTCCACTTCCATGATGATCTAAAAGAGTTAAGGTAATATCTATTTTCCTATCATTCATCTTATATACTTCGCCATGAAGCCATCTCGACTCGTCACTTGTTAGGTTTAAGTCAGTTATTAAGATGATTGCATCTTCTCTTTTTTTACTTATATTTTCTAAGATAAGCTCTAACTTTTGTCTTACTTCTGCCCCATAATTAGCATTGTAATTATACTTTTTATATGGAGTATATTTCATTACAAATTGACAAGAGTATCCATCTAGGTCAATATGTGATAGGTGATGTATAGTTTTATTTTTCATTGTTTTCCTTATGTTTTAGTATTAAATATTATTGTTAAATAGCTATAGAACCCATAACTTCAAAAGTAGCACTTGAGTCGATTTCTGCATGAGACAGAGTGACAACATCAAGAGAAAATCTCTCAAATATCTCCGCTATGCCACGGCGAAGAGTTGGGTCAACTATGACAATTACTGGAGACACTCCTTTTTGTAGAAGCTCATGAGCTTTTGTGCTAGTGGCTTGAATGAGTTGATTTATCTCTGCAACACTAAGTAGGAGATTTCTAACCCCATCTTGTTCTTGAGACTTCTCTAGCATCATCTGCTCACTTTGAGTATCAAATGTTAAAAGTCGTATGACTCCATCTTCACTAGAGTACATCTGTGTAATAACTCGGGACAACTTAGCTCTTACTTGTTCTGTTATAAAATCTACATTTTTAGTATATTCAGCAACATCTGCAATGGTTTCTAAGATGCTCAGCATATCTTTAAGAGGTATTTTTTCATGTAAAAGAGCTTTTAAAATACGCTGGATAAGACCAATGCTAGCAACTTTTAATACATCATCAACAATGACAGGGAAGTCAACTTTTATCTTGTCTATGAGAGTTTGAACTTCTTGGCGAGTAAGTAGGTCTTCGGCATTTCTTTTTACAAGTTCACTCATATGTGTTGATATAACAGTTGCTGGATCAACAACAGTGTAGCCGTTTATAATGGCATCTTCTTTTTGCTCAGGCATGATCCAAATAGCATCTAATCCAAAAGCAGGTTCTTTAGTGGCTTCTCCTTGTATTTCACCCGTTGCCATGCCACTGTCCATCGCTAAAAACTTATCTGGTACTATGGTGCCTTCTCCGATAGAGATGCCCTTTAGTAAGATTTGATACTGTTCTGGTGCTAGGTGCAGGTTGTCTCTTATACGAACTTGTGGCATCAAAAATCCAAAATCTGATGCTATTTTTCTTCTCATAGAACGAATCCGCTCTAACAGGTCTCCGCCTTGTGACTTGTCTGCTAGTCGTATGAGTTGATAGCCAAGAGTTAGCTCTAGCATCTCAACTTTTAGTATATCTTCTAAGGCACTTTCTTCCTCTTTTGCTATCTCTTCATTTGATTTTTCTGGTTTGGCATCTTTCTCCTGTGCTTGCTTATCTTTTTCTTTTGCAGATAGGTTGTTTTGAGCATTTAAAATAGTAAACTCACCTCTTTCATATTTATATATAGACCAACCAAGTATCGCAAAAATAATACCAACTAGTCCCATAGATGCAGTAGGAAGTCCAGGAACTAAAGCAAATAAAATCATGATAAATCCAACTATCATCATTATCTTTGCATTTCCCATTATTTGGTTGATAGTACCCTCTGCAAAGTTGTCACCATCTCCAGAAGAACGAGTAATCATAATACCAGTAGCCGTTGAGATAATAAGGGCAGGAATTTGTCCAACTAAACCATCACCAATAGTTAGAAGTGTAAAAGTAGAAGCACTCGTGCTTACGGTCATATCATACTGAAAAACACCAATTAAAAAACCGCCAATAATGTTAATGAGGGTTATGATGATACCAGCAACCGCATCACCTTTTACAAACTTAGAAGAACCATCCATAGCTCCATAAAAGTTTGCATCTTGGAGTATCTCTCCACGGCGTTGTTTTGCTTGACTATCATCAATAAGTCCAGCACTAAGATCAGCATCTACTGCCATCTGTTTACCAGGCATAGAGTCAAGAGTAAACCTTGCTGCAACCTCTGCAACCCTTGTTGAACCCTTTGTAATAACCATAAAATTTATTAGAACCAAGATAGAAAAGACTATGATACCTATAACGAAGTTGCCACCTACAACAAAATCACCAAAACTTGTAATAATACTACTCACATTTTGACTACCCTCATGTCCATGACTTAAGATCATTCTTGTTGTTGCAACATTTAAAGAGAGCCTAAATAGTGTTATGATGAGTATAAGAGTTGGAAAAGTTGTTAGGTCTGTTGGTTTTGGAACATAGAGAGATATTAGTAAAACTAAAACAGCTATAGACATAGATAATGTTAGTAGTATATCAAGAACATAGGATGGAAGAGGAACTATAATAATAGCCAGAATTGCCATTACAAATACAACTACACTTAAATCTTTTTGTCCAAGTAAAAAGTTTAAAGATAAACCTATATTTTTCTTAAAGTTGAGTTGTCTCGCCATCGCTATTCAATCAAATCTTGTAGAGTAAGCTCATCTAAAAAAGTGTCTATCTTGCCTTGAAGTTTATTTAGAAATGGCCAAATAGAGCAGATGTCTGCTTTTTCACTAGGACAATCTTCTACAGAGGGAGAGCAGTCAAAAACTGCAGGTGCCTTGCCCTCAACAGCACTAATAATATCTAGCATACTAATATCTTGAGGTTTTTTTAAAAGAGCAAAGCCACCATTTACTCCTTTAAAGGACTTTAAAATGCCTTTTTTGGCTAAGGATTGTAAGATTTTTGCCAAAAAACTTTTTGAAATAGATAGTTGATGAGATAATGTTTCACTATCTACAGGAGATGAAGTTTTAGATAAAACTATTAGAGATAAAATGGCATATTCACTAGCACGAGTTATTAACATAATATATACTTTTTTATAGGGATTATATCAAAGTTTTTTTAATATTAAATTATGTATGAATAACTACCCTGTTTCTACCATTTTCTTTTGCTTCATAAAGAGCATTATCTGATACTTTTATCATATTTTGCAGTGAGCTATCTGTTCCAAAGCAGATGCCAACAGAAACGGTATAAGAAACCATTAGTTCACCTATTTCAATAATATTATCTTCAAAAGATTGCCTTATTCTTTCAAAAAGAACTTCTGTATCATCTAAGTTTATATCTTCAAGCAATATACAAAACTCTTCACCACCAAAACGAGCCATCAAGTCTGAGTCACGAAGATTTTTATCAAGAACTACTTTTATCTCTTTTAAAGCTACATCACCCACATCATGACCATGAACATCATTTATGGTTTTAAACTTATCTATGTCCAAAGTAGCAACAACTAAAGGTGTCTTTTTTCTTTTTGCTTTTAAAAATATTGCATGCCCACTCTCGAAAAAATAGCGTCTATTGTAAGCACTAGTTAAATAGTCGGTATTTCCCAACTTTTTGATTTTTTTAAAAAGTTCTAAAAGTTCTAGGTTTGAGTTTACTCTAGTTGCTATCTCATCATAAGTAAATGGCTTATGTATAAAATCATTTGCACCAAACTTTAAAAACTTACTAACAATATCTTTTGACTCTATGCCACTCAGCGCTATTATGCCCAGTTGGTCTTTTTTAAATTTCTCTCTTATCTTTAAAGTAAGTTCTAAACCATCAAGTTTTGGCATATCGTAGTCGGTAATAACGAGAGAGATATCCTCATGCTTTTTCAAAATATCTAAAGCCTCTTGACCATCTTTTGCTTCTAGGACATTTAAGTTTATTTTCTTTAAGCTTTTTGAGACAAGATATCTGTAAAGTTTTGTATCATCAACGATTAAAACGGTGGTGTCATAGTTTTTTAGGATTCTTTCTATGGTGTTTATGGCAAATTTTATACTAGTTTTGTTGTTTTTTAGTATAATATCTACTACTTCTTTTTTCTCCATAGACTCTATCAATTTCTTATCAAAGGTTCCTGTTAGAACGACAGATGGGATCTTATGCTGAGCAACAAGATCAACAATCTCTCCATCTTGTGCATCAGGAAGGTTTAAGTCAAGTAGAGCTGCATGGAATTCACCATCATGCTCTTTTAAAATTTCTTTAGTTTTTTCATAAGAATCACAAAAATATGGCTCTATATTGGTGTGGTCTTTAAGGACATCCTTTAATATCATCAGTATCGTTCTGCTGTCATCGACTATAAGTACTTTTTTCATGCGGATATTATAATAAAATATAGCTAAAACTTAGATTAAAGTTTACTAAAGAATTGCAATTAACTAGCAATTTTCATTTTATTATTTTGGTTTAGCCTTATTTACAATCCTAAACAAGCTCACACCCAACCAGCTCCCAACCATTAATCACTAAAACAACTTTAAGATCCTTCTCTCCTAAGCTGTATTGATATAGTAGTTTTGTAGCTTTTTTTAT
>JAERRX010000063.1 GCA_016735225.1 Sulfurimonas sp. | reverse complement strand
AAAAAAATCATGACAAAACCAAAGAGCAAATAAGAACAACTTTCAGAGTATTAACAGCAGATAAGTCTTATAATTGTGAAATATAAGGACTTTATGTAAATGTTTAAAAAACCAACTATATTATATGTAGAAGATGATGTAGATATTAGAAATCAATTGAGTAAGTTTTTAAATTATTATGCTTCAAAACTATGGACTGCAGAAGATGGTGCTGTTGGTTTAAAACTATTTAAAAAGCACTCTCCCGACATCATCGTTTCAGATATAAAAATGCCAAATATGAATGGCATAGAGATGGCAAAAGAGATCAAAAAGATAAAAATAAAACAACATATTGTTTTTACTACGGCACATAGCGAAAGCAGTTTTTTTATGGAGGCTATAGAAGCTCATGTCGATGGTTATATTTTAAAACCTATTGATCTTGAACTCTTAGAAAGTAAACTTGACGATATATGTGAGCAGTTAGACACAAAAGACAAACTAATAAAGCAATATCTTATCTCCAATGAAATAGCAAAACTTCAAAACAATTTACTTATAGTTTTGGATGAATTTTATCATCCTATTTTTTTAAATGAGAAATTTCTATGCTATTTTGGACTAAAAGATATTGAAGAGTTTTGTCAAAAGCATATATCTCTTAGCACTCTTCTTATTCCAGAAAATGACTTTTTTTCTCCTACTACAAATGATACTAAGCACTGTCTTGAAGAGCTTGAAAATCTAAAAAGTGATGAAAGAATCGTTTCTATTTTAAACTATAAAGTCAATAGGTCCGAAGCATTTTTAGTATCTATAACAAATGTAAAAGAATCAGGACACACTATAATAACTCTCAGTGAAATAACTAGCTTAACTTTGCTAAAGAAAAATCTTGAAAAAAAAGCTTACACAGACGAACTTACAAAAGTTCCAAATCGTGCTTATTTTGAAGAACAGTTTATATTAGAGGTTCAGGCATCTAAAGAGGAGGGGCAAACTTTTGCTATCATCATATTAGATATAGATAAATTTAAAGACTTCAATGATACTTATGGGCATCTTGTGGGTGATGAAATTTTAAAAGAGTTAGCTAGTATAGTAAAGACACAAACAAGAGTTGGCGATACTTTTGCTAGATGGGGTGGAGAGGAGTTTGTTAAGCTTTTACCAAATGTAGATTTGACAAAAGCGAAGAAAATAGCAGAAAATTTAAGAAACAGCATAGATAAAAATATTTTTACTCAAGGTTTAAGATTGAGCTGTAGTTTTGGTGTAGCAGAGTTTCAAGAAGATGACACAAAAGAAAGCATATTAAAACGAGCTGATAATGCTCTTTATAAAGCTAAAGAAAATGGAAGAAATAGAGTGGAAGGATAATATATGAGATATGTTTTTGCTGGTCTAGTATTTGTAAGTCAGGTATTGATCGCCTCTATAGTTAAAACACCTTCAGATGTTTACTCTCAAGCGGTTCTTTTAAAAGAAAAGATTATTTATTTAAGAGATGAAGCAAATATAAAAGATGAATTTCCTAAAGTTCAAAAACAGATAAATAAAACACCAAGTCATGTGCTTCAAAAATCATTGGAGGTTTTATCAAAGGTAAATCGATACAGAATCAGTAAAAAGTATGGACAAATTTCTATGCCCGAATATCCATCTCGAGAGATTACCCCTAGTGATGCCTACAACTATGTAAAACGACTCAACGAAGAGGTTACACCCTTTATAAAAGATAAAAAGTTTTTAAACTCTTTAAAAGTGCAAAACTTTACACAAAAAACACCTAGCGATGTCTATGCTCTTTTATGGTCTGTATCTCTTTCTATGGATCCATTACTTGGAATGAGAGGCTTTGCTCCCTCAGATGTATATGAGCAAAGTGAGACCATAGTCGCTATTGCGAAGTTTCTTAGACATTCTCAAGGAGATTTCACTAAAGTTAAGAAACAAAAAAGCAAGAAAGATTTGCATCCAAATCATGCACTAAATGCTTCTTCTAAACTATTAGAAAAAATTGTAAAAATTGAAAAAAGACTTTGGATAAAAACAGCTCATATTCCTAAAAAAAGATATGAGGTCATTACTCCAACACATGTGTATGACTCCTTGCAAAGTGTTATTGTTGAGATGCAAAGACTTAAAACGAGGCTAGGAATAGAGCGTTATTTTGAAGTCAAACATATAGGTGAAGATAAAACACCATCAGATGTTGTCAATAACCTGCTATATGCTAAAGATCTGCTCCCAGAGTTTAGGGTCGATACGAAACTAAAACAATATGACCCAATGCTACTTAAAAAAACATCCAATGAAGTTTATTCATTGACTCAAAGTATATTGAATAAACTCAACATTATAGCCCAGCATAAAGGTCTTAGCCTAGATGCTTCACTACCACCATATATATATGGTTTGAGTCCTAGACATGTTTACCAAAAAGCTATAGAATCTACTGAAAAACTCATTAGATTTAAAGAGATGGAAGGATTTTATAAGTCAAACATACCTTCGCAACCCTTTAGAGAGGTCACACCCGATGAAGTGTATGAACTTGTCAATAGGATAGATGTCACCCTTACTCTCATACTACGAAAAAACTATGATAAAAGCATAAAAGAGTATAAGTATCTTTTATCGAAAAAGATCACGGCAAATAAAACTCCTTCAGATGTTTATAACAATTTATGGAAAATATCTGACAATATAGATAGGCTAAGCGGTAGCACCTATACACCAAATGAAACATATATTTTAGCACAGAAGATTGATAGAAATATTGATGATATTTTGAACTATTTTCAAGTCAAAAATGACAAAATTTCTCTAAATGAAGCAAGTGTAAAAAGTCCAAGAGATGTTTTCAATGAAAGTATAAAGCTTTATGAAACTCTTAAAAAAACTCGTCGTAGAGCCAATATACAAACACAAAATATTACGATACCACAAGAAAAAAATATTACACCAAATAGTGTATATAATGCTCTTAGGATTATCATAGCAAGTATCAACTCCTTTAAGATAAGCTATTCTATAGCACAAAACAAGGTTATAGATCAGGAGTCAGTTACAGGTAAAACCCCAACCGATGTTTATAAGCTTGTCAAACTTTCAAATATTAAACTAAACAAGTTGTTTGAAGATGATAAATATTAAATTTAAGCTAAACAAGTTGTTTGAAGATGATAAATATTAAATTTAAGCTATCAACAAAGATAGCTATCTTAACCTTTGTACTTTCCCTGTTTGGAATTGCCTCACTTGGAGTGATCTCATTTCAACAATCAAATCAACTATTTAAAAACAATCTTATAAAAAATACTCAAAAAGAGGTTGAAAAGTCATCTTTTAATATTTCTCAAAAAATAAAAAATGCTAAAAAAAATCTACAATTCATTCGAGCATCTGAACCTATTGAAGGGATCTTGAGAACGACAAAAAATGAATATCATTATGATGAAGAGCAAAATATGCATATAAGTTCTTGGGTGAAGAGACTAGAAAATATTTTTCTTGTTACTATGAAGCAAAATTCATCTTTTTTTCAAATAAGACTCATAGGTGTCAAAGATGGTGGAAAAGAGATCATAAAAGTAAGTAGAATCAAAGAAAATATCACAATAATGCCTCCAGGAAAACTTGCAAAAAAAGGTAATAGAAACTATTTTAACGAAAGCATAAAGTTAAATGATATGGAGATATATCTCTCTAAAGTCAATTTAAACAAAGAAAACAATGTTATCTCTTTGCCCCTCCTACCAACAATTAGAGTCGCAACCCCTATATATAATGGAGATAAAGTATATGCCATTATTGTTATCAATATAGATATAAGTAAATTTTTAAATTTTGATGCACTTGATAAAAACTCCAATCTAAAGACATATATAAGCAATAGCAAGGGAGAGTATATCTATAATTTAGACAAAGAAAAATCCTTTGCTTTTGAGTTTGGTAGAGAGTGCCTCATACAGGATGATTTCCCAGTAAAAGATTTTATCAAAAATAAAAATGACTCTATGAGTATCTATATTGAAGAGACTAGTTCTGCTTTTAGTATTGAAAAAATTAATTTGTTAGAAGATATATATATCTATTTGTCTCATACTGCAAGTAGTGAGTTTTTTGAAAAAGAATCACAAAACTACATAGATATTTTAGTGATGTATAGTATGATAATTGCTATTGTCATTGCCATTTTGATTGCAATATTGTTGCACTATTTAACATCACCTATCGCAAAGCTGACAAAAGTTGCTAAAGATATTAGTGCTGGAAAAAAAGTTGATTTTAATGCACTTAATATAAAGTCCAATGATGAAGTAGAAGAGCTTGCTACCTCTTTTAAATATATGCTAAACTCTCTTTCAAGATCAAAAAATGATCTACAAAATCAGGCAAATCAACTAGAAGATGATGTAGAAGAAAAAACCAAAGAGTTACGACTTTTAAATGAGGACTTAGAAAAAAGGATAGACAAAGCCCTACTTGAAAACACAAAACAGCTTCAAACACTTCAAGAGCAATCAAAAATGGCTTCTATGGGTGAGATGATAGGTGCCATTGCACATCAATGGCGACAACCCCTCAATGCAGTAGGTCTTAGTATTCAAAACTTAAAATATGACTATATGGCAGGCGAAATAAATGAAAAATTTATCAATGACTACATAAAAGAAAATAAAAAAACAATAAAGTTTATGAGTACAACTATAGATGACTTTAGAAACTTTTTTAGAATTGATAAAGAGAAAGTAAATTTTCAAATCAAAAAGACTATCTCATCTGTTGTTTCCATGCAGTCTGCACAACTTAAAAGTCATCAAATTAGACTCAATATAAGTGGAGATGAATTTGAATACTTTGGCTTACAAAGTGAATTTCAGCAGGTTGTATTAAATCTTATCAACAATGCAAAAGATGCATTGGTAGAAAAAAATATTCAAATACCACAGATAGATATAAATATAGATAAAACAAAACAACAAGTAAGCATCCAAGACAATGCAGGTGGCATACCAGATGAGATAATCCATAGAATTTTTGAACCATACTTTACAACAAAAGAGCAAGGAAAAGGAACAGGAATGGGTCTCTATATGTCAAAGATGATTATAGAAGAAAACATGGGAGCAAAGCTATCTGTACAAAGTAAAGAAAATGGCACTTGTTTTTATATAGATTTTACTCAAGGTAAGACCTAGCTCTACTTGTGATAATATCTCAAATAGTTTAGTATAGGCGATATATAAGATTATATCAAACTAAAATAAAGCAGATTGTTAAAAGTGAGCTTTCTATGAGTAGTATAAACTATTGCTTATATTATAGCTATAAAGGTTGCAAAATTAGCCCATCTAAAAACAACTTCGCAATGAGAAAAGCCACAATTTTTTGCCATCTGTATATTTTCTTCTTCGCTATATGGAACTAGTACATTTTCTAAAGCTTCTCTTTTTTGCATGATCTCATACTCTGAGTAACCATTTTCTTTTTTAAAGCCATAGTAGCACTCTATGAGGTCTTTGTTTAGTTTTGAGTTGTGAGAGATAACCTTTTCGCTAAATATAAAAACACCATCTTTATTTAGAGCAGATGCTATCTTTTTAACAAGCTCTTCTCTGACTAGAGGTCGTATAAACTGAAGTGTGTAGTTGCTCACGAATACATCTGCTTTTTTATACTCATAAGTCAATATATCTGCATTTTCTAGCTGAAGTTTTGCATCTAGTGCCTGTGACTTTATCTTGGCTTTTTTTAGCATCGCCTCAGAGTTATCAAGTCCTACTAAGGTTGCTCTACACTTAAGCTTTCTACTAATGTTTAAAAGCAAAGATGCTGTAGAACTGCCTAGGTCATAAAGTATAGAGTCATCGCTTAGATGCTTGAGTGCAAAAAACTCTGTTATTTTTTGACTCTCTTTATAAAAAGGAACACTTCGCTCAAGCATATCATCAAAAACTGCGGCAACTTCCTCATCAAACTCAAACTGTTTTTTTATCGGTTTTGTAAAAATTTTATCATTCATAGGTGTATTTTAGCTAAAATGTCAAAAAAGTAAGGTTGAGAGAAAGATGGACTTAGACATATCAACATGGATGATGATTTTTTTTGCACTTGCTTTAGTGATAAGCATCTCAAAGATCTATACCTTTTTACCAAGTAAAAAGCTCTTAGATGATGACACTACTCAAGACTCACAAGAAGAACTAATAGGGCTAATGCTAAAGGTCATAAAAAGTTCAGATGCCAGTTTGAGTGCAGATAAATTGTATATAAAAATGTGTAGTGATGAAGATTTTAATAAAAAACATTTTTGGAGGTTTAACCAAAACAAGCTAAACCAACTCCTTAAGCACTACTATCTTAAAAATAGAGATATTTCTAGTATAGAAGATATACACAAAAGATTGCTAAGTACTTAAATCTTTCCAGTCATTAGAACCTGCACGATAAATTTTTAACTTATCTGATACTGTGTCAAACCAAAGTGTTCCATCTATGGGGTTTGTGGGTTGAGTATCTGAGACAATAGCACTGTTGTAAGCTCTTGTTTGACCTGTTATCTCTGAGCCTCCATATAGTTTAAAATGGTTTTGCTCACCCACTCCTATCTCAAGCATTAGGTCATCGCCTTGAGGAGTAGCATCTGTGGCTGAGGTCTCTAGGCTCATATCTTCACCTGAACTAACTAAACGACCAGATATGTTGTCATTTGGTGAGATAGCATCGCTTGTGTCCGCATAAGATGCATCTACATCATTGTGAACACCTAGATCAACTGTGTAATAAAAAACTCTTTTCCCCCAAGCATCTACACCCAAACCTACACTAACAGGTAGTGTGTTATCGCTCTCTTGCTTTAAAAGTTCAAAGTATGAGTCGCTATCTGGATCTTTTGCTAGGTCAAGTAAACGGCTTCTGATGACATCTAAGATGATTTTAGTATTTTGCTGTTTTAGCATGTTTGACTGAATACTAGTGTAGTAACTCATAGTTGTAAAAATAGTAGCTACTATACCCGTTATGATGATAGCTATCATAGCCTCTACTAACATATATCCTTTTTTCATTGTAATACTCCTGCACCTTTTACCATATCTATTAAACCTTTTTGGATGATGATTTGAGTTAGAACAACTGTGTAAAACTCTATAAAAACAGTAAATGCCATCAGCAGTATAGACATAACAGTGATCAAGCGAAAAAAACTTGTTGTGAGTCTAAGTGCATCTGTTCTTGCTCTACTGCTTATCTCTAACATAACGGTACCAACTTGATATGAAGACCCAACTCCTAGTAGTAGTTCTTTTTCTAAATCATCATAGATGCTACCGCTAAATTTTAACTTACCATTGTATTTTATGCCATTTAACATGGTTTTAATCGATGTTTTATAACTCTTTATAGTTGTGGTTTCTATGGCGGAGTGCATCGAATCTTTAAAAGATATATTACTTTGAATCATCTCACCTAGTAAACTAAAAAGCATAAACTTCTCAAACCTTTTTATGATTTTTGAAATAAAGGGAAGAGCTAGACCTATCTCTTTGGCTAAGTTTTGTGTTAAACTTGAGTGAGAAAAAAGAGCTAGCATCAAGGTTGAAAAATAGGTAGCAACTAAAACCAACATAACAAAAAGAACATTTGTCATCAACTGTGCTAGATACAGGTGGTTTGCTGTAAGCTCTACGATCTCTTGAGAGTACTCACTTGCTTTGTGCATCTGGTATGGTACGGCAAAAAACTTAACAGCCAACACCCCTATAGTAGCTAGCACTAAGTAGATAAAAGGAAGTGTTGTTTTTTCGTTTGACTCTCTTTGAAACCTATCTTTTACCTCCATATACTCTATAATTTTTTCTAGTGCCACTTTAAAACTAACACTTTTTTCAGCCATCATTATAAACTGAGTTATATCTAGTGAGCCTAGTTTGTGCTTTTTCAGTGAGGCGGAAAAGGAGTTACCATCTCTTAGGTCATTATAGATGTTAGTATATATCTTTTTCTCTTTTGCATTTTGAGATGTTTTTGCAAGAAGTTGCATCCCGCTTGAGATACTTTTACCATTTTGCATAGTAAATAGTAATGTTTTTAACATCGTATATAGGTTATTCTTCATCGACATAACCAAGTGATAAAAGCTCTTTTATGAGAGTATCATAATCACATATTCCATTTTCAAAAAGGTATTTAGCTGATTGGAAATAGCTAAATGTTATGAACTTATCCCAAGCTTTTAGTACAGTAGAGTTTTTAAGAGCCATATAAAAGCTATAACGAGTTTTCATATCAGATGGTATATAAACCATGTCGGTTAGTAGCACCCTCGCATCATAACCTGTAAAGTTACACCTCATACAACCATTTTTTTTATATCCAAACTCTTTTGAATTGAAATATTTTTTTCCTTTCTCCTCATCACATTTTACCTTACATTCACATAGCTTTAGTACTAATCTTTGAGCGATAACACCACTAAGAGAGTAGGCTAAGATAAAAAGATCACCCCCCTCATCTCTGATGCGTTCTAGTGCCATATATGAGTTAGTTGTGTGGAGAGTTGAGAAAACCATATGCCCACTATGAGCAGCCTTTAGGGCTATCTGGATGCTCTGCTTGTCTCTCATCTCTCCTATGACTATAACATCTGGGTCTTGCCTCATGACCGACTTCATCGCTGTAGAAAAACTAAAACCTATCTCTTCATTTATCTGATACTGTGTTACAAAGTCTATCTTGTACTCTATGGGGTCTTCTAGTGTGTAGATGATTTCATGTAGTCTATCTCTTTGGTTTATGATAGCATTTAGAGTTGTTGTCTTACCACTTCCAGTAGCTCCAACTATCAAGAAAAATCCATTGTTTTGATTTATGAAGTAAAAAAGATGTTCTGACATCGGATGTGTTTTTGGAAAGAGTTCAGACAAAAGTTTGGTATTGTTCGACTTATCTAAGATACGAATAACAATATTTTCACCAAAATCAGATGGAGCTATCTCTACACGAAAATCAACAACAGAGCCTGAAAGCTCATCACTAAAGCTACCGCTTTGAGGTGTTTTAACATCTATAAGGTCTATGTTTGATCGCTCTTTGATGATCAGTGCAAATCTCTGAGAAAGTTCACGGTTTAGTAGATGCTTTGCTTCTATCTTTCCATCTTTTCTATATCTTAACCATGAAAAATCTTTATAGGCATTTATGTGAATATCACTAACTTCATTTTTCACACCATCGATCAATATCATTTTAAAAAGTTCTAATATCTCACTATCGTCTGCATCAAGGGCATTGAACTTTTTGATTTTTCTTTCAACAATATCAGTATCTACACTAAGAACAGCATGAAATTTTTTAGTAAATTCTCGCACAGGTATAGTTTTTTGAACTACTTTTTTTCCTAGTTTGTTTTCAAGCTCGACCAACTGTATTGGACCCATAAGCTCTTTACGCTCAATATAAAAAGTAGTTTCATCTTCATTTGAGATGATTATTTCATATTTTTTAATTATCTCAAAGTTATGATAAATACTCTTTTGTGGTTTTTTAATAAAATCATGCTCTATAGCAATCTGTAAGATATTTTTTTCTATACCTATGCGTTGGTAGTATAGGCTTTCTTGCTTACAAATCTCCATCTGCTCGGATGTTAAAAGTTTTTTTGGGTTCATGTTTTTAAAACCATTATACCATTATATTTAACGAGATAGATAAAAGTTTAGTGTAGCTGTTGAGCCATCATCTGTTAGTTGATATTGCTTTGTTGAGTATATATCTTTAAGCTCTTGTAAAACTTTGTAGTTGTTGGAGTTTAGCTCTGTTGTAGTTGTGAAGTAAAATGCACTTGTATTTTGAGTTGCCTTGTAGTTTGTAAAACCTCTAAGTGGCTCTGGTATAAAAGCACCCCTATCTCCATCTAGCTCATAAGGTGTTGAGGTGTTGCACTCAAGAGTATCAAGAAGTGTAGCATCTGCGAGTGAGCCATCGGCTTGAATAGGCATGATGTTACTTAGCTCTTTACACTGAAGTATCGTTGCTGTTATGATGCTTAGATGGGATTGAAATTGGGATTTAGTATTTTGTTTTGAAAGAGTATTCATATCGAAATAGTTAACAAACAGAACAACCATAACACCACTAAGTGTTATGGTTAAAAGTATCTCTAGTAAGGAAAAAGCTTTTTTCAATTTAGGGTTATTTTAGAAAAAATACTCTAAATGGACCAGCACCTGACCCACCTGTACCAACACAATATAAACTTGGATAGTCGTCTTTGTGATATTTTGTACTAGGAAACAATATGTCATCTAAACTATTGGTCTCATCAGCTAAATTATTTACAGCTGCACAATATTCGGCATAATCAGCAGTATTATCACCAAGCTCTACATAGTAAGTAGTGTCTGGGCCACCAGTTATAACACCATTATTACCATTTGATAAATCTGCACCTACCGTGTATTGCCAAGTATTAGTATCACCTAGCATCTCTGTTATAGGTACAGGAGTTTCAGTTAAAATTTTAACATTAGAACTACTTAAAACATCTAAATCTACTGGAGCTATACCAAACTGAACATTATAAATATCATAAGCATTTGATAGCTGTGTACCCTGTTCAACTAAAGCAGCAACTCTTGCTTTTTTAGCATATAGTGTTGTGTTATAATAGTTCTTGCTATATTTAAAACCAACAACACTAATAAGTCCAAATAGTATAACAGCCAACATCATCTCAACTAGTGTTATACCACTCCTCATTCCTTTTTGACCTCTTATCATGTTACTTCCTTGTATCATGTTGTATCCTTTGTGTGTATGTTATTACACTAAGTATCGGCATCTTTTATTTTAACTTTAATGTATATGGTCTAACTTGTATTAAAAATCCGTAACTATCTTCTGTACACTCCTTGCCTATGCATGTGCTTATGAGGTTTACCTCATCATTTTTTATGATGTCAAGTAGTCGTTTTAGTAAGATATAGGAGAAACTATTGTGTATTGCACCGCTTATTATTATGAGATTTTCTTTTACTTGTGCTTTGGCATCTAGGTTTAACTCTACTATCATCTGGTTGTACTCAAAACTTTTCTTATCAAGCTCATTGGCATCGGCATAGATGGCTATTGGTCTTCCAGCTACACGCTTAAGTTTGTAAAGTGACTCAACATCTTTTCTAACAACCTTATCTTTATAGATAATATCAAGATAGAAGAAGTAGGTAGATACACTGATAGTTATCAATATCAATATAAAAAGAATAATATAGTTATATTTTCTCATAACAGTACTTTACTATGCCTTTTAGTCTATTTTTTTCTTTTATAGTAGCATTTGGTGGCATAGACTGTAAAAATGTTTCTAGTTGAAGCACTTTTGCCTCTATGCAAAAATGGTTTTGGGAGTATGTTATCTGGTTAAGTTTAGCATGAGTCGCCTGCATGAGTCGCTCTGTGTCTTCTAGCTCCGCTGTTACATCTACTTTTTTTACTATATTTTTAGACTTTTTAAACTCTTTTTTAACTATATCTTGATACTGCTGAACAAGAGAATCTTTGTTTCCTCTGTTTATACGAGTATCCTCCATATAAGCATATCCACTAAAAAAGATAGAGGTCGTAAGAAGTATGGTAAAGCCTAGCGATATAAAACCAGCTTTAGCTTCACGGTTGATACTGTCTAAGTTAAATGAAACTAGTTTCACTCCATTTACATTATCTACAAATACCATATTGTAGGCTCTCTCCTTGGCAAACTCTTGAGGCTTGTCTAGTATATAGTCTATTATTCGCCCATACTCACAAACCACACCAACATATTTATAGTCAAGCTCAAAAGCAATAACTGTTTTTTTTTGACACTGTGATGCCTTGGACAATATATTTTCTTGTACTATTTTTTCTTTTGGAAGAAATGCTATGAAGTTTATGCAAGTTTTTGACTTTCTAACAGATATTTTCATAGCAGGAGAATCAAGGTCATGTTTTGCTAGTTCATATACATTGTTTCTGATCTTTCTACTATCGCTTGTTGATTCGATGCATCCTGCTGTAAAGATAGCCACTAGATAGCCTTTTTCATTACATACTTGATAACTCTTGGAGTCACTATGATGACCATCTCACTTTTTCTTGAGTGTTTGTATTCACTACCACCCACCAGTCGCCCAGCTGTTTGCTCTAAACCAGGGATGCCTTTATAGCCTTTGTCTGACTTGTGCCTAAAAAGTCCAGATATAACTATAGGCTCACCTGCTTGGACTCTCATGCTATTTTGAATATTTTTTTTATGCACTCTTGGTTGTGAGTATGAGATCTCTTCAACATCAAAACTTGTATATCCTACAATATCATTTATCTCTAGATCTATATCGGTCAAGATAGTCTCATCCATAATATTTGAGTTGAGTGTTATCTTAAGACCACTCAATGCAACTGCGCTTACTGTTGATGTTTGTATGGCATTGTCTCCAACGGCTGTAGTTCTTAGCTCTTTGATATATGGTTCTTCTAAGCCATCGACAAGTACAACATCTGTTCCAGCGATACCTAAAAGTTTTGGTTTTTGGATGCTCTCCACCTTACCAAACTGAGCTAATGCTTCTACCATAAGACCACCAGTAAGGTTTTTTGCATTTGAGATAGTTCCAAAAACAGCAGGAGCAGCAGCAGTTGCAGCAACAGTTCCATAAGAAGATGCTGTTTTAGAAACAAGCCCAAAACCACTATTGTTCTTTGCTAAATATTCCCAATCTATACCTAAGCTATAGTCATCTTTAAGATCAACATTATATATAGCTATATCATACTCAATAACATATAGGTTATTTCTAAGTATCTCAAGATATTTCATGATGTTTATATACTCTTTTTCACGAGCTGAAAATGTAAGAGATGAGGTTATTGGGTCATGAACAACATTTACAGCACCTAGAGTTAGGAGTGTTCTTTTCATAGCATCTGACAAACCTTTTAGCGAGGGCATCTTGAGGGTGACAGTTTTAACATAGCCTAAATAGTATGTATTGTCTTCATATCGGATGCTTAGCTTATCGCCAACAGCCTTTTTTAAAAACCTTCCAAATCCTACATTTGAAGCTGAAACATATACTTTTGATTGTCTTATTTGATACTCATCGTTGTTCTCATACCCAACTCCTGAGCCATTGTTGTTTTGATTGTTAGAGTTGTTGCTTCTGTTAATAGTAGAAGAGATAATTCCTCTTGTGTTGTTTGTATTGCTTCTTGAACCAGAGTAGTGACCTAGTGCATCTGATTGAAGTTGAAATATAATATTTTGGTCGGTTGCTTCTGTCAATAGTGCTATAACATCATTTAACTGAGCACCCAATATTTTAACTTTTTTTATTACCTCATTGTCTGGTACATTTGTTGTAGATATGCTAAAGTTTTCTGCTTGAACCTCTATAACCTTCACAGATAATTTGTTTGGGATAATATCTCTTGAGGTATTCATATCTTTTCTAAACTCCTCTTTGAGTACATTTTTTTTATATTTACTTGAACACCCCACAGTAAAAATCAAAAGAAAGATCAAGATAAAGATTTTCATTTGTTTTCTCTCGCATAACTGTTTTGATTGTCTTTTGTTGAGCTAAAATATACAGCTTGAATCTTGCCATAACTATCTTTTAAAATAATACGATTGCTTGTAATATCTTTAACTTGTATAACTCTTTGTTTAGCATATAGAGAGTCATTTTTACGAATAACGATATTTTTATGGTTAAACCTAACTAAGGCAAATTTCCCCTTGTGACTCTCAACAAAGCCGAAATAGGTCATCTTAATATCTTTTCTTATCGGCACAGGAGCCTTTAGAACCCTTTTGACTTGATGTTGCTCTTTCTTTACTACTGAGGGTTTAGCATCTGAAAAAAAAGGGTTGTACGAGGCATATAAGATCGTTTGAAACAGTGCAAATAGTAGTAATAAACTTTTCATACAATACCAATAGCAAATATCATACCATTATACTGTAGCAAAGCAGGAGGAGTCTATGGATATTTCTTTTAAATAGGTGCTTATAAGAAATAAAATATATTTATGCTAGAATAGTTTTATAAAAAGGAAAATAAAATGAAACAAGCAACAAAAGCACTCCATTGCGGGTATGTAAAAGATAAAGAGATAACAATGAGTGTCCCAATTTATATGAGTACAGCGTATGATTTTGGAACAACCGATTTTGCAGCAAGTAGCTTCAATCTTGAACAAGGGACTGATAATGTCTATACACGAGTAGGCAACCCAACAAGTGCTATTTTTGAAAGAAGATTTGCCGAAGTTGAGGGGGGAAGTGGTGCTTTAGCCGTAGCTAGTGGAATGGGGGCGATTTTTACCTCTATTTTAAATGTGGCAGAATCAGGGGATAATATCGTTGTTTCTACTCAACTATATGGAGGAACGGTAACACTTTTTTCTCAAACCTTGCGAAGATTAGGGATAGAGGCACGATTTTGCGACCTTGAAGATTTGCAAAATACCGAGTCATTAATAGACGACAAAACAAAAGCACTCTTTTTTGAAACAATTTCAAATCCAAGCATTTGTGTCCCAAATTTTGATGCTCTTATTACTCTTGCAAATAAATATGGAATTATAACTATTGTAGATAATACCGTTGCCACTCCAATACTGTGCCAACCCTTACTTTTAGGGGCAGATATTGTTGTCCATAGTGCGAGTAAATATATCGGTGGGCAAGGGAATGCTATTGGTGGTTTAATTGTTGAGCGAAAAAATTTATCAGAAAAAATAAAAGATAATGTTCGGTACCCAGAATTTAATACTCCAGAAGTAAGTTACCGAGGGATTGTTTTTGCAGATTCTGTTGTGAGTCCAATTTTATTTACATTCCGTGCTAGAATGGTAGTCGTTCGAGATACAGGAACAGCTATTAGCCCTATGAATTCGTGGATATTAATGCAGGGATTGGAAACTTTAGCATTACGAATAAAGCAACACTCATTAAATGGTTTAGCCGTGGCTCAATGGTTGGAATCACAAGATACAATTAAAAAAGTGAATTATCCACTTTTAGAAAATGACAAAAACTACACAAATGGAAAGAAATATCTCACAAAAGGGGCAAGTGGTTTAGTGAGTTTTGAAGTGGCAGATTTCGAGACCGCGAAAAAAATCCTTGACAAAGTGGAGCTATTTTCTATCGTTGCAAATATTGGCGATAGTAAATCTATCATTAATCATTCGGCATCAACAACACACCAGCAACTAAGCCCTGATGAGCTTGAAAAAGCAGGAGTGAGTGCTGGACTTATCCGTTTAAGTGTCGGGATTGAAGATATCGAGGATTTGATTGCTGATTTAGATAGTGCAATCAACAGTTAGAATTATGAATAATAAAAAAGTTTTAGTTGGAATGAGTGGGGGAGTAGATTCTTCTATGACTGCCTATTTCCTCCAAAAAGAGGGTTATGAAGTGGTGGGGTGCTATATGAAACTCCACAATTCACGAGCTGGTTACCACGAAAAAAATATTCAAGCAGGGGAAAAAGTCGCCTCTTTTTTAAATATCCCTTATCATATTCTTGACCTCCAAGAGGAATTTAAAACAGAAGTGTATGAGTATTTTGTGGAGGAATATAAAAATGGAAATACCCCAAATCCGTGTGTAAAATGTAACCGAACTATAAAATTTGGGGCGATGTTTAATTTTGCAAAAAGTTTGGGTATTGAATATTTAGCAACAGGGCATTATGTCAAAACAGATGGGGAATTTCTCTATGAAGCTGATGACAAAAACAAAGACCAAAGTTATTTTTTAGCACAAATCAAACAAGAAGTATTGCCTCATCTTATATTTCCAATGGCACTGTATAAAAAAGAAGATATTATCAAAGAGGCTGGAAATATCCCTGCGATGAAAGAAATTTCAGAGAAAAAAGAGTCTCAAGAGATATGTTTTGTAGAAACAGTTTATACTGACATACTCAAAAAACATAATAATATAGACAAAGTGGGCGATGTGTTAGATAGTGATGGGAAAGTGGTCGGCGAACACAAAGGATATATGCACTACACCATCGGAAAACGGAAAGGTTTCACGGTCAATGGAGCGCACGACCCCCATTATGTAAAATCGCTTAATCCAAAAGATAATAGTATCGTGGTTGGTAAAAAAGAGGATTTAGCTATCTCAAGTGTTGCCCTTGAGAATTTAAATTTGTATATCAAGCAAGAGACTTTTAAATGTGGCATCAAATTACGATATAGAACTACAAAAGTAAATTGTAGTATAATTATTGCTAATGATAAAGCCATTGTGATATTAGATGAGCCTGTCTACGGTGTGGCATCTGGACAAGTAGCTGTTTTTTATGAGGGGGAAAAAGTGCTAGGGAGTGGCTGGATTGTGGGGACGAGGGAGTAGGGTTACAATGAACTATAATTTTGAATGGGATTCAAATAAAGCAAAAAGTAATATCATAAAACATAAAATTAGTTTTGAAGATGCTACCTATGTTTTTAAAGATAAAAATGCCATATCAGTTTTTGATGACAAGCATAGCTCTTATGAAGATAGATGGATTACTATCGGCTTAGATAGAAGAACAAAAACTCTTGTTGTAGTGCATACATTTATTTTTATTGATAAAAATAATTCAAATATCAGAATTATAAGTGTAAGAAAAGCAACAAAAAAAGAAATAGAAATATATCACAAAGGTTAAATATGGAAGCAGAATATGATTTTTCAAATGGTGTACGAGGTAAATTTTATAACGAAACAGCTCAGTTTCATTTGCCAGTTTATTTAGAACCTGAAGTTGAAAGTTTTTTTACAAAATTAGCAAAAAAACAAAAAATAGATTTATCACAGATTA
>JAERRX010000162.1 GCA_016735225.1 Sulfurimonas sp. | reverse complement strand
TTGCTCCAAAAACTTAAAATCTGTCTTCAAGCTCCCTACAGTTTGTGTAACTTCATTGAGTTTTAGGTCTAAGTGATTTATATGGTTGTATTGTGATTTTAGGAGAAGAGTATTTATATCTTCTTGAGTGAGTGGTTCATGGTTTCCAAACTTCTTTTCAATCTCTAAAACTTTTGGAGTAATCATACTGATGAGCATATCATCAACTTTTGTTTTCTCCATCTTTTTTGTATTTTCGTTATTATTATTATTTTCAGTATTCATAGTTGTTTCCTTGCTTGTCTATCTCTTTGATTATAACTATATTATGTTAAGATGTCAAACAGTAACTCAATGAAAACACAAAACCAAAAATGAAACTTCAATTTTTCTTTTTATTAATCCCCATTTTATCTCTAGCCAATCTATTTTTTTTATAGCTATATTTGTCACTCCATCTGGATATCCCTAGCATCGTGACTCTCCCTGTCATACTCATTATTGCTATTGTGATTATTTCTAATTGTTGTAGAGTTTTTTTATCTACTATTTTACTTAATTTGGCTAATATTTGCTTATGTAATTTTTTTTCATGATAGAAGTACATAATATAAACTTATGTCAAATATGCATAATGAAGGATATATTACAATACAAAAAATAATAGATTCAAACTTGAAGACAAAAAACCAATAAATAGTGATTATTTAAAAAAAGAGATTGAGATGAAGATTGCCAGTATGGGGGCTATTTATCCTATTGATTTGGCTGCCTAGGTGTGTTTTTTTTGGCAGAAGTGTTGATCTTTAACTATCTATTTGATAGAATTGCACTATCAAAACAAAAGGCTCTTTTATGGTTGTTACACGATTTGCTCCATCTCCAACAGGTTATCTTCATATCGGCGGTTTACGAACTGCTCTTTTTTCTTACCTTTGGGCGAAAAAAAATAAAGGAGAGTTTGTTCTTCGCATAGAAGATACTGACAAGGCTAGAAACTCCCAAGAAGCTACAGATGCTATACTAAAAGCTTTTGACTGGCTAGGACTAAAACACGATGGAGATATAACTTATCAGTCACAAAGAGATGAGATATATGCAAAGTATATCAAACAGCTTTTAGATGAGGGCAAAGCTTATAGATGCTATATGTCAAAAGATGAACTCACAGAACTTCGTGAGAGTCAAATGGCACAAAAACAACGTACAAAATACAATGGCAAATATCGTGACTTCAAAGGAACTCCACCCGAGGGCATAGAGCCTGTTATACGCATAAAAGCACCTTTGAGCGGTGAGATATTAGTTAGAGATGGGGTAAAGGGTGATGTATCTTTTCAAGCCGAAGATATTTTGGATGACTTTGTTATAGCAAGAGCAGATGGTGCTGCAACATATAACTTTGTTGTAGCCATAGATGATCATCTGATGGGGATAAATGAAGTTATCCGTGGAGACGATCATCTAAGTAACACACCAAAACAGATAGTTGTTTATGAAGCACTTGGATTTGAACTTCCTAAGTTTTATCATGTTCCTATGATTCATAACTCTAAGGGTAAAAAACTCTCAAAACGAGATGGAGCAACTGATGTGATGGCTTACAAAGAGATGGGCTACACTCCTGAGGCACTTTTAAACTTTTTAGTTCGTCTTGGCTGGAGTCATGGCGATCAAGAGATTTTTAGTATGGATGAGATGATAGAACTTTTCAATCCTAAAGATATAAACAAGTCAGCATCTATCTATAACACCGAAAAACTAGACTGGCTAAACTCTCACTACATCAAAAATATGCCAAACTCTGAGCTAGCTACTCTGCTTCTTGATTATGACCTAGTTTTAAGCTCTCACGATAAAAAAGAGATACTCCTAGATGCCCTAAAAGAGAGAGCAAAAACACTCAAAGAGTTAGCAGACTTAACAAACGAGATACTAATAACACCAAGCTCTTATGATGAGAAGTCTGTAAAAAAAGCTTTTAAAGGGGATGCTATCTCTGTTTTAAACAGTTTTGGAGCGAAGCTTTCATCTTGTGAGGATTGTCATCTTCCTAGTGACTATCATCATCTTATGGAAACTCTTGTAAGTGAGTTAGAGATTGGTTTTGGAAAGATAGGTCAGCCACTTCGTGTGGCACTTCTAGGCAAGATGAGTGGTCCAGGGCTTGATGATGTTATGGCTATACTTGGCAAAGATGAGACTATGTTAAGGATAGCAAATATTATCGCAAAGCTTTCATAATCTTTAGTTTATGAGAATGATTGTCATTTTAATAAATAAAAAAGCTTAAACTCTATAAAATAGTGCATGGAATATATATTGGAATTTTTAACAGCACTTTACGATCTAAGTAATGCCATGGCTATCTATATACTTTTAGGTTTGGCTTTTGCAGGAGTTTTACACGAGCTTGTGCCTGAGTCTATTGTCACAAAGCATCTAGGCGATGAAAACTTTATCTCCGTTATAAAAGCTACTATATTTGGGGTTCCTCTTCCTGTTTGTTCATGTGGAGTTATCCCCATAGCATCTAGTATCAAAAAAAGTGGAGCAAGTAAGGGTGCGACCCTATCTTTTTTGATCTCTACGCCCATAACTGGGGTTGATTCTATACTTGCTACTTATGGTATGTTTGGTTGGATATTTACACTTTATCGCATCTTTACCTCTATGATAATAGCTATGGTTGCTGGAGTTTTAACAAACCTTTTAGATAAAGAGCCTATAAAAGAAGAAAAAGAAAGTTGCAGTAGTTGTTGCTCTTCTTCCAGTTCTTGTTCATCTACAAAAAAACAAAACTCTTTTTCACTCAAAGGAGCTATAAGCTACTCCTTTGGAACCCTTCTTTATGATATATCTAAGCCACTAATTTTTGGTCTTATATTTGGAGCATTGATAACTATCGCTATACCTCAAAACCTTAGCGATATCTTAGTAGAGTATTCATGGCTTTCATATCTCATAGCGATATCTATCGCTGTTCCTATGTATGTTTGTGCCACCGCATCTCTGCCTATTGCAGCAGCTTTGATGTTGAGTGGAGTTAGCGGAGGGGCAGCTTTTGTCTTTTTAAGCGCAGGTCCAGCGACAAACACTGTAACTATAGGAGTAGTTAAAAAGATGCTTGGAACTACCTCTTTGTATATCTATCTAGGAACTATCATAGCAGGAAGTGTTCTTTTTGGTTTAGGACTTGACTTCATCTTTGACATAAACTCCATAGATGTTAAGAACCTCATTCATATAGATGAAGAAGCAGGCTTTTTTGAGATAGCAAGTAGTGTGATTTTATGGTCTCTTATATTATACTTTAGCTTTAAGTCATACTTCAAAAAGTACTCAAAACAAGATAGAGCTACTTCTGGAGTCTAACTCTGAAGTAACTTTTATCTCTACTAAAAACTTATCATATATTGATAAATTTTAAGCTTGTAGCAGTTGAGCCAATGGCTGAGTATAAGAGTCCTCATCATCTTGGTTTTGCTGTAGTTCTCTAGATGCAAAATCTATTTGTGAGATATTTCCAAATGAACCATTTTCATTTAAAAAAAGTCCACAACTTTTCATCTCTCCGAGAGTTTGGTTTGTTGAAGTTTTAAAAGTAAACTCGCTACAACTAGCATCCAAAAAGATAGCTCCTATACCCATCTCTCCTAGTCCAACTAACTCTTTTTCATTTTCATCATCATTTTTAAGCCAAACTTGAAGCTTGTCGAAGATAGCATCATTTTCATCTATCCAGCTGTTAGCATCTTCATCATAAGAGCTCAATTCTCCAAAGCCATTGCCTGTCATAGTTCCAAAAAGTTCACTTCCTTGGTTTATCTTTCCATCGTTATTTTTATCTAGTGCTAAAAAACCATTTCTGCTTGCTAGCTGAGAGATTTGGTCACTCTTTCCATCATTGTCTAAGTCAAAAGAAAAAGTGTTTGAACTTAAATCTGGAATATCTCCATCTAAGTTGATGACAAGAGGGTCAAAACTACTAAATATATCTATACGATTTTCTATCACAAAATCTCTACTCATTGAAAAGTTAAGATCTAGATCAAGAGTACCTTTATCCGTTTTAATATGTCCCTTAGTAGAAAAGCTCAAACTCTCATGTTCTTCAAAACTCTCCATCATAGAAAAGTGAGAATACCCAAAAACTTCTTGGTTTTCTTCTGGTTCTTTTTGGCTTTTGTTTTGAAGCATCTCTATGAGGTTCTGCACGATAGAGTTGATGGTTTTTGCTTTATCACTAAAATAACTACTTAAGTCATTGTTTGTTTTAAGCTCGTCTTCTTTGACTAACTCACTATCTTGTTCTGCTAGTCTGTTTTGAGTGAAGAAAGTGGAAAAGCTAAATTCGCTTTTTAGCTCAACTCTTTGGAGTGTGTGTTGTGATTGCATCGCAATCTCGTGTGACTCTATTTTCATAATATAGCCTTTTTGTATCATCCTTGACTAGTTTAATTTTGGGAATATCCTTTACCCATTTAAATATCTAAGCAATTATAATACCAAAAGCTATGATACCCAAGTGTGTGCAAAAACTTCATTTTATATATCCTACCTTTAGCGTTTGAGATGCTCAAGCAATAACTCAAGTGAAATATCAAGCTTGTCTGCTACCTCTTTTTTTGGTAAATTGTAATCATTTATCATCATAATAGCTGTATCTATTTTACCTTGTGATATACCATCTTCTCTGCCTTGAAATATTCCTCGCTCCATTCCTCGCTCCATTCCTCTTTCCATTCCTCTTTCCATACCTATCTCATAGCTTGGTAGGTTTTCAAATTTTATATCTCGTAGTAGCATCTCTGCCTCCTTTAGTGTTTCTTTTAAATTTCTATTTTCTGATAGTGTTTCTAGTATGAGCATATATTTACCTAGTCTATGCTCGTCATCTTTTATCAACTCATCTAGCCTACTTGTTAAAAATACAAGAACATCAAGCTCGTCTTTACCTTTGAAGTCACACAATATACTCAATACTAAAGCATCTGGATTGTCTAGCTTTATAAACTCTTCACAGTCTATCTTGTGCATATCTATGATATTGTATTTAAAGTCTAGTTGTATATCTTTTATATGATTTTTCATAGATAGTTTTGGTTTACCTATATAGATGACATATTGATATATTGGCATTTTTGAATATCTAGTTTTTATATCTACATAGTATCTTAACATTCTAGTATTCATTGTGTTATCGTTTGAGTTTTGTATCTCTATGTGTAAAATAGACTCAATATCATCTATTTTACAAAGTGCTACTATATCAGCTTCTCTTTTTTCTATGGTTTGAATTTCTTTATCTACAAACTCAAAATCTTTTGACATCTTAAGTTTTAAGATATATGTAGCTATATCATAAGTGATAGCTTTAATGGTCTCTTTTGAGGTTATATCTTTTTTCATAAGTCATTATAACAAAATTAAGAATATAGTTCAATAAAACTCATTTTAGTTTTAGTTTTAAAAAAATTTCGGGCTACGCCGTTTTAAAATTAAAAAAGTAAAAATCCCAAAACCAAAAAACACTAAACTTCAAATTTAAAGTTCCCGAAGCAAGCGAAACCCATTGCTGTAGTACGTGCCGCCAGGATCGTACCAGTTCCGAATCGCCGAGCGAAGGATGCCAGAAGAATAGTTCCACGAACCACCACGAAGGACTTTATAACTTTTTTTATTATTATAGGAACTTCCATCACGAGGTGTATTTTCATAGTTATCTATATACCAATCTTCACACCACTCCCAAACATTACCATACATATCATATACTCCCCAAGGGTTTGGTTTTTTTAGTCCTGCTGGGTGGGTTTTAGAGTTGCTATTTGAGTCGTACCAAGCATAAGAGCCTAAGCTATTATCACTATCTCCAAAAGAGTATTTTGTGGTGGTTCCTGCTCTTGCTACATATTCCCACTCTGCTTCTGTTGGCAGTCTATATGTTTTTCCTGTTTTTT
>JAERRX010000021.1 GCA_016735225.1 Sulfurimonas sp. | reverse complement strand
CATCATCTATTGTCATCTCCTTTATTGTCTATTATTATACCTATATATTAGTTGAAAAACCAATTTGTAAGCTTTTATATTCCCTATTTTCTACCTATGGGCTATTCTTAAACTATTTAACTATTAAATCATTTCAGCACTTCATTAGCAATATTGCCCTACTCTGCTGATAATTAAAATATAAGAGAAATTATTATGTCAAATAGATTGGAAAAAGAAGATAGCCCCTACCTGCAACAACACAAGCAAAACCCTGTTGAGTGGTACCCTTGGGGTGATGAGGCATTTGAAAAAGCTGAGGCTGAAAATAAAGCTATATTTATCTCCATAGGTTATAGTTCTTGTCACTGGTGCCATGTTATGGAAGAAACAGTTTTTGAAAACAAAGAGTGTGCAGATATTTTAAATGATAGTTTTGTTTGTATCAAGGTCGATAGAGAGGAAAGACCAGACATCGACAAGCATTATCAAGAGGTTTATAGCTTGTTAAATCGTCGTTCAGGTGGTTGGCCTACTTCTATCTTTTGTACTCCACAAAACAAGCCTTTTTTTGCAGGAACTTATATACCTCCAGAGTCAAGAGCAGGCTCTATAGAGGGTATGGGTTTTATAGAACTTACAAAGATTATAAGTTCTAAGATATTGCAAAATGATGAACAGGTTTACAAAAATGCTGATGAGATTCAAAACTTTTTACAAAAGCAAGAACATCCAGAAAAAGCAACTGTTTTAAGCGAAGACTTTAGAAAAAACTTTATGCTTCAAGTAAAAAACAACTATGAAACAAAAGATGGTGGCTTCTCAACATCTCCTAAATTCCCTCATGTATCTACACTTTCTACACTCTTAGTTATAGATAAACTCTATGATGACACATCCGCAAAAGCGATGCTAGTCCACACTCTAAACTCTATGAAAAAAGGTGGCATCTATGACCTTGTGGATGGTGGTTTTTGTCGTTACTCGGTTGATAGCAAATGGAGGGTTCCTCACTTTGAAAAGATGCTTTATGACAATGCCCTACTTTGTGAACTCTATGCAAAAGCCTACTTAGCTTATGGAGATGAAACTTATCTTAGTATTGCTAAAGAGATTGCGGACTTTTGGTATAGCTTTATGAGTGAAGATGACCTCTTTTATAGTGCAAGTGATGCCGATAGCGAGGGCGAGGAGGGAACTTACTTTATATACAGTTATGAAGAGGTTTATGAAGCTTTAAAACAAAATAACTATGAAAACATAGAGCATATACTAAAAAAGATGGATATCTCTAAAGATGGAAACTTTGAGGGGAAAAATATCATACATTTTAAAGATGGAGATACACCCAAAGAGTTTCAAAACATCAAAACCATCTTACAAAAACTTAGAACTTCAAGAGAGTATCCATTTATAGATAAAAAGATTCAAACTTCGTGGTCGGCTATGATGATAAAAGCCCTGTTTGTCTTAGGAAACATAGATGCTAAGTATAAAAAAAGAGCCATAAAAAGCATAGATGTTTTAGTGAAAACTATCTATATTGATGAGAAACTTTATCACACAACACTTATAGATAAAAAACCAAAGATAGAAGCTTTTTTAGAGGACTATGCTTTTTTAGCACAAGCCCTTATAGAAGCTTATGATGCAACAGCAGAGGAGCTGTATCTTATACAAGCTCAAAGATTTACTAACATCGCCTTGGAGAGGTTTTTCTATAAAGGAAGTTGGAACTTTAGCGATGGAGAGTTTCAAACAAAGGCTGACATAGCAGACAATACATACACAAGTTGTGTGAGTATCATGGTTGGAGTTCTAAACTCTTTAGCTATTTTACTTGAAGATGAAAAGTATACCCACTTTGCTTTTTTAACACTAGAATACAACTCTCATGAATTAGGAAAAAGACCTGTTGTTTATCCTGCAATGCTTAAAGAGATGTTACGGTACCTAAAGGGCGACAGGATTATAAAGTCAAATGTTTTAAACCTAAACAACAACTCCTATGAGCTAAGTAGGTTAAAATACCCTTTCTTACACAAAAAAGTAACAAAAGATATAGACTATTTAGTATGCTCTAAGAATAGTTGTTTTGATAAAACAGACAAAATTACAAAAATTGATGATATAATAAGAAATAGTTTTTAATATAAAGGTTTAAAATGAAAAAAATTATCTTAAGTGTTGTTATTGCTCTAGGCATCATAAGTACTTTTAGTGCTTGTGAGAAAAATGAATATAAACATCCACTTCATCGTTCAAAATAGGTAGTTTATGTTTAAAGAGTTTAAAAAAATGATATTTATGGCTAAACTTACCTATAAGTATATAAATATTTTTGAAAAAACATACTGTCACCCTTTTATAAGTTTCAAGTCAGCCTATAAACAACTCTCTTGTGATAGACAATCTTTCTCCACTAAGATGTTAGAATACTTAAACATAGAAGTAGAGATAATAGGTGAGGTACCAAAACAAAACAAGGTTTTATATGCGATAAATCATCGTTCCTTGTTAGATATCATCGTGATGGAAAGTATCTTTAAAAAATATAATAAAAATGGAGCTTGGATAGCAAAAAAAGAGCTGTTCGATGCTTTTTATGGTAACTTTTTTAAGTATAGTGCTTGTATAAGTGTTGATCTAGAAACAGGAAAGGGTCTTTTGAAGTTTTTTAAAGAGATAAAAAAGACACTTTCAAAGATAGATGACTTCAATATCTATATATTTCCAGAGGGTCAGAGAAACAAAGAAAAAGATATATTAAAGTTTCAAAGTGGAGCACAAAAAATTGCAAAAGCCAACAAACTTGATATTGCTCCAGTATTTATAAACGATACACTTGAAGATGTTTTTAAAAATGCTCCATATAAAGAAGCTAGGGTCGTTAAGGTTCATATAGGCAATCTAGTAAAACATGAGAGTTTAGAAGATGACTATATAACTTTTATGAATGAAGCAAAAGGATAGTGAGTATGAAGCTAGGTGTAAACATAGACCATGTAGCAGTTTTAAGAGAAGCAAGAAAGGTTAATGACCCAGATATACTAAATGCTTTATATGTTGCTTGTGCCTCTGGAGCCGAACAAATCACTATACATCTTAGAGAAGATAGAAGACATATAAAAGATATAGATGCTAAAAACATCATGCAATTCTCACAACTTCCTGTAAACTTAGAATGCTCTATAAACAGAGAAATATTAGATATAGTAAGTGAGCTAAAACCACATCGTGCAACTTTAGTTCCTGAAAAAAGAGAAGAAGTTACAACAGAGGGTGGACTTGATGTTTTTTCTTTTAAAAGCGAGATAGCATCTGCTATAAAAAAGCTACATAGCTCTAGCATCCCTGTTTCTCTGTTTGTCGATCCTAGCTTAGAGGCTATAAAGGCATCTAAAGAGTTGGGTGCGGAGATGGTGGAGCTTCATACAGGTAGTTTCGCAAATATTTTTGCTATGCTAAACTCTTCACTTTCTCACTCAAACCACTCTATAAAAGAGCTTGAACTTTCAAGAAGTGAGCTAGAAAGAAGGGTTGAGTTATCGCTAGAAGATATAAAAAATGCCGCTATTTATGCTAAAAAGTTAGGTCTTGAAGTAGCAGCAGGACATGGACTAAACTACCATAATGTTTCATATATGATGGAGATAAAAGAGATAACAGAGTTAAATATAGGGCAGAGCATCGTAGCAAAAAGTATCTTTTGTGGTTTGTCAGATGCTATAAAAGAGATGAAAGAGCTTACGACTAGAAAGTAGTAGCTACTTTTCACATCCCTTTGTTATCACTACTTTCATATATCTCTCTACAGTCTCTGTGGCATCTCATCTTTAAATGCTATATTTTCTGCATTTTTTAGTAACTCTATTGCACCGTTTTTTATCATTTTACTAGCAAGCTCTAAGCCTATATCTTTAGACTTTTTTACATCCACTACAACTTTTTCTTGCATGATATTTGTGCCATCGGGAAAGCCTAGCATCACTCTAAAAGTAACTTTGCCCTCATCTAAAACAGCATTGCAAGCGACAGGAGCAGAGCATCCTGCTCCTATCTTAGATATAAAATCTCTCTCTATTTGTGTGCATATAAAAGTGTTTTCATCATTTAAGCTTTGTGCAATTTCAAGAATTTTTTTATCACCCTTGATGACTTCTATACCTAGGGATGCTTGACCCATAGGAGGTATCATCATATCAAGTGATAGCTTTTGTGTAAAGGGGATATCTTTGAGTAAGTCAAGTCTTTTAAGACCTATCCATGCTAGTATGATAGCATCGTATTGAGCATCTTTAAGCTTTGCTAGTCTTGTGTTTACATTTCCTCTCAAATCTTTTACTTTTAAGTCTGGTCTTTTTTGCAAGAGTTGCATCCTTCGTCTTAGGCTTGTTGTGCCAACTACTGCACCTTGAGGCAACTCTTCAAGTCTTGCATAGTTGTGTGAAAGAAAAACATCACTTTGGTCTTGTCTTTGTGTAACTGCAACAAGCTCTAGTCCATCGGGGATATATGTCGGAACATCTTTTAAGCTATGAACAGCCATATCAGCATTTCCAGCCAAGATCTCATCTTCTAGTTCTTTTGTAAAATGACCCTTACCGCCTATCAAAGCCAATGGTTTATCTAAAATCTTATCACCATTACTAAGTATCTCATTTAGCTCAACTTTTATATCAGAAAAAGAGGCTTCTACTCTATCTTTTATGTGATATGCTTGCCAAAGTGCCAACTGTGAAACTCTTGTAGCGATAACTAACTTTCGCACCCCAAGAGCATCCACTTCACTATGCATCTACTTAACCTCTTGAAATTTTCTTTTTGTTTTATCTAGTTTGCCATCAAAAAAGATAGTTGGTGTTCCACTAACCATAACAGCATCTGCAACATTTAAGTCACTTACTATATGTTTTTTAACAGCATCTGAGTTTAAGTCTGATGGTTTAACATTTGTCTTCATCTCCTTGTTAAAAGCGGCTAGTATCTTTTTAACATCTCGCTCATTAGCATCTATATCTACTTTGTATAGTTTTAGTACAACATCTTTTTTGCCTTGAAGTTCAGAAACTATGGCTGCTTTAACCAACTCAACTGCCGCAGGGTGCAATGATGGAAGTGGAAAATGATAATAATATATAGCAAATTTATCTGGTTGCTTTTTCATATAGTTTATAGCTTCTGGAACAAACCTTCTACAAAATGGACATAATGGGTCTGAAAATATAGCTACTTTATGTTTCGCATTTTCATTACCATAGATAAGGTTTTCTTTTTTATAATACTCTTGCTTAAAAGATGGAGAAACTAGATCTTTTAAGCTTTCTCCTGACTTTATATCTAGTAAATCCTGTGTCATTACTATGCCATTGCTAAACCAAATCATCTTTTGTTTTACTTGGCGAGGCTTAGGTTTTGCTTTTACAGTAGCATCTATACTGATGATAAAAGATTCCCAGTTTTTCATCTGCTTAACAGGTGTTCTTTGTACAACCTTTACATTTAGTGCAATGATATTTGGGTTTACCTCGAAAGATTTTTTTAAAAATTGCTCTATATCTTTGTTCAATATAGATGCACCTAGTAAACTATTTAGTAGAAGTGTCGTTGCTAATAATCTCAACATCAATAACATTTGGATCCTTTTTTATGTTTTTTTGTATATATTCTTCTTGAGCAGGTGCTTCATAGTTACCTGACTTTACATTGTATCTATTTACAAGCATACTTGTAAAAACACTAAACTGCATTAAAGCACCTATGGCATCTGTAAAAAAACCAGGCATTATCAGTAAAAAAGCACCGATAATACTAAATAGGTTTAGTCTTTGAAACTCTCTTAAGTCGATGGCATTATAAGAAACAGCAGTAATATTTTCTAGTAAAGTTCTTCTAAAGTTTACTAAGATGCTTATGCCTATAATTGCCGTGAAAACTATCTCAAAAAAAGTAGCTAGTCCGCCTATAGTTGATGAAATATTTACAGATATTATAACCTCTAAGAAAAGGTATAGTATAAAATATATCATCTTATATAAGTTCCATTATTTTTTCAAAAACTTCATCTTTACTTACAGAAAGTTTCTCTTTTGTTTTTCTATCATATATCTGAACAAGACCATTTACTAACTCTTTTCCTATGATAACAGTATATGGGAAACCAATAAGTTCTGCATCTTTCATCTTAAAACCAAAACGCTCTTTTCTATCATCTATAATAGTCTCAACTTTAGCATCTAATAGTTTTGAGTATAACTCTTCGCCAAGAGAACTTTGCTCTTCATCTTTTATGTTTGAAACCATCACATTGACCATATAGGGTGCTGTTGATTTTGTCCATATACAACCATGCTCATCATGGTTTTGCTCTATCACAGATGCTATTAAACGGCTGACTCCGATGCCAAAAGTTGCCATCTCAAATGGTTTTGGTTTTCCATTTTCATCATTAAAGTTTGCCTCTAGTTCCTTAGAGTATCTTGTTCCAAGCTGAAATATATGTCCAACTTCTATGCCCTTTTTAAAGCTAAGAGTACCACCACAAGAACATTTTTCTTCTATGTTTTTTGTTTGTAACTCTTCATAGGTAAACTCATTGAAATCATCCTCGTTTATGCTATCTATGGTTTCAATATTTGCACCATAATCACACCTATCACATACTATGATAGTATCCTCGCCACTATCAGCTAAAACATGAAACTCTTTACTTCCACTACCACCAATAGCACCACTATCTGCTAAAACTACTCTAAAATCAAGACCAAGTCTAGTGAAAATATTTTTATAAGTTTGCTCCATCAAGTCAAACTCTCTCACCATATCTTCTTTAGATGCATGAAAAGAGTAGCCATCTTTCATCAAAAACTCACGACCTCGAAGCAGTCCATATCTAGGTCTTGCCTCATCACGAAACTTTGTGTTTATCTGGTATAGGTTTAGAGGTAGGTCTTTATAGCTATTTACTCTATTTTTAACCAGCTCTACCATAGCTTCTTCATTTGTAGGGCTTAGCACAAAAGGGTTTTGATGTCTGTCTTGTATGCGAAGCATCTCTTTGCCCATAGCATCTGCCCTGCCACTTCTCTCCCATAAAGCCATAGGAGTCACAAAACTAAGCTGAACTTCTATACAGCCTGAGCTATCTAACTCCTCTTTTACAATAGACCTTATCTTCTCTAGTACTATCTTGCCTAAGGGCATATAGTTATAGAGTCCAGCACCTTGCTGGTTTATAAAACCACCACGAACTAAAAACTGATGTGAGGGTAGAGAAGCATCCGAGGGTGCCTCTTTTGTTGTAGGTATAAAAGCTTTACTTCTTCTCATTTACTTGCTCCTTGGATTACATTTAATGCATGTTCGCACTTGTACTTGTCTGGTATCTCTACATTTGTATTTTGTTTTATCAAAAATTGTAATGCTCCTGTTATCATATCTGACTTTGACTCCTCAGACACACTTCTCATCTTTGAAGTCATTTCGTGTAAAAATCTCTTAATAACTTGCTGTGCCATCTTGTGTACTTCTTTTTCATACTCTTTTGGAATAAAGCCATTATCTATAACTCTATCACTTTCTATCTTTGCATCTTTAAAAGCCTTTTCATATATCTCTTTTATCATAGGTTCTATATTTAGAGTATCGAGCCAATCAAAAAAAGCAACGGTACTTCTTCCTATAATAGTATGTGCTTTTCGTGCTTCTTCCTCTCTTAAGCCTTTGTTTTCATCAACAATAGTTTTTAAGTCATCAACTTGATAAAGGTTTATTCTCTCGCCCTTATGATAGCTAATATCTCTAGGAAGTGCCAAATCAAACCAATATCTATCAAAATCACACGACTTTATGATCTCATCTGTAATAATAGGAATAGGAGAAGATGTAGCAGTAAAAAGAATTTCAAACTCATTTATCGCAGTTGCTAGTTGGTCAAAGTCTAAAAACTTAGCTCCACACTCCTCTGCTAAAACATAAGCTTTTTCTTTTGTTCTGTTCATTATATAAACATCGGCACCATTTGATATCATATGTTTTGCTGTTATCTCTGACATCTCTCCAACACCGATGATAAGAGCTTTTTTACCCTCTACACTATCTAGTACTGACTTTAGTTTTGATACCGCTACACTTGCAACTGAAACTGGCTTAGAAGAAATTTCTGTAGCATTTCTAACCTTTGCCGCACACTTAAAAGCATTGTGCATTGCACGAGCCAATTTTTGACCACAAAAACCGTTGTCATAAGAAAACCTAAAAGCATCTTTTAGTTGTCCTGCTATTTGTGTTTCACCTATGACCATAGAGTCAAGTGAAGATGCCACAGTAAAAAGATGATGTATCGCACTACTATCATCATATATATCGGCACGACCCTCTAACTCTTCGATACCTATGCCAACTCTTTGAGTAAGCTTTTCAAATATATGCTGCGTAGCTCCAACTATATCGCTACAGCTACAAAATATCTCCATTCTATTGCAAGTTGAAATAAGTATGCACTCGTTTATAAATGGGCTTTGGTTTAGTTTAGTTAAACATCCACTTACATGCTCTTTATCTGGGTAAGATAACTTTTCTCGTATCTCTTGAGGAGAGTTTTTATGTGAAAAACTTATATTTAAGTAGTGCATTAGTAACTTCTTTTTATCATTGTTTTTAGGATTTCTATCAACTCTATATCATCTTTAACACAAAGCATAGCTTCATCTGATAGTTTTTGAGCAAGCTCGTATGATCTTTCTATGCTTTTATGCTCTCTCATCTTTTCTTTTATCCAAAGAGTTTCTGATGCATCTATAGTTTTGGCATGTAGATCTTTTAACCTTTGCTTATCTTCTTTGTTTAGCTCTTTATAAAGATGAATATAGGGAAGAGTACATTTCCCCTCTACAAAGTCATGCATTGCAGGCTTACCAAGTGTAGCAGAGTCTGAAGTAATGTCTAAAATATCATCAATTATTTGAAAGGATAGACCGAGGTTTTTTCCATAGATGCCATAAGATGGAGCATCTTTACCAGCTAAGAGTGCAGATGAGTATGCCGCTGACTCTATGAGTGTAGCAGTTTTGAGATAAAGCATTTTTAAGTATTTGTCTTCATCTTCATTAAACTCCTTTGCCATCTCGACATCTTGCATCTCTCCACATGATAGAGAGGTAACACTAGAAGCCACACACTGAGCTATATCTTTGTTAAAACCCACAAGCTCACTATAAGCTTTTGAGTAAAGAACATCTCCTAGCATCACCGCTATCTTACTTCCATCTGTTGCATTTACAGATGCTACACCTCTTCTTGTTAGGGCTTCATCTATCACATCATCATGAAGTAAACTCGCAGCATGTATAAGCTCAACTATGGCAGCCAAAAGAGGAGCATCTTTTTCATCTGGGGCTATCTTTAAAATCAACTTTGCTCTTAGTCTTTTACCACCACTGAGCATATTAAAAAGACGAGTTACCTCATCATAGTCGATCTCTTTTATAAGTCTTTGTATCTCTCGTTCTACTCTTTGCATAAGCACCTCTTTAGTTATTCTTTAAATATTTTAATTCTAATGACATACTTTTATCAGATAGCAACAGGTCAAATATTGCTTCTTCTTTTTCAAAGTCGAACTCTTTAAATTTAACAAGCATATAGGGAGCCTTATAGTATTTAGTACCCCTTGGCTTAAGTACAACTATAAAACTATTGCTTGCATACTCTAAATATAGTATATTTTGTGCAACAACTCTGTCATAAGAGCGATGGATAACTAAACCATCATTTTTATACAAAGTCCATCTAAATTTTAGAAGCTTTGAAATTGCTCCATATTTTACAAGAATTTTCTTTAGTTCATCCTTTTTTAAAGATATAGTAACAACATCTCTAAACTCTTCTGCATGAATCACACTTAAACTAAGTGCAAATAGTAGAAAAACTTGTAAAACAACTTTCAATTTTTATTCGCTTTTAGAAACTATATCGCCCATAAGTTCTATACTTAAACTTTTCATTTTAGTTTCAACATCATCACGATTTTGAACCATAAATATATCTATCTCCCTAGAAAAATCTTCACCGAGTTTTTCTTCAAGAACCATCTCTAAAGCAGCTCTTCTTCTTATAAAGTTTTCTAAGTCAAAGCGAACAACATCATTGTTGGCATTAAAAATTATATCCATTAGCTTGCTAAGAGGAGAACCCAGTAGTACATCATCTTCATCTTCAAATAGTGCATCGTACATTTTATACCTTCTATATTAATATTTTCGCGATTATATCATCACAACAATAATAAGAGCTTAACACTATTGATTAGCTTAGAACTATATTATTTTGTATAAAGAAACTCATACTTCAAAAATAGTTTAAATATATTGCCATCGACTCCATTTATAGACTGTGAATAGCTTGATCCTAAGACTAGATGGTCTTGAGAACTTAGCTCGCCACCCACTCCTAGCTCGCCACCAAAGTTCAGACTTTCAGAGTAGCTATTGTAGTATGAGGATACACCAAAGTATGGTCTCCAAATATTTGTGTAAAGATTTCTATTTTGCATACCGTAGGCGAAGTTAAAACCTAGGTTGTAGAAGTCTTGCGGAAGTGCATCCATCTTCTGTTTTTGTAGTTTGTCTATATTTCCACGAGTTCCTTTAGTCTCATCATAGGTGCCTATATCTCCAAATGTAGAGATTCTCATATCAGGGTAGCCTACTCTTAGCTGATGTGCAAGTATAACTCTTGCATAATCACCAGAACCTAAAAAAATATCATCTTGAGAGCTATACTTAGAGTGTCTATATAGGTACTCTAAAGATGTAGAGCTTAAAATATTTTCAAGCACTGATAGTTCTAGCATATCTTTTTTCCCACCAAGTAGCAACTGTATGCTCTCATCTATGTCTATATCATGAGCAACTTTAAAAGTACTCAAGAAGTTGCTATTAACTCGATATATCCCCTTAAGGTCATACGATAGATAGTTATCCATTGCATCATGGTAGTTTATGTTTAGCTTCACTAATCCTCTTTGAAACTCTCTACTGATACCTACTCCTGCTTTTAGTATGTTCTTTGGAACATTATGTAAAAGATTTTCATCTAATGAGTAGTTATTAAAGTAGCTAAAGTTTGTATGAAGATAAAAACCTCTCTTGATATAAGTTCTGTTTTTAAGTCCAATGCCCTCTTGTTTTAAAGGGTCTCTAAATAAGTAAAGAGGTTGTACTTGTAACAAATCAGTTCTTTTTCTTGTCAAATCTCTATGATTTATGAAACTGTTTTTAGCACTATTGTTGTGCATCAAAGCATTAAAAGCTAAAGTTTGAGCAAGTGCTGTCTGTCCATCGTTGGCTGCGATAAAAGTAGCATCGTTTTGAGGGAGAAACTTTTGATACTGCTCTAGTAAATCTTGCAAATCTGAGTGTTGATACTCAAGCATAGCATGACTTAGTCTCATCCATAGCTCTTTTTTTCCTATGCTGTTATAGATGATATTGCTTTTCTCATCTGCTCCTATCTTAGATGCAAAGCTATATTTTAGTCGTTTATAATCCTCTTCTTTAAGATATTTTCTAGCCTTTTGTAACTGCTCCATAAACTCATCAGTATCCACCAAATAGATAATACAATTGAGATAACTGTTTAAAAAATCACTCTCTTTGAGAAGTAGAGGATTGTTTTTGGCTTGAAGTTCTAAGCTCTCTCTTTTTTTTCTCATCTTAAGTAAAAAAAGAGCTTCTTGATCTCTAGCTTGTGCTATAAAAGCCTCTAAAGATATAAAATCCAAACTATTTACTGTGTCAGTACCCTCCTCTCTTGCCCTATCCATAAAGTAAGCTGCTCGGTCTATGTCTTGAAGATAAAAATATGAAGATGCCATAGTAAAATAAAAATATGAAGGTAGCTCTTTTCTTTCACTAAGAGCATCTAGTTTAAGTTTTAGCTCTTCATTTAGCTCATACTCTATATAAAGATATAAGATACTTAGTTCTATCTGTTTGTTATTTGCATCTAAAGAGAGAGCCTTTTGAAGTGCTTTTATCGCATACTTTTTTTCTTTATAGTGAGCATAGAGCCGTGCTTTGATTATCCAGTATTGTGCCTCTTTTAAAATGGGGCTATTTTTTGCATCAAGAGTAGTTATTTTTGCTTGAAGTTGATCGTATTGTTTTACTTTTAAAGCATAGTCTGCATAACCTAAAAAGATGTAGCTTACTCCATACTGCTGGTATGCTTCAACAGAGGTATCTGAAACAAGGGAGAGATTTTTCTCTTTTTGAGTTAGAGAGATTCTCTCATAGTCAACTAGTCTAGCTTTTTTGATCTTATAGAGTTCTACTGAAGCCTCTCCTGCTTGTTTTTGTTTTTGCAAGTACCAGCCGATGTCACTAAGTAGCTCATAATATTGTACAGATAAGTTACTCTTATCTGCAAGAATAAGTATATCATAAGCACTCTGTATATCTTGACTCAGATAGTAATAGTATGCCATAAGTTCTGCATTTTTAGAACTATACAACTTCTTTTTTTTCATAAGAGTAACAAGCTTAGATGCTTGACTCAAATCTCCCATATCGAGATATATTTGAAGTGCCTTTGTGAGATAAATATCTCTTTTTGGCTGTTTTTTATACTCTTTTAAAAGTATTTCTGCTGATTTTCGTGGTTCTCCAATCTTTGAATATATAGAGATCATATTATCTATATTGGTCTCAGTTGGATCTCTTCTGGCCTTATCAACAACTAGCTCATCGATTTGTTCATACTGATAACTCGCTAAACCATACTCAATAATATCATTTTGGAGTTTCGTACTATAGTTGTTGTTATAGATAAACATCATATACTTTAGTGCTTGAGTTCCTCGACCTGTCCATCTTGAAATCTCTGCCATTTTTTGGTTCCAGTAGTATGATTTTGGATTATATTTGTATCCTATTTGAGCTGTTTTATAGGCACTTTCAAGATCTTTTACATAAAGAAAAGATCTAAACATTAGTTTGAGTTCTTTATCTTGTAGTTTGTAGCTTTCTCTCTCTTGAGCCATAAGAGAGGGACTAAAAAGCAGGACTACTAAAAGTAAGCGAATCATTTCATAATCTTTTTTAGTATTTTTTGAGATAGATCTGCCGCACTATTTAGGGAGCCATTACCAAGATATAGTTTAAGTATAAAATAGCGAACTTCTTTGTCTTGAAAATAGTACGACTCATGACTTTTAGCAAAGTTTACAGCATACTTTTTATCATTGCTAGCATTTAGATTCTCGATCGTCTTGTAAAAAAACTTCTTTTTCTTTTTATAATTTTTCTCGCTATTAAAAAGACCCATATAGATACTAGATGCTTGCTTATACTCTTTGATTTTGACCTTATGCTCTGCAAACTTTGATTGCCAATATCGAGACTTTTCTGCTTTTTCTCTTAAAAATAGTTCTGCACCTTTTTGTGAATAGTTACTTGATACTACAAAATAGCTTGCCTCTCTCCATTTGCTTTTATTTACTGCATCTAGAACAGTAAGTTTTTCTAAGATTTGCAATGCTTCACCAAAGTTTTTTAGTTCTAAAGATAGATAATAAACAGACTCAAGATTTTTAACCCTTATCTCCTTAGATATCTCTTTGAGTGCATATTTGTAAGCATTTTTACTATCATGCACAAACAAAGACTCCTTAAAAATGCTCTGATTGTCCGCTGAACTATAAAAATCTTCTGATTTTATTGTTTTAAATAGTTCCTTTAGTATAGAGAAGTATTTATCTTTTTTAAGCTCATCACCTTTACTTTGAAAATAGAAATAATTTTCTTTTGCTAAGGTATAACTTTTTGTATAGGCTTGTGAACGAATAGCTCTGTCTTTTGAGTTTTTAAGGAGTTCTAAGAGTTTGTAAGCTAGATCTTTTTTTCCACTTTTGATACTTTGAGTAGCTAGCATGAGCATAAGATTTTCATTTTTAGGATCATTTTTTAGCATATTTTTCAAATAAAGCATGCTGAGGTCATAGTTTGAATTTTCTGCAAGTATATTTCTTAAAATAAGTTCTTTTGGAAATATAACAAACAAGATTATACTAAAAAATATAAAAATTATAGAGATTTCTTTGTATGAAGTTACATACTTTTTACTCCTATCTACATAGGACATCTATCTTCACTTTTTTTGCAGTTGAAAACTTGAGTTTCAACTTAGAGTCTTTAACTTTTTTGTCTATTTTTAGTGATGAAGAAAAGGTGCATTTTTTTGGTATAAAAAGTTCTAAATTGACAGGGACATGTGATATGAAAGAGAAATTATATCTATTTTTATCGGTTTGTGATAACTCAACATTCCCATTAGAACCTATAAGATAGGGGATATTTTTTTTGTCTGTTAAAGAGGGTTTTAGTAAGACTTTTTGAGCATTATTGATGTGAATAAAAGTATGGCTCTCAAAATGACTAAAACCTAAAATATTTTGAGATGAAGCTAAGTCAACACTCATATCTTTTTTCTCTATGCGAAGTGTTTTTATATTTTTCATCCCATCAAAAAGATACAGATCACCCTCTTTTGCCATAGAAACACTATAGTAGTCCATAGCAATAGGAATATATTCTGAAGTAAAGATAGGCATAACATCTTGAGCCATTGACCACTCAAAAACAGATTTTAGGGCATTGAGTGATGCTCTTTTAGATCCTGAATAAAAATGATAGTAGATATCTATAGGCTTATATCGCCGAGGTGAGTTAGTGAGTTTAAAAGTTTTTATAACTCTTTTAAATCCCCAAAAAGGACCTCTCCAATTATTCGTATAGATATTTTCATTTTGAACACCTGCATATATTTGATAAAAATCTCCTCTTTGTAAACCAGCGGGTGCAATATATGAAAGCCAAGGGTGAAGATTGGTAATGTAGGTATCGCCACCATTTATGTTTAAAATATCATTTTTATAAACATACTCAAGAACTTTCTCTGTTGGAAGACAATCCCCACTCCAAAAAACTGTATTTACTTTTTTTCTGCCTTTAGCGATATACTTTTGGTTGATATTTTTAATAGAGCCAAGTATCTCTCTTTGTATAGAAAATTTATAGCCTTTTACTTTAAGACGATACTTCTCATCTAAATCATCGTTGATTATCTTTTTCCAGTAAAAAGGGTGTGTGTAGGTATGTGTTGCACCCTCTACATTTTTAAGTGCATATATATTTTTTACAATCTCTTCAAGAGAGTTAGAAACTTTAGGATAGAGACCCTCTGTATTGACCTCCGCACCTACTATAGAGACCGAGTGTGGGATTTGATACTTTTTAAGAACTTCATTTAAGATAGTATCGCCTGAAAAAAGATTTGGATTCCATTCGACACGATTTATGATGCCATCCCCATCAAGGTGAGTAAACAAAAGTCGTTTTGAGTTTTTTGTAGTTGTATCGGGAACTATCAACTCTTCAAGCCTTAAAGCTTTAGAAAAAAATGCAAAAGGGTCTATACTCCAGAGATTATCGCCAGCTATCTCTACACTAAAAGAGTCAGAAATAGAGTATCCTCCCCAAGGCATAATAGCCCCAAGAGTACTCGTGTTTCCTAAAGAGTCTTTTAGTTTGAAAAGAGCATCACCTTTAAGAATGTTGTAGTAGCTATCTGCTTGAGATAAAGAAGGATTTATCTCAAATCCTAGCATCTTATCTTGATAAAGTATTGTAGATTTGTCAAACATTGATGTAGATGGAGTTTGCATCTGTATATCTAGCTTTTTTAGGTACTCATTTTTGTTTAAACCAAAAGAGTTAGCAAAGGCAAACTTTAGCCCTATGCTTTTTAGTTTTAGTAGCCACTCGATGAGTGCTTTTTGATCTTTTGCTTGTGTGTTGAGCCAGATGATTACTCCTGCATATTGTGACATCTCTTCTACTTTTGGGAGTCCCTTGTTTATGTCATGTATCTTTTGGATATAGCCCATATACTCCAAGGGGGTAGCACCTTGTGTGTGTGCAGACTGAAAAACTCTGTCATACCTACTCTCATCAATTAGAGTAAAAATCTCTCTTTTAATAGCATTTTTAGAAGATTTTCCATAGATATTTAGTGATTTTACCGAAACAAATGGTATCATTTGCCTCTTTTGTAGTTTTTCTACAAGCCACTTTGATGTGTCAATATCTTCAGATTTGAGATAATCTACAGCGATAATATCAATCTTATAGGCTTTAATCTTTCTAAGATATATATCAAGCCACTCTCTATCTATATCACTAACTTTTTTATAGCTAAGACTATCTCCACCAATCCCACGATAGTAGGACTCAAACAAGACAGCTTCTATAGAGCCATGAACCTCATCAATGATCTCAAAACCACGATTTATGATGAGCTTAGAGTCTGGGTATCGTTTATGAAAAGTGTTGATGATATGAACCAATGCTTTTTTACTTTTAGTTTTTTGCTCATCTGTTTTAGCATAAAGTTGATAGGAGTCAAGAGTATCAAAAAAGAAGTTTTTAAATCCTCTTTTCATCTGTTTTTCTATCATCTTTGTAAATAAAAACTCTTGATACTCAAGATTGTTTAAGTCTAGTACATCACTACTCCAAGCCTCATTTTGTGCGAGAATCCACTCTTTTTTGATAGACTTATACTCTTGTATATCTCTATCTATCTCCCCTATGCTTACATAAGCATAGATCTTGTTTTTGTAGATCTTAAATCCATGTGTATAGGTGTTAATGTGAGAGGGTTGTACTATGATATAGTCATGAATACCAACCATAGGATAAGATATATGCTTTCCATAATAAACCATAGCACTCTTATCTTTTATCGCTCCAAAAAGATGAGAGCTTAGTAGAAGTATAAGTAGTAGAGATCTACTGTAGCATAAAGGTTTCATAATCAAGCCTATCCATTTCATCTCTTATCACTATCAAACTTGCTGTAAAAACAAGTAAAAGAGATACAGTATAACCATATCCAAACATAGCAGGTCCCATCTGTATCGAGACAAAAGTTAAGAGTGTATTTGTTACAAAAAATGCAATACATAGCCACATGGCTACCTTTTTTCTATCAAGATAATAGAGAATTGCTAAGACAGACATAAATGCCACTTGTAGCATTGCCCCTACAATAAGAACATAAAGTAGCCCTATGTAGAGCCTAGGAATATTTAAAAACTCAAATATAGAGGGAGCTGTTAAAACTATAATAATATCAACAACTCCTTGAATCATCAAAATCTCATGTAGGGCATAACGAACAACTTCTACCATGTCGTTTCTATATTTTCTAATAGTCTGAAGTGTTCCACCATTTCTTACTGAGCCATAGTAAAGGTCATATTTTTCTGCGAAGTCAGACTCTAGCCTATAAAAGAAGATCGCCATTGCTGGTAAGATAGAGAGATAAGCTAAAAATATAGGCATATCATATACGATAGAAGCATGAAGCTTGCCAATCACAGCATAGCCAGTAGAGGGGTGATACCAAAAGATTATCTTATCAACCCAAGCACCAAGATTGTACGATAGTCCAGCTATTGCAAGTGTCCAGTAGAAGTTTTTAGCAAGAAAAAAATCTATTTTGATAAATATTGAAGAGTTATAAGACTTGATAATAAGTGTCATTAGTATAATAAAAAGAACAGTATTGCCAAGAAAGAAGGTATAGATAAGCTTTTCAACACTATCACCATAAAAGATAGAGATAAGGACGATAAGAGCATAAGAGACTAGATATGCCAAAACGACTCCATTGTAATACTTTAAACTTGCTGCTAAGATGCTAGAGATCCATACGCCACAAAGAGCAAGAAATGTAGCAATAACACCGATAATAAAAACAGCACTCTGCGAATCAAAAACCCATATATATAAAGGGGTGATAATAACAAGACCCAAAAACCAAGAGATAAAAATGGCTCCAAAGTAAGATGGCAAGATCTCATCTTCTCTATTGTTGTATATCAAGTCTGCTATATATCTAGTAAATGGAAGTTGAAGTATCCCTGTAATAATAAGGCTAGAAGCTAAGGCTATGGCATAAGTGATGACAACTTGAAACCTATAGGTCTCACTATCAGAACCATAGTTTGCAATATTTATAAACCCAACAAGTAAAATAGCAACGATAGATATGACCCAAGGTCCAGAGCTTAAAATAGCTGAGTATCCATAGACTTTTGCTAGAGATAGAAGCCTATCTTCTTGTAGTATTTTACGAAGTTCAAAACCTATACCTGCCATTATCTCTGCTTTGCATAAAGTTTTTCTTGAAGTTCATCCCAAGTAAGCTCTTTAGCTCTCTCATAAAGTTTTTTATAATCTTGTAAAAATGACTCTTGTCTGTAGTATCTCTGCACACGAGTTAGCCCAACTTTTTGAGCCTTTTTCCACTCGCCATTGTCAAAGTCTAGGAGACGAATATACTCTCTTGCAAGTGCATCTGGGTCTGCAATACCTGTAATAGCCCCTGCGATTCCAATCTCTATATCATCACTATTGATACCACCCTCTATAAGATCTTTGCAACTTCCTACATCTGTTGCAACACAAGGAACACCAGCCGCATAACCCTCAAGTATGACTAAAGGCATCCCCTCACTAATAGAGGAGAGTGTTTGAAGTGCTGATTTTGGTAGGATTTGTTTGATGTCGCTATGTCCGAAAAGTTTTATGGTATCGCTATGAACCTCTATCTCTTCAAGGCTCATATCTGTCTTGTTACCATCAAAAATCTGCAACTTTTTTTTAAGCCCTAAGGCTATTGCCATCTGCTGACACTCCTGCACATACTCTTTGTCCTCATCAACAGCACCAACTAGCCAACCTTCGATATCTGGAATAGTTTCAGATGCAATTTTGATAGCACGAATAAAAGTTTTTATATCTTTGATAGGCACTACTCTTCCGATAAGTGTTACGATAGGCTTAGGCTTTTTGGCTCTGTTTATCATCGTAGCCATCAGTCCATCTACATCTACACCATTTGGGATGATCATAGTTCGCTCTTTATCTGCACCAAAAGAGACCTGAATTTTCTGAGCTCCTAAAAAAAGGGAGAGGACATGGTTTGCTCTATGGTAACAAAAAACACCAATTTGGTCAAAAAAATTAACCCACATTCGTTTGATATAGTTATACTCCTCGGGCTGTTGCAGTAGAGATGGTTTTTTATACTCTATCCAGTTTGCACTGAGCATATCTATCTTTCTCTCTCTTGTATAGATTCCATGCTCAGTAAGAAGAAAGGGGCGATTGTATGTATAGGAGCAGAGTGAGCCTAAAAAACCTGCATAACCAGTTGAGGGGGAGTGAAATATCTTGGATTTTGGAAGATTTTTGGCTATATCTGCTAAAATCCAGATAGGTTTGTGAATATTTCTAAGAGTCCAAAAGTAATCAACAAAAGGAACATCAGGGCAGTTTTTTGAATAAGTTTCTGTTATAAAATCCCATGAGCATTCAGAGTGTAAAAAGTCATCAAAAGTAACATCTTTAGTATAAAAACTTATATTTTGAAGCATCTCGGGAATAGTTTTATCTTTTGACTTAAATGACTTATATAGTGATGCTATGGCTTCAAAGCCCTCTTTATTGCCTTTTACTCTTTTTGGAACTATCTTTTCATCATTGTCAAAAAGATAATGCTCCTCTAAGTGTTTTAGGTTTGGTGGAAACTCATAACTAATCTGCATTGGCTCTCCATCAAGCATAGGAGTTGCACCGACAAAACAAACACCAAATGTGTATTGGGGGAGTCCTTTCATAAGTTGAAGTATCCAGCTTGATACACCCCCTTTAACATAGGGGTAAGTCCCCTCTGAAAATAGCATAATATCAACTTTATCACTTTTTGGAAATTTCTTCATAGTTTAAGATGCCTTCCATTGTTGTATGATTGGATAAAGAGTAGAGTTCATCTCCAAATCTTTAGTTCTACTAAGAAGGGTTTTTGTTATAGCATAGTTACCTGTAAGAAAATAAACCTCTGCGAGATAGGGAAGTACAAAATTATCACTATAAGGATTTAACTCTTGGGCAACTGTAAACTCTGTTTTTGCTTTCACATAGTCCTCTTTATACATAGATATTCTACCCAGCAAGAGATAGAGGTCTGCACAAATCTTGTTAAGTTCATTTAGTTTTTTCTTGTTCTCTTTATGAGATAGCTTTCCTAAATTACTATTAAAAAAAACTACCCTATCAAGATAATACTCTTTTGCACTATTTATATAATAGAGTGAGCGTTCTAAAAAGTTGTTCTTTAGGCTTTCATGGGCGAGTTCTGTGTAGATAAGCTCCCAGTAGAGATATGCTAGACCCTTTGATGTTTGAGCAATTAGCTCTTTGTCTTTATTTTTAGATGATCTGTTTTGAGTATTTAAAATCTCTATATTTCTATTGATCTTGTCATTTAGGTTTTTTTCTGCCTTGTTGATGATAGCATATCCAAACATACGAATCTCATCATCTGTACTCGTTAAAGTCTGTTTTACTATTTTTAAATTTACTGGTGAAATATCTGTTGCTAAAGAGGAGAGTGCTTTGAGTTTTTTCTCTTTAGATGCAAAAGGATTTTCCATCAACTCACTTAAAGAACCCTCCCCAAAAATTCTTTGAATTTTCAAAAAAGAGGTTTGAAACTCTTCAAGGTTTAAAACATTAGCTTGAATAACTTTCTTAGAGTATTTAACATTTACTAAATACCAAACTAACCAAACTGTTGCAATATAACCAACTATTGGCATAGATAAGTTGAGTAAAAAGATAAATAAAAAACTTGTAATTTGATTGTTCTTATGCAAAGAGACTCTAAACAAAAGTTTAAAAAGAGTACCGT
>JAERRX010000061.1 GCA_016735225.1 Sulfurimonas sp. | reverse complement strand
TGAGGTTCTCCTATGTATTCTATCGGATTAGATGTAAGTAAAGCAAGTTTATCGGTTCACATTCCACTTAACTCTTTGGATTTTGAGATAAAAAACACTCTTAAAGATTTAAAATCCCTCTATGCAAAACTCAAGAAACTATATAAGAAAGATATAGATAAGTTAGTATTTGTATATGAGCCTACTGGAAGTTATTCATCACTTTTAATAAAGTTTTGTGCTTTAAAAAATATCAAATCTTTTATTATAAATCCTAAGCAGTCTAGTAACTTTGCCAAGGCTCTTGGCTATAGAAGTAAAAGCGATAAGATTGATGCACATATGCTCTCTCAGGCTATATCAATAGCAAAGACAAGAGAGATTAAAGTACCTGTTGTCAATGCTACCGCTGAAGATATTAAAGAGCTAATGAGTTACTATATGTTTACCGTTAAGCAGCGAGTGGCAGTAAATAATCATCATGAAGCTTTAAGTTCCAAAGATGGGAATACTTATGCTTTGAAAGATTGTAACCATTCAGCACCCAACCCCAACAGGAACATAAGATTTACCAGCTAAAGCATCTCTAAGCCCTTGAAGTACTGCTATATTGTTCTTTTTAAGAGTGGAGATATAGCTTCTAATTCTACAAAATATTTCGCCACCTTTAAAGCTAGCAAAAGAACCAGAGATTTTTTCTTTGACCTTAATCATTCTCAAATCTCTTTCTGCTAGATTATTGGTAAATGGTACTCTAAAGTCACTTAAAAATCTCAATGTTTCATCTTGATATTTTGACAATCTATCCAATAGATTCTTACCCTTTTCTTGCTTAGGTCGTCCTCTAGCTTTTTTTATAGTTTTATCTGGTGGTGGATAGTAATTATTTGCACTTTTAATGATTTTTTCGTAGTTTGTGATGAACTTTTGCATTTGTGCTTGTGAGAGTTCAGATTTATCACTATTCTTTGCCTTATGTACTGCTATATTCATATTTGTGAGGAGTGTATGCATATCTTGACTCCAAACAACACTCTCTTTTTGGGTGATACCAGTTAACTCTCTAAGTATATGAGCATTGCAGTAGCTATGAGTGCAGCTATAATGATTATATGGTGTCCAATGGTCATGAACTAATACTCCATTATAGTTTGGAATTATATTCATATCATCCATTGCCTCTCTTCCTCGTTTTTGGTGAAGCATATAGTAAGTCATAACTGATGAAGAGGCTACATGTATCCAATGTAGCTTACCTCTTATATTAATACCTGTCTCATCACTATGAAGAACTTCCTCTTTTAAGAGTGACTCTTTGAGGGCTACTTCAAACTTTTGAAGACTTTCATAGTGAGTATTTAGAAAATTATAGATGGTGCCTGTGCTCATTTTATGAGATGTTAAATCTTCTATTGTTTCAGCTATTCTTTCATAAGGTAGCATTTGATAAGCATTGAGATAGCTTATGAATGATTTTAACTTATCTCCATATTGCGTAGTCGCATTGATATTCTCTGGAAACTCTGCTTTATTGAGAGTATGGCACTCTTTACACTCTATTGAATGAGCTTGATATTCAGCTACTTGCATCTTTACACTAGGCAAGTCAAATAGTTGTCGTTTTTCAAATTTAGATGAGTCTATATTTTTAAGAGAGCCATTACAGCAACTACAGGTGCTTGGCAGTAGTATTTCGGTTGTATCAGGAGTAGCTACTATCTTTAAGTTCTTTCCTTTGTGACCAGCTTGTGCCCCTCGTTTTTTCTTCGAGCTAGAGGTAGATTGTTTTTTCTTTTTTGTGAGTTTATTATCTGTTGAAGGTGGTTTAGAGCTGTTTGTACTATTCATGCCTATTATCTCTTCGAGTCGTTTGAGTCTTGCATCAAATTCCATGAATTTGGCTACAACTGCCTCTTCGCCCTGATGGTAAATATCTCTTGCTTGTTGTTCTGTCATAATATACTCTTTTAAGCAATTCTTGTACCGTTTAGATTTCTAGGTGCTGAATGGTTACGATTATAATACAAAATATAAAACTATAGGTATGCTCACTAATGAAAACAGATTTCCAATAGCAACAACAGATGCTACTTCAAT
>JAERRX010000110.1 GCA_016735225.1 Sulfurimonas sp. | reverse complement strand
CTTTGGCATGACACCTTTGGCACATTTTTAAATGCGGAAGATTGGATTGGTGATTGCTTTTAGATATAATAAGAAAAATTTTAAGGAGAAGAGATGAGTGCACAAGGAATAGACCCAAGTATGATTATCCCTATCGCATTGATAGTGGCAATTGGTATCATCATATACAAAGGTGTAAAAATCGTCCCTCAAGCTGATGTCTGGGTTATTGAGAGATTGGGGAAGTATCATAAAACACTTAATGGAGGTCTGCATTTAATCATTCCAGTTTTAGATAGTGTTAGAGACAAGCTTACAAAGCAAGAGCAGATTATAGACATACCCCAACAAAGTGTGATTACTAGAGACAATGTTAACATCTCTGTTGATGGTATAGTTTTTATTCAAGTTGAGACTGCAAAAGAGGCGGTATATGGTATAGTTGACTTCAAAAGAGCTATTTCAAATCTCTCAACTACATCGTTAAGGGCAGAGATAGGACAGTTGGCTTTAGATGAAACTCTGTCGTCAAGAGATGCTCTAAACAAAAGAATTTTAATAGCACTTGATGTTGCTACTCAAAAATGGGGTGTAAAAACTATGCGAGTTGAGCTTCGTGATATCTCCGTTCCTGAAGAGATTGAAGAGGCGATGAACATGCAGATGAAAGCAGAGAGAGAAAAAAGAGCGATAGAACTTAATGCTATAGCAAACAAAGAATCCACTATAAGAGAAGCAGAAGCACTGAAGCAAAAAACAGTTCTTGAAGCAGAAGCAATTGAGCGAATGGCAGATGCACAAAAGTATGAGCAGATTGCTTTAGCCGAGGGTCAAAAAGAGGCGATGGACATGATAAACGAAGCAATTGCTAAAAACAATTCAAGTGCAGAGTACCTGTTAACAAAAGATAGAATTTCTGCATTTAATGAGCTTGCAAAGAGTGAATCTAAAGATAAAGTAATAGTTCCTTATGAAGCATTAGAGCTGGTAGGTTCGTTATCTATGGTATCAGAATTTTTTGGTAAAAATAAAACATGACAGAAGCTTTGTCGTTTGAGTGGCTTTTAGCGATAGGTATTATATCGATTGGACTAGAAGCTCTCACTTTTTCATTTTTTTTGTTTCCTGTAGGTTTAGGTTTTTTGGTAGTTGCCTTTTTAGAACTTTGGTTTTTAGACTTTGAAAATCTTTTTTCTCAGACAGCTACAGCCCTTGTCTTAGGCTTGATTATAACTTTAGTATTTAGAAAAAAGTTCATAAAACTGCTTGAAAAAACAGACAACAACACAGAAGAGAAGATATATACAAGCGGAGTAGGAACTATTGATGGAGAGCAGATAAGGTTTGGGGGTACTTACTGGAATTCAGATAATGACCTAAGTTATTACACAGATGGAGATAAAGTCAACATTGAGATTGTAGAAAATAGAGCTGTCATAAGTTAAAAATAGGGTTCTTTCTAAAAAAGTATGGACAACCTTCTCAACCTAAGTCTCCCTAAATTTACTATTAACCAGAGAAAAGCCTAATTTCGCAGTTATTAGTAGATATACGATTATCTTATAATTCTTAAATATCTTATATCCTCTAGCTTTAGATTTTGTAGCTTGGATAACAGAGCTAATCCCTACAATTAGTAAAAAAACAAAACAGTTGCCTTACTCACAATAAATCCTTTTGCCTCTTTTTGAAAGGTCTTTTTTTGTTTTGTTACCTGTAGTATAGGATTTGTAGCAGTAACTAATAAGGGCATAAAAAATTTACACTTATAAAAAGTGCCACTCTTAATAAACAATATTTCTCAACATCCTTTTAACAGCCACATCTCTCAAAAACACTTAATTATCACTCAAACACAACACTATTGACTACAAACTGCTATAATTATACCAATGAAAAAAGATATAAACTTCAAAGCACATACTCCATACTCTCCAGCTGGTGATCAGCCTCAAGCGATAGAGGAGTTGAGTGCATCTATACTAAAGGGCAACCGTTACCAAACACTAGAAGGTGTTACAGGAAGTGGGAAAACATATACTATGGCTAAGGTTATACAAAATGTTAAGATGCCTACTATCATCATGACTCACAACAAAACTTTAGCAGCTCAACTTTACTCTGAGTTTCGTTCCTTTTTTCCTGATGCTCATGTGGAGTATTTTGTCTCCTACTATGACTATTATCAACCTGAGGCTTATATACCTCGTCAAGATCTATTTATAGAAAAAGATAGTGCTATAAATGATGAGCTAGAGCGGATGAGACTATCTTCTACTGCAAATCTACTCTCTTATGATGATGTCATTGTTATAGCATCTGTATCAGCAAACTATGGTCTAGGCGACCCCGAGGAGTACCTAAATATGGTGCAGTCTTTAGAGGTTGGAGGTGAGATAAACCAAAAAAAACTTCTTCTTCGTTTAGTTGAGATGGGATATGCTAGAAATGATACTTACTTTGATAGTGGGCATATAAGAGTCAATGGTGAAAGCCTAGATATTTACCCGCCCTACTTTGAGCAAGAAGCTATCCGCATAGAGTTTTTTGGCGATGAGATAGAGGCTATTTTTACCTTTGATGTTATAGACAACAAGCGACTAGAAGATCATAAAAAGTTTAATATCTATGCATGTTCACAGTTTAGTGTTTCTCAAGAAAAGATGGCAATAGCGATAAAGCGAATAGAAGAAGAGCTAGATGATAGACTATCGTTTTTCACAAAAGAGGGAAAACTCTTAGAGCATCAACGACTAAAACAAAGAGTAGAGTTTGACCTAGAGATGCTACAAACTACTGGGATGTGTAAGGGAGTTGAAAACTACTCACGACTTTTAACTAACAAAAAGAAGGGAGAAGCCCCTTTTACTCTTTTAGACTATTTCTCTCAAAGAAACAAAGACTACTTAGTTATAGTGGATGAGAGCCATGTTTCACTTCCTCAGTATCGTGGAATGTATGCAGGAGATAGGGCAAGAAAAGAGGTTTTGGTTGAGTATGGTTTTAGACTGCCATCAGCACTAGACAACCGCCCACTTATGGCAGATGAGTATATAAACAAAGCTCCGCATTACCTTTTTGTTTCAGCTACGCCTGCGGAGTATGAACTAGAGATGTCAAGTGTCATAGCACATCAAATCATCCGCCCAACAGGTTTACTAGACCCTATCTTAGAGATAAGAACTTCTGACAATCAAGTAGAAGATATACATGATGAGATAATAGGAATTGCCAAAAAGAACGAAAGAATACTCATAACAGTTTTAACAAAAAAAATGGCAGAAGCACTAGCAAAATATCTAGCAGACTTAGGTGTAAAAGTTCAGTATATGCACTCAGATATTGACACTATAGAGAGAAACCAGATCATACGAGCATTGAGAGTTGGTGAGTTTGATGTTCTTATAGGGATAAACCTACTTAGAGAAGGTTTAGACTTGCCCGAGGTTTCTCTTGTTGCTATCTTAGATGCTGATAAAGAGGGGTTTTTGAGAAGTGAAACTGCACTCATTCAGACCATAGGTCGTGGTGCTAGAAATGCTAATGGTAGAGTTATCTTATATGCAAACAAGATAACAAAGTCTATGCAAAAAGCTATCGACACAACAAGTTCAAGGAGAAAGATACAAGAGGCACACAACCTAAAACATGGTATCACTCCAACGACAACTATTCGTAAGCTAGATGAAAATTTAAAAGTACAAGAGTATGGAGATCTTTACCAAAAACACAAAAAAATGGATAAGATGCCAGCGAGAGAAAAAAAAGCTATAACAAAAGAGTTGCAAATAAAAATGAAAAAAGCAGCAAAAGAGTTAAACTTTGAAGAAGCGGCTCGTCTGCGTGATGAGATAATGAAAATAAAACAACTTTAGGATAAAACAGATATGGAAGAAACATTTACTAACTTAGCAACTTATGGATATATAGGCTTGTTTTTGTACTCACTTGGTGGTGGCTTTGTTGCCCTTGTCGGTGCTGGAGTTCTCTCCTTTATGGGCAAGATGGATCTGAGCCTATCTATAACCATCGCCTTTGCGGCAAATGCTCTTGGCGATATTTTACTCTTTTATATGGCACGATATCAAAAAAACATGATGATGAATGGTATGCGAAAACACAGAAGAAAACTAGCTCTTGCTCATATTATGATGAAAAAAAATGGTTCTTGGATCATACTTATTCAAAAGTTTGTATATGGCATAAAAACCCTCATACCCATTGCTATCGGTCTTACAAAGTACGACTTTAAGAAGTTTGCCATCTTAAACATCGCTAGTTCTGCCGTTTGGGCTTTAGTAGTAGGGATCGGGAGTTTTTACTCTGGGAGTTTTTTAGTTAATTTAGCTCAAGCCATAGGAGATAAACCTTGGATAGCACCTGTTATACTTGTAGTTCTAGGTGGTGCTACTTGGCTCTATATGGAAAAAGCTACTAAGAAAAAGCCTAAGTAGGAAGTTTTAACTTCCTACTAATGGTCCATAAGGTGCAAAGTCTATATGTTCTGGAGTTTGGTATTTTTTATAATTTTCTATAAACATATCGGCTAACTCATCTCTAGTTTTATCAAACAACTCTTTATCTTCCCAAGCATTACGAGGGTTTAGTATCTCGGGGTCTATCTCTCCTAGAGTTTTTGGAACATTAAGTCTAAATGTTTTTGTTACATCAAACTCACTCTTTTTAATAGTTCCATCTAAAATAGCAGTTATACATGCACGAGTATTTTTTATGCTCATTCTTCTGCCCACTCCATAAGCTCCACCAGTCCATCCAGTATTGACTAGATATACATTTACATTGTGTTTATCTATTTTTTCGCCTAAAAGTTTAGCATATACAGTAGGGTGAAGAGGTAAAAAAGCCTCACCAAAACATGCACTAAATGTTGCAACTGGCTCAGTTATACCACGCTCTGTTCCAGCTACTTTAGCTGTATATCCACTCAAAAAGTAGTACATTGCTTGATCACGAGTCAGTTTAGAAACAGGAGGTAAAACACCAAAAGCATCAGCTGTTAAAAAGATGATATTTTCAGGATGACCTGCACTTAGACTAGGCTCATGGTTGGGAATATGCTCTATGGGGTAAGAAACACGAGTATTTTCAGTCTTGCTTCCATCCTCATAATCAACCTCGCCATCTCCATACATTACAACATTTTCAAGTAGTGCATCTTTTCTGATGGCATTGTATATTTCAGGCTCACTTTTTCCATCTAGGTTGATGACTTTTGCATAGCATCCACCCTCGAAGTTAAAAACACCATGGTTGTCCCAGCCATGCTCATCATCACCTATAAGCTTTCTATGAGGATCGGTTGAAAGTGTAGTTTTACCTGTTCCACTAAGTCCAAAGAAAAGTGCTGTATCTCCATCTTCACCAACATTTGCAGAACAATGCATCGCAAGCTTGCCCTCTAGTGGCAACCAGTAGTTCATCATAGAAAAAATACCTTTTTTCATCTCACCACCATACCAAGTACCACCAATAATCGCAATATTGTTTTCAACATCAAAAAGAACAAATACTTCAGAGTTCATTCCATGCTCTTTCCATTTGTCATTGACAGCTTTACAAGCATTTAAAACTACAAAGTCTGACTTGAAGACTTCAAGCTCTGGTTCAGTTGGGCGAATAAACATATTTTTTACAAAATGTGATTGCCATGCTATCTCAGAAATAAAACGAACTGATCGCTTAGATGCTATAGAAGAACCACAAAACACATCTGTAACATAGATATCTTTACCTGATAGCTGCTCTTGGGATACAACTAAAAGCTCAGCAAAAATTTCCGCAGAAACTTTTTTATTTACTGGGCCCCAAGCTATATATTTGTTTGATGGGTCACAATCTACAAAATACTTATCTTTTGGGCTTCGCCCCGTAAAGATACCAGTATCAACAGCAGTTGCACCTTTTTTAGTCTCTTGAACTTCACCATTGTCAAGCTCATGTTCAATCAGTTCATCATAACTTAAATTGTGATAAACATTGCCAATATTTTCTAATCCTATCTCTTGTAACTCAGTCAAATTCATAACTAACCTTATAGCATATTTTTGTTAGTAGAATTATACACTTAATTATCATAAAATAAATATAAATATTGAGTTAAATAAATAAAAACTAATTTAAGACTTTTTAGATACAATATGCTTCTTACTACCTAAGCTCGATTAACTCAGTGGTAGAGTGCTTCCATGACATGGAAGAAGTCATTGGTTCAAGTCCAATATTGAGCACCATTCACAACTCCCTACTCAACGACAATACAAAGATCTCTCTATTGTATTTCTAGGCTATCACTTTTTGTTTATAAAATTATATTCCCAAATCATACATCTGCACAATGCCGATCAAAAAGTTTGTATCATCTACTACTATCAAAGAATTTACTTTAGCCTCACTCATCGCATCACTTGCGATTGTAAGTTTTTCATCTTGGTTTATAGTTCTTGGACTTAAACTCATTAAATCTTTTGCTTTTAAAGTGAAAAATCTATCTTGAGTGTTTTCCATAGCTCTTCTTATATCTCCATCTGTTATAATTCCAGATATTTTATTATCTTCAACAACTACTACTAAACCACACTTTCCATCTGTAATAGTATGTATTATATCTTTTATATTAGTTTCTTTTTTACATGTAGGAAGATTGTCTTTTTTCATGACTGACTGAACTGTTGTTAGTAGCCGTTTTCCTAAACTACCTCCGGGATGAAATTGTGCAAAATCTTTATCTTTAAAATCTCTTAGTTTCATAAGTGCTACTGCGATAGCATCGCCCATAACTAAAGTTGCTGTTGTAGAGGACATGGGAGCAAGGCTTAAAGGACATGCCTCTTTTTGTATAGCAATATTGAGATGATAGTCTGTATTTATCCCTAAAGTTGAGTGTGGGTTTCCACTCATTGAGATAGTTTTATTTCCTTGTGATTTTAAAAATGGAATGAGTTTTAGCACTTCATCTGACTCGCCTGAATTGGAGATAAGTAAAACAACATCATTTTTCTCTATCATCCCTAAGTCGCCGTGATAAGCTTCCCCTGGATGCAAGAAAAAGCTAGGTGTTCCAGTACTTGCTAATGTTGCAGCTATCTTTTTACCTATAATTCCTGACTTTCCCATTCCTGAGATGATAAACTTACCTTTACAGTTAAATACTGTATTTACTGCTTTTTCAAAATCATCGGTTAAAAGAGATGATAAATTTAATATCTCTCGTGATTCTATTTCAAATACTTCTTTTGCTATATTTTGAATATTCATCTATCATCTCCATATTTATATTGCTTATGTCATATTGAGGTATATCTAGCACAACTACTTAAAACTCTTTATAAACCAAATAGAACTAAACAGATCTCTTAAACATCCATGTTTAAATAAGGTTTCAGAACCTCAGGAATATCTATACTTCCATCTTCATTTTGGTTGTTTTCCATGATGGCTACAAGTGTGCGGCCAACTGCCAATGAACTGCCGTTTAGTGTGTTTACAAACCTGTTTTTCTTTCCATCTTTATATCGGATCTTTGCTCGTCTTGCTTGGAAATCTCTAGTGTTACTTATAGAAGAGATCTCTCTATATTGGTTTTGTCCTGGTAGCCATACTTCAATATCTACAGTTTTAGCAGCTCCAAAGCCTAGATCACCTGCACAAAGCTGAACAAGCCTGTGAGGAAGCTCTAAAGCTGTTAATATATCAGATGCACACTCGATCATCTCGTTGAAAACTGTATCGCTTTTTTCCTCTTTAGTGATACAAACTAGCTCAACTTTGTGAAATTGGTGTTGTCTTATCATGCCTCTTGTGTCACGACCTGCTGCTCCTGCTTCTTTTCTATAACATGAAGTATAGCCTGTCATTTTGATGGGTAGTAAATCGTAGGGAACTATTTCATCTTGAAAAAGATTTGTTAGAGGTACTTCAGCAGTTGGTATCATATACATCTCTTGCCCCTCTATTTTATATAAGTCGTTTTCAAATTTTGGAAGTTGTCCTGTTCCTTCTAGTGCGGTTCTATTTACCATGTGAGGAACACTAACTTCTGTAAATCCTCTGCTACCGTTAAAGTTAAGCATGAAGTTTATAAGAGCTCTTTCTAGTTTTGCCCCCATATCATAAGATACACTAAAACGACTACCCGATAGTTTTGCTCCATGCTCAAAGTCTATCCAACCATTGTCTTGTGCTAGTTCCCAATGCTCTTTTGGAGCATAAGTAAACTCTTTTGGAGTTAAGACTTTTTTTATTTCAACATTGTCATCTTCATCTTTTCCATCTGGAACTTCATCATCTGGGATATTAGCAACACCCATTGCAATCTTTTCTAACTCCTCTTGCTTGACTCTTTGAACATCGAGTGCCTGAGTTATAAGAACCTTGTTAGCATCTACTCTTTGTTTAAGCTCAGATATATCTTTACCTTCTCTTTTATATGCACCAAACTCTTTACTCATAGAGTTTTGAAGTGCTTGAAGTGTTTCAAAGTCTGCTTTTGCTTTTTTTAGTTCTTCATTTTTAAGCTTCAAGCTTTGAAGAACAGCTATATCTACACCTTTTCTTTGTAGTTTTTTACCTATACTTTCAAAATCTTTTTGTAATAATTTTAAGTCTATCATGATTTTCCTATTTATTTTAATATGTCGTGAGCCAATTGAAATTGGTTTGCTGTCATTAGATGCATCTTTGGGTGATACTCTTTTAAAGAATCAAAAAGATTTTTACTAAGCTCAAAGCCTACTTTATACTCTTCTTCTTCACTTATCTCATTTGCCTTTCTTAGAGCTTCTATCCAAGAGTTAGGAACATTTATACCTGGAACATGAGCAGATAGAAACTGAGCAGTTCTTAGTTTAGTAATGGGAAAGATGCCAAAAATTAACTCTGAACTTTTGTTGTATTTTTGAGACTCTTTATTTGCAGTTTCATGAATATCTAAAAGTTTTTTAGCATTTTCTAAACTGTAAAGAGGCTGAGATATTATGCCTTTTGCTCCATGTCTTATCTTTTTTTGCATCTTTTTTTGAAGTGTCCTTGGGTTTTTAGCATAAGAGTTTATCACTGCAAATGGATATATCTCCTTAGGTTTGTGTGCAAAAGGCTTTCCTGCATAGCTAAGACCACTATTAAAACATGAGATGATATCAAGTAAAAGTGAACTATCTGATTCAAAAACTCCTTTTGCATGAGGCTGATCAGATATAGTAGCAGGGTCGCCAGTAAGGGCTAAAATGGCTCTTATATCTACTTCGTTTGCACCAAGAAGGTCAGACTGCAGGGCGATTTTATTTCTATCTCTCATGCTCATCGTGGCTATTACTGGCTTGTTGAACTTATCTTGAAGCATCTTTGCGGCAAACAAAGAGTTGTATTTTAGTTTTGCTAAAGGGTTGTCCGTAGTTGTAAAAGCATCTACACAATTTTGCAGACCTAAGTCATGTATTTTTTTAATGACTGGAGCAAAAGTTGGTGAGTGTGCTGGTGTTGTTTCTAGGGTGATATATGTGCCATTGAGCAATTTATCCATAAGTGTATCAAACAAAAAAAATCCTAATTCTATATAATTGGCTATAATTGCGACATTATAACAAAAGTGAGTGATAAAAATGCTAAAACTAGCTGTATTTGATTTTGATTCTACATTGATGGATGGTGAAACGATAGACTTTTTTGCTGATGAGTTGGGAATAGGTGAAGAAGTTTCTCTTATAACCGAAGAAGCTATGAGCGGAAGACTGGACTTTTTTGAGTCTTTAGTCCGAAGAGTTGGGCTTCTAAAAGGTCTAGATATATCAGTAGTAGAAAAAATCAGCCATAACTTACCATATATGAATGGAGCGGTTGAATTGATAGCAGAGCTAAAAAAGCGAGGTATGACAGTTGTATGTTTTAGTGGTGGGTTTAGAACTGCAACATCTTATGCAAAAGATATCTTAGGTTACGATGCTGACTTTTCAAATGTTCTTCATCACAAAGATGGAAAACTTACGGGACTTGTTGGAGGAGATATGATGTTTAACTTCTCAAAAGGCGATATGCTAGTTAGACTGCAAGATATACTTGGTGTAAAAACTGAAGAAACTCTAGTTTGTGGAGATGGGGCAAACGACTTAAGTATGTTTGCTCATGCTGGAACTAGAGTATCTTTTTGTGGACGAGAGATATTAGAAAAAGAAGCAAATATCATCATAAAAGAGAAAGACTTAACAAAAATACTAGAAAAATTAACAGATAGGAATATATAGATGCTAGAAAATTCAGTTTGGAAACACTACAACGATGAGAACAACTTTAGACAGATGCTAGCAAGGTTTTGCCAGATGGACATAGAGAGTTTTATAGAAGACGATAAAGTTTTATATGCTGTTTTAAAGTCAAAACTTACAAAAAAAGAGTTAAAATTGTTTGCTATAGATAGCGCTCAAAAAGAGCCTAAAGAGCTTCAAGACGAGATGTCTATGAGTGAAGAAGAGCTAGAAAAAGCAAAATATAAACTATATAAAAAACTAAAACAAGATAAGGTTCGTTTGAGTTTTAGAGCTAGTTCAATAGTATCTTAAAAGATACTCTTCTGGACTTGTCTCTGTCTTCACTTTTAGAAAGCATAACTTTTTTTGAATAACTTAAACCGCTACCTTTTAGTAGTGTAGTTAGAAATTTTTGTGTTTCATGAGGTTGATTTTTAAAGATATAGCTTAGAGTGGAGTATGAGCGGTTCATAGATAGCTTTTCATTTTTTAAGTACCTTGAAGTAAAGTTTACTCTACCCCATTCACTTGATGTATGCCCATTTATCTCCAAAGCTTTTACATAAGTTTTGTATTTTTTCATAAAAGGTATAAGTTTTTTTGAAAAACTACTTAAGAATTTTTTTTGTTTCAAAGTGAGTTCAAATTTTGAAACTTTAAAATATAGGTCATGACCTATAAGCTCAATGCTCAAATCTTTTTTAATAACTATCTTATATGTTGCTATCTCCTCTTTAAATAGTGCTATAAGCTCTTCATAAAAGTCTATAGATTTTGTAGAGGTTTGGGCTATTGTAGCATCTCTGTTTAGTTTTACTACCCACATATTTGAACTTTGTGAATCTTTATATGTGCTTATTCCTGCGGCGGCGGCTTGAGAGTTTCTAAGAATAGTTACAGCATTAAAAATATCATAATTACTACTTCCATAATGTTCTTGATGGAGCATGTTTAAGCTAGAGTCAAATAGCATGACAAGAGCATCTGTGTTATAGCCATTTTGTACATAGCCTACTCCTATAAGTGAGCCATCTGAATACTCTTTTATATCTTTTAATCCACTCGCATAAGTAGTAGCGATTGTTGTGTCAAAAAGGACATTTTTATGAAGGTCAAACTTTATAAGCCTTACTTGGTCTTTGTTCATATTGTCTTTATGTGATAGAGATATTAAAAAGTTATTGTCTCTAAGTTTTATGATCTTATAGGGAGTTATTATACTCTCTGCTTTGTAGTGTTTAAGCCATATTTTATTGCCATTTTCTGTTGTACGCATCAGGGTAACATTTTTATTTTTTCCATAACTTGTTGTACTTAAAACCAATATAGAACCATCAAATGCCTCAACAGCATCTATGCCTCTGTCATCATAGGAGGTTCCATACTTTTTACTCCAAATTTTTATGCCATCTTTGTTAAACCTAGTTAAATAAATATCATTTAGTCCAAGTCCTGTTTCAAAGAGTGAGTCATTTCGAGAACGAGATGTTATAGAGCTACCAATAGCTAGGACGCCACCATCACGAAGCCTTACAAGATTGCTCATTCTGTCATAGTTTTTTGTACCAAATATTTTAGTAAAAATCGTATTGCCATTTGAGTCTAGTTTTAGTATCATCAGTGAACCATCCAATGTGTATCCACCTATAAAGTAGCCGTTTGAAGGAGTTTTTACTAGGGCTATAGCTTCACTAAATTTTGACATTTTAAAAGATTTGTTTATAGTTAGGTTTGCGAAGTCATCTATTTTAAGAAGATGCATCCGTGAGCCAAAACTATCTGAAACACTAGACAGATAATCAAAAGCATTTGTGTATGTTTTACTTTTTACAGAAGTTGCTTCATAGTGTCTGGATATTCCAGTAGCACTTATTTGACCATCATAATCTTGAGTTATATCAAACAAAGCATCATTAAATGGCTCGTCAACTATAACTGAAAAATCAGAACTTTTTGAGTAAAGAGAGGTTAAAAGAAAGATTAGTATAATAATTTTATGCATTTTAGTACTTTTTGTTTTTTATATAGCAATAAACATTCCTATTGTAAATATAGTGCATAAACAGAGTGATAAAAATAATGAAAGAGGTATCAATTAGCCTCTTTTAGGGCTAATTGAAAAAAAACTATCTCAAGTTTTCAAAGGGTTGAGTCACAACCTGTTTACGAGTAACAGTATATGGAATAAGTGCTGCAGCTCTTGCTCTTTTGATAACTGCAGATATCATATCTTGATGACGTTTGCAGTTTCCTGTTAAACGACGAGGCATGATTTTATAACGCTCTGAAAGAGAGAAACGTAAAGCACCTACTTCTTTGTAGTCCATAAAATCAACTTTTGATTCACAATATTTACAAAATCTTTTTTTGTATTTTCTTTTTTCTGCCATGGTATTTCCTTTATATATTATGTTTTAAAATGGAATTTCATCTTCATCGATGTCGATCACTGGAACATCATTGCTACTAGGCATCTGAGCACTTTGTGTATTTGCATTTTGCTGGTAGCTTTGCTGTTGCTGTTGAGGCTCATTGTTACCATAGCTTGGTTGTTGCTGTTGCTGGTAACTTTGGTTTTGCTGAGGAGGAGCATAGCTTGTTGCATCTTGTTGCACAGGAGCTTGGTATCCACCGCCTTGGCTATTGCCTTGGTTATCGCCTTTAGAGTCTAGCATCTGCATGGTTTCTACAACTACACCATGCTTAGAGCGTTTCTGTCCATTTTGATCGGTCCACTGGTCAAATTGAAGTCTTCCTTCTACTAGGATTTTACTTCCCTTACGAAGGTATTGGTTAGCTACCTCGGCACTTCTAGCGAAAAAAGTAATATCTACAAAGCATACTTCTTCTTTTTTTTCACCATTGCTAGTAAATTTACGACTAGTAGCAATAGCAGTTTTTGCTATTCCCATACCGCTTTGAGAGTATTTTAGTTCGATATCTCTCGTTAAGTTTCCAACTAATATGACTTTATTAAACATGAACTTTCCTTAATCTATTTAGCTTAGCTAACTATTGAGCTACTACTTCTTCTTTTTCTGCTGGAGTTTCTTCAGTTACTGGAGCATCTTGAACAACTGGAGTTTCTTCAGTTGCAGGAGCTTCCTCTTTAGGAGTTTCTTCAGTTACAGGAGTCTCTTCTTTTGCAGGAACTGCTGCTTTTTTCTCAGCTTTTTGAACTAGTTGATTCCAAGCTGTTATCTCACGGTTTGTGTCATACTTGATAGTTACAAAGCGAAGAAGGTCTTCGTTGATACGAAAGCGTCTTTCGATCTCACTAATTGCTGCTGGAGCAATAGTATAATATATAACATGGTAATAACCACGCTCATTTTTATCAATAGGATATGCTAATTTTCTCATTCCCATAGAGTCAGTAGTAGCGATTTCGCCACCGTTAGAAGTTATTGTTTCTTCGATAGCTTTAAGGCTAGCTTGGATTTCTTCAGCTGTAAATGTCGGTTTAACGATAACTAAGTTTTCGTATTTTCTCATAGAGTATAATCTCCTTTGGTATTTGCCTTATCGGCATTGTTTCTACTTTCGGATATCAATATATCATCTTATCAATGATACAAATAGAAAGGAACTTGCGATTATACACAAAAGATACTTAAAACTAGCAAGCTATAGAAAAACTTAAAGCAAGATAGCAATATTAGCATATACTATGGTACAATATGCAGATAAAAGGATATATTGTACTTGAACTATTTACACTATTGAAGTTCTTTTTATTTTTAACGATGTAGATTTTACAGGGTAGGCATTTATGAACTTATTATCAGCTAAAAATATTTCCCATGCTTTTGAGTATGAACTCTTTTGTGACCTTTCTCTCGACCTAGAAGAGAAAGAATCTATTGCTATTATTGGCATAAGTGGAAGTGGCAAATCAACATTTTTGCATATACTTTCCACTCTGCTAAGACCAGATAGTGGAAGTGTAAGCATGTTTGGCGAAGATGTTTTAAGCATGAGCAAAAAGAAACTATCTCAAATAAAGCGTCATAAACTTGGTCTAGTTTTCCAATCTCACTACTTATTTAAAGGTTTTAGTGCTTTAGAAAACCTAGAAGTTGCGGCGATGCTCTCAGAACAAGAGATAGACAAAGAGCTTCTAAGAAGATTAGATATTGATAAATGTATAGATCAAAAAGTAACTCAACTCTCAGGCGGACAGCAACAAAGAGTTTCTATAGCAAGAGTTTTAACTAAGCAACCTCGCATCTTATTTATAGATGAACCGACAGGAAATTTAGACAAAGAAACTGCAAATGAAGTTATGAGCATATTTTTTGAATATATTGAAAAAAATAGTGCTGGAGTTATCTTAGTGACACATGATAAAGAGCTAGCTCACAGATGCAAAAAAGTCTATAAACTTCAAAATAAAGAGCTGATTAAGCTTAAGTGATGACATGGGCTAGCATATTCAGTGATACAAATATGGTTGGTTTTGTCCTTTTGTTTTTCCGTTTTGGCGCACTCTTTATGGCTACACCAATATTTTCACATAAAAATATTCCTATCACTGTAAAAGCCGCAGTGGCTTTTTTCTTTACAGTAGTTTTTTACCCATCTATGCCTGTTCTACAGATAGAGATAAATACAGCTAGTATAGTAGTTGCAATACTTAGCGAACTTTTTTTTGGTTTGGCTGTAGGAATAATTTTACTTTTATCTTACAATGTCATAACATTCGCAGGTGGGATCATCTCTTTTATGATGGGTTTCTCTATGGCAAGTGCTATTGACCCTCAAAGTGGTGTATCTATGCCAATAATCTCACAGTTTCTATCTTTAATGGGGCTTATGGTACTTTTAGCTATAGATATGCATCACTGGATGCTACTATATATAGACAAATCACTTAGTGCTGTACCCTTGGGTGGGTTTTTAATGAGCGAAAACCTTTTCCATTATATTATTCAAGCTGCATCAAATATGTATATAGTTGGATTTATGATAGCTTTTCCCATTATCGCTTTGTCATGGCTTGCGGATATTATATTTGGCATGCTTATGAAGACAATGCCTCAGTTTAACCTGCTTGTTATTGGGTTTCCCATTAAGATTATGGTGTCTTTTACAGTTCTTATAGCTACCTTTGCTTCGTCGATGCTTATATTAAAAACACAAATGCTTGATGCTTTTAACTATTTAGAGATGCTTTTTTAGTTTTTTTTGATACAATAATGTAAATAGACTCCAGTCTTCAAAGGAACTAATGTGAATATATTACTTTTAAACGAAAACCCAGTTGTTACTAAACTTGTAACACTAAGTGCGCAAAAAACCTCAGATACTCTAGAAATTATAAAAAATGTAGAAGATATAAGAGAAAGTAGGTATGACCTGCTCGTTGTCGATGATGCTTTATATAGTGAAGATGTGATGAGTGAGATACAAAACAAGATCAAATATGGTAAATCCTTATTTATATGCATAAGAGATGCTCAAGAAGTTTTAGGTTTCAGCAGAACTTTAAAAAAACCATTTTTACCAACTGACTTAGTTGAACTTTTTGTAAGTTTAGGTCAAGAATCAAACACGATAGACCTAAGAAGTGATGAAGAACTTGAACAAATAGATGGTGAAGATATATATGACATCAAAGAGGACTTAGAACTAGAGTCTTTAGATGATATTTCTTTGGATGATGAAGATGAAGAGATAGACTTAGATGATATTTCTTTGGATGGTGAAGATGAAGATATAGACTTAGATGATATTTCTTTGGATGAAAGCGATCTCCCAACAGAGAGTATTTTAGATAAAGATGAACTACAAGAAGTTCAAGAACTTTTAGAAGAAGAACCAGATGAAGAAATTGATGAACTTAACGAGCTAGATGAGTTAGATGATCTAATCGATGGACTTGGAGACTTAGGTGAACCAAATAAGCCCGAAGAAGAGTTAGAAGAAGAGGAAGTGGATTTATTAGAGTTGAGCGGAAAAGAACCTGTCAATGAAGAGGAACTTGTTGAGGAAGAAGAACTTGCCGAAGAGGAAGAACCTGCTGAGGAAGAGGAACTTGTTGAGGAAGAAGAACTTGCCGAAGAGGAAGAACTTGCCGAAGAGGAAGAACCTGCTGAGGAAGAGGAATCTGTCGAAGAGGAAGAACTTGTCGAAGAGGAAGAACCTGCTGAAGAGGAAGAAGAACCTGTCAAGGAAGAAGAACTTGTCAAGGAAGAAGAACTTGTCGAAGAGGAAGAACCTGTCAAGGAAGAAGAACTTGTCGAAGAGGAAGAACCTGCCGAGGAAGAGGAACTTGTCGAAGAGGAAGAACCTGCCGAGGAAGAGGAACTTGTCGAAGGACAGTTAGACCTAGAGACTCAAATACAAAGTGCTGTTTCAGAACTAAGTGAAGAAGATCTAGAAAGTGAGCTAGATACTGATACTCTTTTAAATATTGAATCTAGCGGCATAGATGCCTTAGATGCTCTTAGTGAAAAAGATATAAAGCTAGCGATAGGAGAAGAGGTGCTTGAAGAAACTGAGTATGAAGAGGAAGTTAGTGAAGATGTTGCAGATGAAAAAACATCAGATAAAAAAGAATTAACACAAGATATTCAAAGTGATTCTTCAGGTGATGGAGTCCAAGCTCTAAAAACACTACTCAATGCTCTCTCAAACGAAGATGTTTCAGCATCTTTAAAAGGCATGAAAATAAATATAAATATAACAATAGGTGACAAATAGTGAATAATGATAGCGGAGCAATTTTAGTCATTTCAGGTCCAAGCGGATCAGGCAAAAGCACACTCTTAAATGAGATAACTAGTGATATAGGAGAGTACTACTTTTCCATATCAACAACAACTCGTAAGATTCGTAAGGGTGAGACAGATGGAGTTCACTATCACTTTGTAAGCGAAGAAGAGTTTAAGAAAGATATTAAAGATGATGACTTTTTAGAGTATGCTTTTGTTCATGGAAACTATTATGGCACTTCATTAAAGCCTGCTCAAAGTGCATTAAAGTCTGGAAAGCTTGTTATTTTTGATATAGATGTTCAAGGAAATACAGTTGTTAATAATCGTCTCGGTGACATTACAACATCCGTATTTATATCACCTCCATCACTTTCAATATTAAAGTATCGTCTTGAATCTCGCAAGACTGACACTCAAGAAGTCATAGATAGACGGATAATGATGGCAAAAAAAGAGATACAGCATATCAGTGAGTATGATTATTTAGTTATAAATGACAACTTACAAGAAGCAGCACAGACTCTAAAGAGTATAGCAAAAGCTTCTAGGTTAAAGATACCTATGCAAGATATAAATGAGTTTGCTCAAAGATGGGAAGATATATAACAATAAGAATACTCACAGCAAATAGTAGATATACTATAGAACTTAATTTTTAAAAATAAAAGGAGATAAAATGGGCATGCCTGGTGGAACAGAACTATTAATAATATTTGGAATAATTGTACTTTTGTTTGGTGCAAAAAAGATACCTGACTTAGCAAAAGGTCTTGGAAAGGGAATAAAAAACTTTAAAAGCGAAATAAAAGATATTGATGAGGCAGAAGTTGTAGCAACCGAATCCCCAAAAAAAGTAGAATCAAGTGAAGAGGTTGCATCAACACAAACTTCACAAACTACTACAAAAGTATAGTTTTGAAGCAAAGAGTATCAGTATTATTGCAAGAAAAGTTGGGTTATGAGGTTGTTTTAGAAAAACCAAAAGATAGGTCTTTTGGTCATTTTGCTACCCCTATCGCCTTTTCTTTAGCTAAAGAACTTAGAAAGTCTCCTATGATAATAGCACAGGAGTTAGCATCTTTATTTAATGAATCAGAAATTTTTTCTAGTGTTGAGTCTGTAAAAGGTTATTTAAATTTTCGTCTTAGTGAGGAGTTTTTAAGTGAGTATAGTAGCTGGGCATTAGAAAATCCTTCAAACTTTGCTAAACAAGATAAAAAATCTAAAATTCTTTTAGAGTTTGTTAGCGCAAACCCAACAGGACCACTTCATATAGGTCATGCAAGAGGTGCTGTTTATGGCGATACCTTATATCGTTTGGCGAAGCATCTAGGCTTTGATATAAAAGCTGAGTATTATGTAAATGATGCAGGAAATCAGATAGATTTGCTAGGGCTTTCCATACAGCTTTGGGGCAAAGAGCACATACTTAAAGAAGATGTTGAGTATCCTGAGAGTTATTATCGTGGAGATTACTTAGAAGGTCTAGCTTTAGGTGCAGTTGAGAAATTTGGTGTTGAGATTTTAAGTGATGAAACTCGCCAAAAAGAGCTGGCACTTTGGGCAAAAGATGGAGTGATGGAGATAGTCGTAGAGTCATTAGCTGACTTAAACATTCACTTTGATAGTTTTGTTAATGAGTCATCACTATATGATGATTGGGACAGAGTTATGCAAAAGATGGGTGATGGCATCTATGAAAAAGATGGCAAAGTTTGGATAGCATCTGAGGCAAAAGGTGATGATAATGATAGAGTAGTTGTTCGTGAAGATGGACGCCCTACCTATCTAGCTGGAGATATAGTATATCATAACCAAAAGTTTGAGAGAGCTTATGATCACTATATAAATATCTGGGGAGCTGATCATCATGGCTATATTCCAAGGGTAAATGCAGCCATAGAGTATCTCGGATATGACTCAAGTAAACTAGAAACACTTCTCTCTCAAATGGTTAGTCTTTTAAAAGATGGTGAACCATACAAGATGAGTAAAAGATCAGGAAATGTTATCTTGATGAGTGATATTGTAGATGAGATAGGCTCAGATGCCTTGCGATTTATCTTTGCATCTAAGAAAAGTGATACCGCTTTAGAGTTTGATGTAGCAGAGTTTAAAAAGCAAGATAGCTCAAATCCCATTTTTTATATACAGTATGCACATGCAAGAATTCAAACTATATTATCAAAGTCAAACTTCTCAAAAGAAGAGATTATGAAAAGTAGTTTAAAAGGTCTTGGAGAAAATGCAGATACACTTTTGTTTGATGCACTTTTGTTGCCTGAGGTTGTTGAGGATGCTTTTATTTCTCGTCAAGTACAAAAACTACCTGATTATTTAAAAGCTCTCGCTGCATCTTTGCATAAGTTTTATTATGATGTTCGCATATTGGGAACTGCTGATGAGGCAAAACTTTTAAAACTTATGTTAGTAGTAGCACTTTCGCTTAAAACAGGACTTTTTCTTCTAGGCATAGAAGCTAAAGATAGTATGTCCAAAGAAGAAATTTAATTGAGAGATTTGCTATGAAGCTTCTAGTCTTATTTTTATTTATGACAATTTCTTTAATTGCTCAAGAACGATTAGATAAAGTATCTATACAGCTAAATTGGAAATATCAGTTTCAATTTGCTGGTTTTATAGTAGCTAAAGAAAAAGGTTATTATAAAGATATAGGCTTTGATGTTGAGCTAAAAGAGTTTACTAACAGCACTAAGTCGATCCAAGATATGCTAGACTCTAAAACAAACTTTCTAATTAGCAACAACCTCTACTTTAAAGAAAGACAAAAGTATGATATAGTTCTTTTGGCTAACTATCTCAAACAATCCCCTCATGTACTTGTAACTAACAAGAGTATAGTGCATCCAAAAGATATAGAAGATAAAACCCTTATGTCTAGTAAAGAGAGGCTGCTTTATACTCCTATTGACTTTATGTTTAGACATCTAGGTATTAACGATAAGAAGATTATTTTTAAGGAAAATAATTATAATATAGGCACTCTTATCAAAAAGAAGATAGATGCAATGGAAGTTTATAAAACAAATGAACTATATAAACTTAGCCAATTAAATATTCCCTACAACATACTAGACCCTAGAGATTATGGTTTTAATTCTGGTGCTGTCAATATGTTCACACTGCAAAAAAACATAGACAAATATGGTGACACTAGGATAAAAGCTTTCATAGATGCTACAAACAAAGGATGGAAATATTCCCTTGAAAATAGCGATGAAGTTGTAAAGCTAATCCACACTAAGTACAATACCTCTTTAAACAAATCTGTTGGGGCATTAGAATTTGAAGCAGAAGAGTTAAAAAAACTTTTTTTACTAGATCAGTTTAAAATAGGTGAACTAAATAAAAAAGAGATCTATAAATGGTCAGAAATTTATTATAGCTATGGCTTGATAGATAATATTAGTAGATACAATAGCTTTTTGTTTAACACCCAATGGAGAGAAAAAGTATATACTAGTAATGAGCTTTATATTGTTATTGCATCTATTCTTTTGATAATAAGTTTTCTTCTCTCCAAACACTATGTTCTCAAAAAAACAAACAAAGACTTGCAGAAATTACAATTAGTAATAAAAGAAAAGTCTAAAGCCTTGGAAGAAAATCTTGTTATTATGAGTAGATATATAATATTTTCAAGAACAGACCTAAAGGGAGTTATTACAGAGGTAAGTGATGCTTTTTGCGAAATTTCAAAATACTCAAGAGAAGAGCTAGTTGGAAAACCTCACAATATTGTAAGGCATGAAGATATGCCAGCAGAAGCATTTGTAGATATGTGGAAAACTATAAAAGGTGGAAAAGTTTGGCAGAGTGAAGTAAAAAATAGAAAAAAAGATGGTGGTTACTATTGGGTTTATGCACATATTTCACCTGAGTATGGTGGAGATGGCAAGCACTGTGGATATGTAGCTGTAAGGCATGATATAACAAACAAGAAACTTATAGAAGAGATAGCTATAACCGATGGACTAACATCTCTATATAACAGAAGGCACTTTGATAGCATTTTCTCTCAACAAATTGAAATTTGCAAAAGAGAAAAATTTCTCTTAGCCTTTGTGATTATTGATATTGATTATTTTAAACAATACAATGATATTTATGGGCATCAAGAGGGAGATGAGGTCTTAAAATCTGTATCAAAAGTCTTCAAAGCCAACCTAAGGCGTCCAGATGACTACTCTTTTAGATTGGGTGGGGAAGAGTTTGCTTTACTATATCATGCTAAAAACGATCTCGATGCTTCAAAACTATCTGAGAAAGTTAGAATAGATGTAGAGAGCTTAGAGATAGAGCATACAGGAAACAAAGTTTCAAATTTTTTAACAATTTCTAGTGGAATATCTATCATAGATGAAAATGTCAGATATTCATCTCAAGAAATTTATAAAACGACAGATGAAGCTCTATATAAAGCAAAGCACACTGGACGAAATAAAACATGTATGGTAGAATTTTAAGATTGTATAAAAAATAGACAATAATCTGTATAATAAATTATCTTTAATATGTATAATTCTTTATCACAACTACGATAGTAGTTTATTAAAGGATACAAATGTCTTACTTAGTACCAACAGAATTCGTTACAAAGATGGTTGACTCTGGAGAGTCTAAAGTCTATATGTCAACAAAAGATACACTTATCAGATCAACTATGGCGGGTGCTATCTTAGCTCTTGCGGCCGTGTTCGCTATAGCAGTAACTCTTCAAACAGGTTCACCTTTACTTGGAGCAGTACTATTTCCAGTTGGGTTTATCATGTTGTATCTTATGCAGTTTGACCTACTTACGGGAGTGTTTATGTTAGTGCCTTTAGCACTTATGGATAAAAGACCAGGAGTTACAGTTAAGCAAGTTTTGAGAAACTGGGGATTAGTTTTTTTAGGAAACTTAGCAGGTGCTTTAACAGTTGCACTTATGATGTCATTTATTTTTACTTATGGCTACAACACAGATGGTGGTGCTATCGCTGCTAAAGTTGCAGGTATCGGAGAGGCAAGAACCATAGGATACAAAGCTTGGGGTCTTGATGGTTGGCTAACTGTATTTGTAAGAGGAATGTTGTGTAACTGGATGGTTTCTATGGGTGTTGTTGGAGCGATGATATCAACTACTGTAAGTGGTAAAGCTATCGCAATGTGGATGCCAATCATGTTGTTCTTTTACATGGGTTTTGAACACTCGATAGTAAATATGTTCTTATTTCCATTTTCAATGATAATGGGTGGTAATTTTACACTAGGGGACTATCTACTTTGGAATGAGCTTCCAGTTGTGCTAGGTAACCTTATCGGTGGGATGTTATTTACTGGACTCGCTTTATATACTACACATATTAAAACAGGTCCTAAACGAAACTTAAGATAATCAGCTATATCAAAACAAGCCCTCTTTTTTAGAGGGTTAAGTAAGAGGCAGTAAACTTACAGATGAAAAATAAAGAAACAAACCAACTACAAATATCAATAGGCGAATACTCTGACAAGGGTGTAAAAGAGATAAACCAAGACTTTCATGATATTCGCATACCAAATGAACCCCAGCTAACAAGCAAAGGCATAGCCATCGCTTTAGCAGATGGTATCAGCAGTAGCACAGTAAGCCAAATAGCCAGTAAAGCATCAGTTACTTCATTTTTATCTGATTATTTTTCTACTCCTGAAACATGGTCTGTGAAAAAATCAGCCTACAGAGTTTTAAGTGCTACTAACTCATGGCTGTACTCCCAAAGTAAACACTCCGAGTTTCATTATGATAAAGATAGAGGTTATGTATGTACATTTTGTGCCATGATTATCCGTTCAACTACCGCTCATATATTTCATATTGGAGATTCAAGGATTTATCGTTTAAGAGATAACAACCTTGAACAATTAACACAAGACCATAGGATTTGGATAGATGGCAACAAGAGTTATCTTAGTAGAGCCTTAGGTGTAGAGCAAAAACTAAATATCGAATATGAAAATTTTCAAATAGAAAAAGATGATATATATTTTTTTATGACAGATGGCATCTATGAGTTTGTAAGAGATGATTTTTTTAAAAAAACAGTTGAAGAAAACTCTCAAAACCTTAAGGATGCTGCAAAAATAATTGCCGATAAAGCTTACAATAATAAGAGCGATGATAACTTAACAGTTCAAATAGTAAAAATTATAAACTTGCCAAAAGGGGATGTAAATGAAACTTATAGAGAACTTTCAGATAAGCCATTTCCTCCTGTACTAGAAGAAAGAAGTAAGTTTGACGGCTACACGATTAGTAGAGTATTGAGCTCAAGTAGTCGGAGTCATGTGTATTTAGCAGTTGATGATGATACTCGAGACTTAGTGGTCATCAAAGCCCCATCTATAGACCTACAAGATGATAAGGCATATTTGGAGAGATTTATGATGGAGGAGTGGATTGCTATTCGTATCAATAATACAAATGTTGCAAAGTCATACCTTCAAACAAGAAAGAGAAACTACCTATATATAGTCACTGAGTTTATAGAAGGTCAAACCTTAACCCAGTGGATCATCGACAACCAAAACCCAGATATTGAAGTTGTTCGCCTTATGGTTGAGCAGATAGCAAGAGGATTGCAAGCTTTTCATAGGCAAGATATGATTCATCAAGATTTAAGACCAGCAAATATCATCATTGATAAAAATGGGGTTTTAAAGATTATTGATTTTGGTTCAACCAGAATAGAGGGCATAGAAGATATAAACTCTTTTATAGAACAAGAAAATCTTCAAGGAACTGCTCAATACTCAGCTCCAGAGTATTTTCTTGGACAAACTGGAAACTCCTCATCGGATGTTTTTTCTTTGGGAGTCATAACCTACCAGATGCTCTCAGGAAAGTTTCCTTATGGAGTAGAAGTAGCAAAGTCAACAACTATTGCATCTCAAAAAAAGTTAAAGTATGAGCATATATATTCAGAGCAAAACAAGATACCGATCTGGATAGAAGAAACACTAAAAAAAGCTTTAGCGGTTGATCCATACTATAGATATGATGAAATTTCTGAGTTTATATATGATTTGAGGCATCCAAATCAGGCTTTTTTGAAAAAAACAAGACCACCACTTTTAGAAAGAAACCCAGTTTTACTATGGAAAGCAATCTCTTTTATTCTTGCTACTCTTATCATTATACTTATCAGTAAGTAGCTTAGAGC
>JAERRX010000137.1 GCA_016735225.1 Sulfurimonas sp. | reverse complement strand
TATCCCTCGTAATTATAACTTGCGTCAATACCTCTTATATAAAATTTATAATCTTCTATCTTGTCACTTAAAGCCTCTTTTAGTAAAAGTTTGATTTCAGTATCTTTTATTGGGCTTCGCTCCATAGCAAGAAGATAATCATTTTTATCCACAATGCTCCAATCTATAACCTTTTTTAGCTCTTTTTTTAAAATCAAATCAAGCCATATTCTCATACTTCTACCATTTCCTTCTCTAAAAGGATGAGCTATATTTATCTCTACATACTTTTCAATAATCTCTTCATAATTAGATTGAGGCATTTTTTCTATATTTTTTATAGCATCTGCGAGATAAGTAGTAGGTGCAAATCTAAAATTACCTTTTGAGATATTTACAGTTCTTATTTTTCCTGCAAAATCATAAATATCTTCAAAAAGATTTCTATGTATAACTGCTAAAGATTCAAAAGTTCCAGAGTTTAAACCACTAAGTAAGCCACTCTCAAAAATATATTTTGCTTTTAATTTACTAAGCTTCTCTTCCATATTCGCTAACTCTATTTGAGTGGTTATACCTAATTTATTCTCTAAAACCATATTTATAGCCCCAATTCTTCCAAATAACCACTCATTTTAGATTTAACTTCGATTAACTCTTTTTCAATATTTGCTATATTAGTTTTAGTAGCTTTTTTACGAGATATTACTAATCCAGTCTTGTTTGTAGTTAGTTGGTTTAGTTTTTTCTTCATACTCTTTTCCTTTCTATTTTTTGTCCTACTATATAAATTATAAATACTTATATTTAGCTTATAGGTCTGTTCATTTTTTGTTGTTTTTTTGAGGAGTGGGCTAAATGGTTACAATTATAGCTGATTAATTATTACAACTTGGTATATTTGCTGAGTCGCTTGAGAACTCTATGAGGAAGTTCATTATTTTTCTGCTCTGTCTTTGAAACTTATCTGTTTTTAGGTACTCCAAAGCTTTAGGCTCTTCCTCGTGAAAAAAGAGTATCATCTTTCCACTGTTTTTAAAGTACTCTTCCCACTCATAACTTTTTGCCAATCCTCCACCACGATTGCCTGCACCATGACACTTTGAGCAGTATTTGAGATAGTATTTTTGACCTGCTACATTTTGTAGTGCAAACAGTGATGATGAGAAAAAAAGTGTACATGTAAGAACAAAAAACACTCTACTTAGCATACTTCTCTCCATAGTTTTTCTTGAACTTTTTAAGAGCATCATCTGACCACTCTTTTAGCTCCTCTATCGTCCAGTATCCGTATATGACCATGGGTTTCGTTCCTCTCGCTCCAAGCTTCTCTTCATCAGGACCTATGAAGAAAAAAGCGGGTGTAACACTCGTGATGTATCGTGGCGGTGCTTGTCCATCTTGTCCTTCAAAAGCATCTGCATCTGTTGAGCCATCAAGTGCTAAGAGTATAAAGTTTTTTTTCAGATACTCTTGTAGCCCTTTATCTGGAAAAACTTTCTCCTCTAAAACAGTACAATAAAAACAAGCAGTAGAGTGGATAAAAAGCATAATCGGTTTTTTCTCATGCTTAGCTGCCTCTTTGGCATCTTCTAGGGTTGTCATCCAGTTTATAGCTGTTCCAAATCCAAACAGATGAGAAACAGTCAAAATAGTAAACAGTAGTAGTCTCAACACAACTCCTTTTAATTCTATGGTTTCATTTTAATTCTACGGTTTCATTTTAATTCTATGGTTTCATTTTAGATTAAATCGCCATAATTTCTCTTGACTTAAATCAATCGGCACTTTTACGGCACTTAGTGAGAGTAAAATTCTAACAGTCAGAAATGACAATTTCAAAAAGGAGGATAATATGTTAAAGAAAAGCATATTAATGATGTTCTTGTTCTTTGCGTTCGCAATGGGTGCAAATGCAGCTGACAAGGGCTGTATGTCCTGTCACAACGGACTTGAAGATATAAGACATCAAGATTCTGACATGATGCAACAGATAAAAGCTTTGGGTGCAGGGTTAAATGACCCTGATGGCTGTACTGTGTGTCATGGTGGTGATGTAACGGCTACTGAGAAAGAGATGGCGCACAAGGGTGCACCAAATCATCCAGGTGGGCTTGAGGCATTTGTTAGAGACCCAGGTTCTATCTGGATAGCTGATAAAACATGTGGTATGTGTCATGCGACAACTGTATCGAACATGAAAAAAGCTCTTATGCAGACAGAAGCTGGAAAAATCCAGGGTAATCTACACTCATGGGGAAGCGAGCCAACTAAAGAGGTTAAGTTTGCTAACTATGATGTAAAAGATGAAGATGGCAAAGAGCCAAACTGGGGTACTGATACTTACAAGAAGTATATGTTAAATATGATGGATAAATATCCTGACCAATTTCCTACTGAGCTTAAACAACTTCCTCTTCCTCCTCAATCTCCAAAAGATTTGACGAAGATGAGTGATGAAGAGCTTGGTTATGCTGCTTCGATCTCTTACCAAAGAAGTGACTGTCAAAGATGCCACATCGGTGTAAGAGGTAGAAAAGGTAGAGGCGATTGGAGAGGCATGGGTTGTAGTGCTTGTCATATTCCTTACGGAAATGAAGGTATTTATGAAGGTAATGATAAAACTTTTGATACAAAAGAACACGGTCATCTTCTAGTTCACACTATGCAATCATCTCGTGAAGCTAAAGTAAAAGTTGGAGACAAAGAGTTTAGTGGTCTT
>JAERRX010000083.1 GCA_016735225.1 Sulfurimonas sp. | reverse complement strand
CGATATTACTTATCGGTGGAGACAAAATAACCAATATAATGGATCTACTAAAGTCGCTTAATATATTATTATATTGATAATTATTATCATTATATTTTAAATAATTCTTGTTTTTTTGTTCTACTCTTGCTCAATAGTCCAATTTTAGAGCAATCACAAAAAACTATTTCAAACAAAGAAGATACGAGGAGTTACAAAAAGTTGTTTGTTTTTCTTGGAGTAGTATAATAATCTCTTAAATATATAACTAGGACAAACCATGAAAAATGCATCCCTATGGTACTCATGGCACAGTGCTTTTACTATGATAGAGCTTATTTTTGTTATTGTCATACTCGGTATCTTGTCGGCTGTTGCTCTACCTAAGTTTGTAGGAACTAAAAATCAAGCTGATATATCTTCTGGTCGTGCCGATGTTTCAGTGATTCGTTCGGCTATTGTTAGTGAGCGACAGACACAACTTGTAAAGGGCATAAATAGCTATATATCAACACTAAGCGATAACAACACAACTCTTTTTACAGGAGATGGAAATGTTACTAATCCTAGAAAACTGCTTATGTACGGCATAAAAGCAGGGACTAATTTTGGAGACTGGGCTGTAACAAATGCGGATAAAACTACTTATAGCTATACTACTAGCGATGGTGTAAATAGTTTTGTTTACACTCCAGCAAATGGAAAATTTGTTTGTAGCACAGGAGAAAACTGTTCTGCATTGACAGAGTAGATCTATAACCCTGCTATTTGTGTTTTACTATTTCATAAAACTGATAGTTTTTGCCAATGCAAATGCCCCACCAGTAGTGACACCATAAAATGAGATATTTTGTTTTAGAAGTATATCGAAATTTGTAGAAGTTAGAAGTGTGCTTATAAAACCCTTCTCAAAAGAGAACATCTTTAGTCCATAACCATCCAGATATAATATCTGTTGTTATTTGGATTTCTCCAAGTATTTTTAATGTGAGCTTTAACTTTAGTGTCCGCATCTATACTAGTATTAGAAGCATGACTAGAAGCATAAGAGCCTCCAGCTTCTTTTTGAGAAGAAGTTGAAGAAGTTCTAATAGAAATTTTCTGCTGTTTAGCTAGCTTTTCTAAAGCACGATCCATTGCAACTTGTTCTTGGGCTGCATCGCCTCTAAAATGTGAGTCACAAATCCCAACTGCACCTTCACTACCGTTAATCCAGTCAGGCTTTGCATCTACTTTTTTTACTGGTGCAGGAGTGGATTGCTGTGCTTGTATGCATCCAGTGAAAAAGATTGCTATAATTATAGAGCTAAGTAATATTTTCATTAGTCAGTTGGAAATTCTTTATCTAAACTATCCATAGCTTGCTTAGACACAAACTGTTGATACATAGCCTCATCACTTTTAAAAGAACTTTTTACAGTTTCTTTAGCTTTTTTATTGATCTCTTTTTCAGCAGCTGAAGATACTGCAACTAAAACATATAACTTACCATTACTAGAGAATTGTTTAACTTTTCGTGAACCAGAAAGAGTTACTTTAGCAGTTTGTTTTGTAACACTCATAGAAACTGCATCCATAGTTTCAGCATCATCATTACCAGTTGATCTCATAAAATCTTCAACTTTTGACTTAACTTTTGTTTCAATTTGGTGAGCTAAACTAGCACGAGCTCTTGTAGTTGCTTGTTTTTTTCTCATTGATTCATTTCTAGAAGTACCGATACCTACTGCCGCATATTCTGCACCTTCGATAGATTCATCACAAACCCATTGTGGAGCTAAAGCACCACCTGCACGACATCTTTCATCTAAAGTTTCTTCTTGAGCTGCTGGAGCAGCACCACCACATCCTGAAATTGAAGCAGCGATTAAACCCGCTAATGCTATTGACGAGATTGTTTTGATCATATTGATCTCCTTTTTTAGTTTGAATTGCTAAATTATACTACTATAATCTTAAATAATATTTATTAACTAATAATTTTAGTTAAGAAGTTACCTTTTATCTATAACTTTTGGGTCATTGGTATTGAAAGCTTTCATTTTACTCTATAAATCTTTTTTCATTTTTGATACTGTTTATTGTCTATGAGATCTTGTTTTATCTTTTTTTTGTTTTTTCGTAACCATTCAGCCCTAAACTCCAACAGGAGCCTAAAATTTCCCCTCTAAGGCATCTCTTAATCCCCAAAGCAGTTTGCCGACCTCTTTTTATAAGCACTAAATGATAGCCAATAAAGGCTTAAAAATCCAATGAGTAGCTTGTTCTTCTCCTCTATTTTGTTATGGCTCTCCCTTTAAAGTTTATCATTTTCATAAGGCTCATTATCAGGCACTTGACTCAAAGCAAAGAGAAAATCTTCTTTTGAAGCCTTATTTGCTTTTCTCTCAATTATATCAACTGTTTGTAAAGCCGATACTTTTTCACTTAAAGCATTGACGATAAACTGATTTAATGATATTTTTTCACCTTGACAAACATCATTCACGGCTAATTTTAAATAATCTGGCATTCTTAAACTCATTGTTTGCATTTTATATCTCTCCTATATATTGTAAAAATTCTTTTGGGGTCATAACTTTTAAGTTAAATTCACTGGCTGGTTT
>JAERRX010000086.1 GCA_016735225.1 Sulfurimonas sp. | reverse complement strand
AATTATCGTTCCATGGAGTTTTCCGAAGTTTACAGTACTATAGACTCTGATTTATGTGGAATATATAAGATAGACCCATCTAAACTAGATAAATTAAAAAAAATTATATACATGCTTTGCTCTACTGAACCTTATGAATTAAATATATCCAAACTAAGCTCTGCCGTAGAAACATCATGGATAACATTATCTAAATATTTGCAGAGAATGGATGCTGGCAGTTTGATACATATCGTAAGAGCAGGAGTTGGCATGAGAGCTGTAAATAAACCTGATAAATTATTACTAGATAATCCGAATTTATTTACAGTCTTATGTGGACTAGGCAATATTGGCTCCATAAGAGAAAGTTTTTTTGTATCACAAACATCATTGAAATATCAAGTTCACTATCACAATGAAGGAGATTTTATCATAGATGATAAACTAGTATTTGAGATTGGTGGTGCATCAAAAGATGCCCATCAATTAAAAGGCAATAAAAATGGGTATATAGTTTCTGACGATATAGAGATAGGATATGACAACAAAATACCTCTTTGGCTTTTTGGCTTTTTATATTAAGCTGGGTCGAATTTACCAGACACTAGAGCAAAACAGAGGTTCCGATATCTGTGTTATCCTAGCAGATCTCTTTGGCTATAAACCACTCGGCAATCTCTTTATCCGTATATCTATGTTCTCTTTGTTTTATGGGTATTGCACTATTTGTGATTTTTGAGCGTATTATTCCTACTATTATAAAGCTCAAAAGAAAAGTAGCGATACCTATAAAATAGTCATATATCAGCCAAGTTATTATACCTACTACATAGATGCTGTATTGCAGAAAATACTGCAAGAGCGTTGAAAATAGTTTACATTTTTTTGAGTTTAGCTTTGGAGTTTGCTCCATCATATCTATAAAATCATTCATACGAAAGTATATCAGATATAAATAAATAGAAACTAGACTAAAGTATATTTAGTCTATATGACTAAAGTTTATTGATAGAACTTGCAACTATTAACTATTTTTTGCTAAACTTACGAAAATTAATAAATAGGACAATCAAAATGGCAAAACATCAGTTTCAAACAGAAGCAAACCAAATGCTACACCTTGTAATTCACTCACTATATTCAAATAAAGAAATTTTTCTTCGTGAGCTAGTCTCAAATGCTTCGGATGCACTTGATAAATTAAACATGTTAGTTTTAACAGATGAAAAATATAAAGATGTTACATTTGTACCTCGTATAGATATAGCTATAGATAAAGAGGCAAAAACTTTAACTATCAAAGATTCTGGTATCGGTATGAATGAAGAAGACTTGATGAACAACCTAGGAACTATCGCAAAGTCAGGAACTAAAGCATTTTTAGAAAACCTTACAGGCAACCAAAAAGAAGACTCAAACCTTATAGGTCAGTTTGGTGTTGGTTTTTATGCTTGTTTTATGGTTTCAGACAAGGTTGAAGTTACTACTAAAAAAGCTGGTGAAGATCAAGCATATTTATGGACAAGTAATGGTACTGGCGAGTTTGAGTTAGAAGATGCAACTAGAGATGGTCATGGTACTACAATCGTTATGCACTTAAAAGATGATGAGGGAGAGTTTTTAGAAACACATCGTGTTGATAGCGTGATCAAAAAATACTCAAACCATATTCCTTTTGCAATTTTTATGGATAAAGAAAAAAATATCCCTGCTGTAAAAGATAAAGATGATAAAGAAACAGAGCCTGCAAGAACGGAGATAGAAAACGAACAGATAAATCGTGCTAATGCACTTTGGACAATAGCTAAAAAAGATGTAACTGATGAAGAGTATAAAGATTTTTATAGCACCATAGCACACTCAGCCGAAGAACCTTTAAGCTGGATACATAACAAAGCAGAGGGTGCAGTTGAATATACTACACTTTTTTATATCCCTTCAAGAGCGCCGATGGATCTTTTTAGAGTTGACTATAAAACAGGTATTAAGCTTTATATCAACCGTATATTTATCACTGATGATGAAAAAGAATTAATGCCTACATATTTGAGATTTTTAAGAGGTGTTATAGACTCTAAAGATTTACCACTTAATGTATCTCGTGAGATCTTACAATCTAACCCGATCATGGATAAGATCAAAAAAACATCAGTAAAAAAAGTTCTTTCAGAATTAGCAAAAATGGCTAAAAAAGATAAAGAAAAATATAGAACTTTTTATTCTGAATTTGGTAATGTTTTAAAAGAGGGTCTTTATAATGACTTTGAAAATCGTGAAAAGATTTTAGAACTTATGAAGTTTAACACTATGAACTCTCAAGATACTGTGATGATAGAAGATTTTGTTAAAAATATAGATGATGAGAAAAAAGAGATATATTATCTTGCTGGTAAAGCTTCTCTTTCTATGTTAAAATCTTCTCCAGCACTAGAAAGATTTAGAGCAAAAAACTTAGATGTTCTTATCCTAAACGAAGAAGTTGATACTATAATATTCCCGATGGTTACAGAATATAAAGAGTATAAACTTATAGCAGTAGCAGATGCTAAGTTTGAAGAAAGTGAAGAGGAAAAGAAAGCTGAAGAGGAAGTAGCAAAAACTTATGAAGGTTTAGCAAAAGAGTTTAAAGATGCTCTAGGAGATAGTGTTAAATCTGTTGAGACTACATCTGACCTAGTTGACTCTCCTGTAAAACTAAAAGAAGATAAAGAAGACCAAGCTTACATGATGGCTCAGATGATGAAACAGATGGGACAAGATACTCACATGCCAGAACCTGCTCCTATCTTACAGATAAATCCAAATCATGAACTACTTAAAAAACTAAAAGATTCAGTTGATCAAAACCTAGTTCAAGATGCTGCTCATGTTTTACTTGACCAAGCAAAGCTATTTGATGGAAGAGAGATCGGAGATACTGCAGACTTTATCTCAAGACTAAACAGAATCATATCTAAGGCTTTATAGTCGCAACTTTATGAGTGCTTTTATAGCACTTGTAAAACCTCTGCAAGATTATTTTCTTGCAGAATCAGATACTTTTTCTAAAAGACCTTTAGGCTTTGCTTTATACTCTTTTGGTTTTTCCAAAGGTAAAGCAAAGGCTAATATTATAAAAATAAATGAAAATACCACTCCGCTAAGTAGGCTGAGAATTAACTTTAGCTTAAAATCATGCAAAACTCTATATTCCTTTTATATTATCGGTAGCTTCGGTATAATTATATCATGTTAAAATTATTTATTTGCTTTTGTATTGTTCTTAGTATAGATGCTAGTGAGATTGTTCTAGCTAGACTTGAAAACACTATATCCAATGAAAAACAAAGATATGGGCTTAGAAACTATACATTTGAGTGCAAAGTATATGGTATTCTGACTTTAGAAACACTATATTACAGATCAAAAATAGGTTCTATATGTCGAAAAAATATAGATGCTTTTTATAAAAAATATCCCAAAAAGAGGTATTTTGCTGACACTACTTTAAAATACAAACAACTCTATCATATTGAAAATAAAAAAGATGGATGCATAGTTTATGCAAAAGGGCAAAGATCTCTTAGTGAGTTACTTATAGAGGAGGGTTTAGCCGTTAAAAAACCATTTTTTCATGATGAAGAATTTAGGTACTATTTTACAGCGGTGCAAAGAAAGGCTAAGATGCAAAAAAAAGGCTTATGGAGTGTAAATATATTTAATGATTGCATAGCAGAACAATACTAAATATAGTTTAACTCCTCTAGCTTTTACAATGAGTCATATAAACCCAAAACTCTTTATGCGAATAGCCTTTATTTAAAAAATAAAGTTGAAGTATAACAACTCTATAAAGTGTAATTAACATCTTTGCATAGGGAACAAAAATACTTAAGCTTACTATTAGTGATTGTTCTTTGTCGCCTTTTGATTTTATCATCTCGTGTATGCCAATATTTTTACTAAGATATATTCCAAACAACATAGAAAAAAGAAAGTTTAGTGTAATTCCAAAAATTATATATGCTACAAAATCTTGTTCGTTCATTCCAAATATCATGGTCTCTCCTAATTTATTTTTGTAATTTTATCAAAATAATACTTTACTTACTCATAAGTCTGTATTCTTCTTTTTGTAAAAAATGTTCCAAAAGGAATAAGAGAAGCAATGAAGAAAATAATATTTTCACTAAAAGACCATCTAGCATCTCTATAAGCGTTAAGCAATAGAAGACAAAACAGTATAAATAAGATACCATGAACCATTCCTGCTATTTTTACAGCGATAGCATAACCTAAAATATATTTTATTGGCATAGCAATAAATAACAAAATTAGATATGAATATCCCTCTATAGAGTTGATATACCTAAACATTCTAACACTGCTTTTTATCATATAAATTTTCCCATTTTGAAATTGTTATGGAAGTATATAACTAAAAGGTTACAATACGAGAAAACTTTAAACATCTTTATACTATACTTTGGCAAAATCTATCAAAAGGTAATTTTATGGAAACTAACCTCATAGTAGAGGGCTTTAAATTTATGGGCTTAGGAATGAGTACAGTGATACTTTTTCTTATAATATTGATATTTTTGATGAATGCAATGTCAAAAATACTTAACAAATACTTTCCAGAACCACAGGCAAGTTTAGAACCCAAAGTAGGCTCTAAACCAGACAACAAAAAGACAATTGCGGCTATATCAGCAGCAGTTTCTCATCATAGACAAGGCTAAGGATTATAAATGGCTAAAAAATTTATAGACGTAATGGACACTACTTTTAGAGATGGGTTTCAGTCAGTTTTTGGTGGTCGTGTATTGATGAATGATTTCTTTCCAGCTGTTGAAGCTGCTAAGACAGCAGGTATCACTCACTTTGAGTTTGGTGGTGGAGCAAGATTTCAATCACTATACTTTTACCTAAGAGAAGATGCATTTGAGATGATGGACAAATTTCGTAAGATAGTTGGTCCCGAAGCAAATTTACAGACTCTTTCTCGTGGTGTAAATACTGTTATGCTTGAAACAGGTTCAAAAGAACTAATTGATCTGCATGCAAAACTATTTAAAAAACATGGAACAACGACTGTTAGAAACTTTGATGCTCTAAACGATGTTGAAAATTTAAAATACTCAGGCGAAAGGATTGCTCATCATGGTTTAAAGCATGAAGTAGTTGTGACGATGATGGACTTACCACCAGGCTGTCATGGTGCTCATGGTGTTGACTTTTATGAAAAAACTCTTCGTGAAATTTTAGATAGTGGTATTCCTTATAGTAGTATCTGCTTTAAAGATGCATCTGGAACCTCAAACCCTCAAAAAGTTTTTGATACTATAAAAATGGCAAGAGCTTTGGTTCCCGATGGAACTCATATTCGTCTCCATACTCATGAAACTGCTGGAGTAAGTGTTTCTGCTTATATGGCAGCTCTTGAAGCTGGAGTAGATGGCATAGATATGGCCGCTTCTCCTGTAAGTGGCGGAACAAGTCAGCCCGATCTTTTAACTATGCTTCATGCAACAAAAGGTATGAACTACGATCTTGGTGGCTTAGAAATAGACAAAATCCTAACTTATGAAAAAGAGTTACAATACTGCTTAAGTGACTATTTTATACCTCCAGAAGCAACTATAGTTTCTCCAATCATTCCATTTTCTCCAATGCCAGGTGGTGCATTGACAGCAAATACTCAAATGATGCGTGACAATGAGATCTTAGACAAGTTCCCAGAAGTCATAGCAGCTATGCAAGAGGTTGTTAAAAAAGGTGGTTATGGTACTTCAGTGACTCCAGTTTCTCAGTTTTACTTCCAACAAGCACTAAACAATGTTATGCAGGGTCCATGGAAAGCGATAGCACCCGGGTATGGAAGAATGGTTCTTGGTTACTTTGGAAAAACTCCAGTTGCTCCAGACCCAGAAATTGTAAAAATTGCTTCAGAAAAATTAAATTTAGTTCCAACAACTGATAAAGCACTTGATTTGGCAAATGCTGATTATTCAAAGTCATTAGAAAATTGGATAAATAAACTTAAAGAAGAAGATTTGGAAATTACTGAGGAAAATGTATTTATCGCAGCCGCATGTCAAGAGAAAGGTATAGCTTTCTTAAAAGGTGATGGTGAGTTAAAAGTTCGTAAAATATCACAAATGAAAACAGATTGTAAAGGAAGTAAAGAGATGGGTAGTGGAAATTATACAGTAGTAGTAGATGGTCAAAAGTTTAGTGTTCAAGTTGCAGAGGGTGATGCAGATATTCAAGTAACAGCAGTAAATGGCGAGAGTGCTACAGAAGTGGCACCAGCAGCAGCACCAGCACCAGCAGTAGCATCTCAAGATGAAACTACTGTCAAAGCTCTTCTTCCAGGTAGTGTTTGGAAGTTAGTAGCCAACCCAGGTCAAAGTGTTCAAGATGGTGATGTACTTCTTATCTTAGAATCAATGAAGATGGAAATTGATGTAGTTGCAACTCGTAGCGGTGTTGTTAAGTCTATCAATGTCGCAACAAACGACAAGGTAGTTGAAGGTCAAGTCGTAGCAGTAATAGGATAAAGAAAATGAAGTCTTTTATCATAAAACTATTAACGATACTAATGCTTTTTAGCTTTAGTAGTGTTATCGCCAATGAACATGGTACATCTAATGCAGATGCTTTAAAGCATAAAGAAGAAACCTACAAGACACAATCATTTTCCGAGATGGTTGTTGGATTTTTAGAGTCAACTGGTGTAAATGCACTGATAAACCCTGACCCTGATGAGTTAAACTCTCATGGTGAAGAGATGAGTGATTTTCATAAATCTTGGGGTAGAGTTATCATGGTTTTTATCACTTTTCTTCTTTTTTACCTAGCGATAAAAAAAGGCTTTGAGCCTCTCTTGCTCTTGCCTATTGCATTTGGTGGTCTTTTGGCAAATATTCCAGTTGCAGATATCGCAGGTGCTGATGGATTTTTAGGTGTTATTTACAGCATGGGTTTAGAAAATGAGATGTTTCCTATCATTATTTTTATGGGTGTAGGAGCGATGACAGACTTTGGTCCACTTCTCTCAAACCCTAAAACAGCACTTCTTGGCGGAGCAGCACAGTTTGGAATATTTGGAACACTTGTTGGAGCAGTCGCTCTTAGTCAATACGGTATAGTTGACTTTACTCTTCAACAAGCTTCTGCTATCTCAATTATTGGTGGAGCGGATGGTCCGACATCTATTTTTATAGCATCTAAACTTGCACCAGAGCTTTTAGGAGCTATAGCGGTTGCATCTTATTCATATATGGCGATGGTTCCTATTATTCAGCCTCCTATTATGAGAGCATTGACAACAGATGCTGAAAGAAAGATCAAGATGACTACACTTAGACATGTTTCTCGTTTAGAAAAACTTATCTTTCCTCTACTTGTTCTTGTTTTGGCTATCTTAGTTTTACCAGCTTCTACACCTCTTATCGGTGCGTTTATGTTTGGTAACTTCTTAAAAGAGTCTGGTGTTGTTGAGCGTTTAAATGATACTCTTCAAAATGCACTTATAAACACAGTTACTATATTTTTAGGTCTTGGTGTTGGTTCAAAACTAGCATCTGACCAATTTTTAGTTCCAGACACACTGGCTATTTTAGCTCTTGGTATTGTTGCATTTTCTGTTGGTACTGCTGCGGGTGTACTTATGGCTAAAGTTATGAATATATTCCCAGGAAATAAAATAAATCCTCTTATTGGTTCAGCTGGTGTTTCAGCAGTTCCGATGGCAGCTCGTGTATCAAACAAAGTGGGTATGGAGTATGACCGTTCTAACATGTTACTTATGCATGCTATGGGTCCAAATGTTGCGGGAGTTATTGGCTCTGCCGTTGCGGCTGGTGTTCTTATCTCACTATTTCAATAAAAGTTATTAAGTAGCAGCGCAATTTTGCGTTGCTAAAGACCTTGAAAAATTATGAGTTATCTACTTTATTCATTATCTCTACAATGAGTGGGATTACATTATGACTTTTTGTTTTATCAACAAATCCACTAGCTCCTAAAACCTCCGCTTCTCTTTTGTTGTTATGACCTGTCATTGAGCTATTTACAATTATAGGTATATCTTTTGTTGGTGGATAAGCTCTTAGTGTTTGTAAAACAGTAAATCCTGACATTTCAGGCATCTCTATATCTGTAATGACTGCAGGAATAACAGAAGCATCTGGCATAGCTTTGATATAATCTACAAGCAACTTTCCATTATCAAAAATTCTTAGATTTATCTGTGAATTTTTAAAAATATGCCTTAGATGTCTTTGAGCTGTTTTTGAATCTTCGGCTATAAGAACTTCACCATCTTTCAACTTTAAAGGAATAGTAAGTTTTTGTAGGTTTGATGGAGATTCACTGATATTTACCATCGCTTGAGGTATAACATCTGAAAGTAGTTTTTCATAATCTAAGATAAGGCAAAGCGATCCATCATCTAGCCTTGTATCATTCATAACCAGACCATCATCTTTAAGCCTATAAGCATCTGGAGCATGCATCTCATTCCAGTTTTTCTTGATAACTCTAAAAGCCGACATGATTCTAAGTCCTATGACGATACCATTAAAGTCACAAATAAGTACATTGGAAATAGCTAACTCTTGCCTAGTTAGAGTCTTGCCTAACCACTCAGGAAGATTTAGCACTGGTATCTGTAACCCACGAAGTGTCATTGTACCCTCAAGCAGAGGATGTGCAGAAGGTAGTTTTGTTAAATAGTGATTTTTAGATTCAACAACCTCTCTTGTTTTGAAAACATTAATAGCATAGTAAGCTGATTCTTCACTGTTACTTATTCTGAAAACCAAAAGTTGAAGCTCATTATTTTTTGCTAAGTTTGTGGCAGCATCCACATTATCTAAAATTGACATTATTACCCTTTAATTTATTATGCTTAATAATATCAAAAATAAGTGGTATTAACAATTAAATGTTAGAATATAGTTATCAATATCACAATAAAGGTCTTAAATAGTGAAAATTTTAATAACTCTTTTTTTAATGTTTACTTTTTCTTTTGCAAAAGTTTACTACTCAAAAGTTGAACCTTATGAATTTAGAGCTATATCTTCTAATGTTTCAGGCTTGGTACTCTTTACAGATGATAACAAAATAGGTCATAAACTATCTTCAAAAGCATATATACTTATAGATGCTAAGCTTGATTCTAAAGAGTTAATATTTACTGAGGAAAAACTAAAATACTTAAGAAAGATAGTAAAAGTAAATAAAAATGTTTTAACTAATCTGGACAAATCATTATCAAAAAAAAGACAAAACTATAAGAAAATAGAAGACTTAGAATTTAAGTCAGTTGTTGAAAAAGATAGAGAGTATTATGAACTTGTTTCAAGTGAAAACTCATATCTAAATACACAAAAAGAGATACAAAATCTAAATGTTCAAATAGCAGACTTGAAACTTAGAAAAGCTTATCTACAAAGAAGTGTAAAAGATAAGAGTGTGAGCAATAATGGTTTTGTTCTCTATGAGATACTTGTTAAAGTTGGTCAGGTCGTTGGTATGTCAACTCCTCTTGCAAAGGTTGCAGATATTTCAAGGGCAAAGCTAACTATATATCTTGATGAAATGGATGTTAGGGATGCAAAAAGTAAAGTAGTTTATATAGATGGTAAAAAAACTTCATATAAAATATCAAGAATGCTAAATATCGCAGATAAAAAAAATATCTCTAAATATAAAGCCCAGATAATCATAAAGTCTCCAAAACTATTTTCAAAACTTGTTTCTGTCGAACTAAGGGCTAGGTAGATGCTAAGCAATATTACTGCTTGTCCTCTTGACTGCTATGATGCTTGTGTGATCTCTTTTGTTGATGGAAAGCTAAAGGCGATAAAAGATGGTTTTACAAATGGTTTTTTATGTCCACATTTACACCATTATAAAAAACATGATTTAATTTTATCGCCAAGATACAAAGGCAAAGAGATCTCTATGCAAGAGGCTTTAGAGTATTTAGAAGCCATGTTAAAAGAGTCTAGTGCAAGTGAAGTTTTACACTACAAGGGAAATGGAAATTTTTCTCTTATGCAGGATGTTACAGAGCATTTTTTTGCATCTTATGGTGCAACTTTGCTTGATGGAAGTTTATGCGATGGGGCTGGTGAAGCTGGTATCATCGAGGGAAGAGGAAGCAACAAAAATATGCCATTGGGTGAAATAGAAAAATCAGATGTAGTTATCTTTTGGGGAAGAAATCCTCATACTACATCTAGTCATATTTTACCTATGATAAAAAACAAAACTATTATTGTCATCGACCCCATTAAAACTAAAATAGCAAAAAAAGCAGACTTATATATACAGATAAAACCTCATAGAGATCTATATCTAGCCATGTTGCTTAGTAGGTTTTTATATATTTATGATACTCACAATGAAAACTATTTAGAAGAGTTTGCAAGCGAATATGAAGACTACCACGAACTTACTCAAAGTCTAAGAATTGTTCCAACTTTAGATGAGATGACCGTAGAGTTGTCTCAACTTGAAAAAGTTTTAGAGTTAGTAGTAGGTAAAAAAGTAGCTATAGTTTGTGGAGTTGGAATACAAAAGTATCTCGATGGTGCAGATGTTATGCGAGCTATAGATGCTTTTGGAGTTATGCTAGGCTTGTTTGGCAAAGAGGGAAGCGGAGTTGCATATCTTGGTTCATCAAAGGAGCATATAGTTTCTCCCTTTAACACAGATGCTAAAAGAGTATCAAAGGTTGATACAGAGTTTTCTAGCTTTAAAACTGTTTTTATCCAAGGAGCAAACCCACTTTCACAGATGCCAGATAGCTTACGAGTAAAAGAGTCTATCTCTAAGGTGAAAAATATCGTTTATTTTGGGCTTTATGAAAATGAAACTAGTGAGATAGCAGACCTCATCATCCCAGCAAAAAGTTTTTTACAAAAGAGTGATGTAAGAACTTCCTACTCTCACGATGCTATGAACTTTATGCCAAAACAAGAAGAGTCACGATATGGGATAAGCGAGTACGACCTAAGTGCATACTTTTGTGAAAAGTTTGACATAAAACTAGAATCAGAAGAGTTTTATATAGATCATTTTAAAAGTTTTGCACAAAAAGATAAAGATGGTCTTTGGCAGGTAAAAGGCAGAGAGGAAGTTCCATATAAAAATGGCTTTGATACTGATGATAAAGAGTTTTTGTTTTTAGATGAAATCGATCGTGATATAAAAAAAGATAATAAACTATATCTTTTAAGCCCTAAAAGTTCAAGTAGTTTAAACTCTCAGTTTCATAGAGAGGAGAGTGTTTATCTTCATAGTTCTTTAGGCTTTAAAGAAGATGAAAAAGTTTGTATATCTTCTGCCAATGGAAAAGTGGAGTTGAGTGTCAGGTTTGATGATGACTTAAGAGAAGATTGTGTTTTGATCTATAGTGGAACAAAAGGTGTCAATAACTTAACATCATCAAAGCACTCTTATGAAGGTAAAAGTGCCATATATCAAGAAAATAAAGTAGAGGTAACAAGTCTATAAGGGGTGTTTTGCACCTCCGAAATATCGCATTAAGCATAAAGGAGAGTTAATTATGCCTACTCTAGGAAAAATAGTTCTACTGCTCTTGCTTGTTAGCATAGTCTTGAGTGCAAATACAGACCGTGCTTTAAAAATGATGAAAACAGAACAAAGAGTTGCTTTAGTTATCGGTAACAACAACTACAATAGTGATAGACTCTCAAAACTTAAAAACCCCATCAATGATGCAAAAGCAATAAAAAGCAAACTTCAAACTCTAGGTTTTAAAGTTTACTATGGAGAAAATCTTACAGTTAGAGAGATGGATAAAAAGCTTAGTAAATTTAGCAAAAAACTAAGAGGCGGCGGAGTAGGACTTTTCTTTTTTGCTGGACATGGAGTAGAGTCAAGAGGAAGTAACTACCTTATGGGTAAGGACTCCAACTTGGCAGATAAAGAAGATATAGCCTATGAGTCACTAGAGTTAAACAAAGTTATAGACAAGATGAAACACTCAGGCAATCGCCTAAACATAGTCCTACTAGATGCTTGTAGAAATGACCCTTTTTCTCGTTCAGGTGGTGGTGGACTTGCAAAGGTTAGCAATGCAAAAGGTATGTTTATAGCTTATGCAACAAGCCCCGGAGATGTTGCAAGTGATGGAAGTGGAAAGCATGGGGTTTTTACTCAAGAGATTTTAAATAACATAGATGCCAAAGGTGTTTCTCTTCATACTGTTTTTAAAAATGTAAAAAGAGATGTGTATAATAACACAAACCACACTCAAAGACCTTGGACACATGATGATATCATAGGTAGTTTCTTTTTTAGACTACCAACAAAAAACTCATCTTTTAACTTTTCAAATGTTGCTCCAACTAGTTTTAGTCTAAACATAAACACAAGCCCATCCAATGCAAAGGTTGTCATAACAAACATAAAACCAAGATACTACGATGGCATAAAGCTGAAAAAAGGCTCTTATACGATAAAAGTATCAAAAAAAGGCTACACTACAAAGAGTGGGAACATAGAACTCTCTGGTGATTTAGATATAGATATAGCACTTGATAAAAAACAAAGTTCTTATGCAACTAAAACATCAACTACAAATGGCAAATGGAATAAAAAGATCTTTAGTGGAAAAAGAAGCTATACAAAAAACTCAAGCAACACCGTAAAAGACAACTACACAGGACTCATCTGGCAAAAAACTGGAAGTTCAAGTGAGATGAACTTGTACAATGCAAAAAACTATTGCTCAAACCTTAGTCAAGATGGCTATAGTAACTGGCGACTACCAACAATTAAAGAACTTCGATATTTAGCAGATAGAAGTACATATATGCCTGCAATAGATACTAAGTATTTTAAATCAGAGAATAGTTTTTATTGGACTTCTAGCGAGTATAAAGGAGCTTCTTCTGAGGCTTTTATTGTCGCTTTCGGCACTGGTCGTGACTTTCAGATCAATAAATCGGATGACTACAATGTTCGTTGCGTAGTAGGCAGACAGTAATTTTGTATTTTGTAATTAAGGAGTAAATTATGTATATGAACTATCCTATTTTCAAAAGAGCTATGATTTGTTGTGATTAGATTCTGAATCAAGTTCAGAATGACGAAGGTGGTCAGAATGACGAATGTGGGCTGAATGGCGAAGGTGGGCTGAATGGCGAATGTGGGCTGAATGGCGAAGGTGGTTTTTGTGATAAGATTCTGAATCAAGTTCAGAATGACGAGATTGGTTCAGAATGACGAGATTGGTTGGGGTGATGAGATTGGTTAAGGTAATGAAGTTGGTTCTTTCGTCATTCCGTGCTTGACACGGAATCTAGTAGGCTTTTTGTATAGCCTAAATCCCCAGTTTGCTATGCCCTTTGGTGAGGGTGAAAGAAAATCGACAACTTGCAAATGACAGAAAATCGACAACCCCGTCACTCTCAGCTTGCCTGGGAGTCTAGTTCTTTAGTCATGAAAGAAGTCTAATAAATAAAAGAGGGTAAAATGAGTGCATACATATACATAATGAGTAATAAAAAAGATGGTACGATATATATAGGTGTTACATCAGATTTAATAAAAAGAGTATATGAACATAAAAACTCTTTTGTAGATTCATTTACTAAAAAGTATAATTTAAAACAGTTGGTATATTTTGAAGTATTTGAGGATATACAAGAAGCTATAAAAAGGGAAAAGCAGTTGAAAAATTGGAAAAGGGAATGGAAAACAGAGTTGATTGATAAGGTTAATCTGGAATGGAAAGATTTGTATGATGAACTTTTGTAAAGTGGTGGTTTTTGAAAGATGAGTTGTTAGATTCTGAATCAAGTTCAGAATGACGAAGTGCTTGGACTGAATGATGAAGTTGGGCTGAATGATGAAGTTGGTTTTTGTGATTAGATTCTGAATCAAGTTCAGAATGACGGGGAGTTTGGACTGAATGACGGGGAGTTTGGACTGAATGACAAAAAGTTACTTCCTCATGACAAAAAGTTGCT
>JAERRX010000073.1 GCA_016735225.1 Sulfurimonas sp. | reverse complement strand
AGGTTTAGGTAAGCTAAAAAATATGCTTTGATAAAATTCTCACCATCTATATAGTCTCTTATGGAACTGCTTTCTTTTATCACTTTGCCAATATAGTGAAATACGGATAGATCTTTACTTATCGCTAATTGAGATAATTTTAAATTTAAAGTTTCTATAAGCATAATGGATAAATTCAGATATTTAAGAGAAAACTTCTTTCATAATCAGTAATATCAATCTCACTAAAATCAAACCGCAAGATATAAAAGCTATTTTTTAGAGGAGTGGGATGCTCTAAAATATAAGTATCTTGAAATATCTCATCAAACTCATCTTTAAAATAAATATCATAATAAGCACACAACATAGCGATAGTTAAACTCTTACCAAATCTTCTAGGGCGAAGAAAAAAAAGAAAATTTGCATCATCTTCTAACTTTTGGATATATTTGGTTTTATCTATATAGTAGTAATTTTCTGTTTTTACTCTTTTAAAATCACTTAGTCCATAGGGTAGTTTTTTTAGTTTTTTATTCATGTGTATTTACCTTTATTTGCTTTGTTGGTATTATATCTAAAACACTTATATCTCATAAGAAACTGTAAACCTACTTTTTCGCTTTTATATGCTCATTATTTTCTAAATATTATATCTATTTATCTACTACCGCAGGAATGTGTGAAAAATCATTAGTACTTTTTAAGTATAATCTCACTATTAAATTACTTAAGTGAGAATTCATGGAAATTATTGAAACAACAGATGCTTTTAAAGCATTGATAAACGAGATCAAAACAACAACAAAAGACTACAAAGAGCCTTTAGCATTTGGCATAAGTAGAGTAGATTTAGGGCAGTTAAATGTAGAAAAAACTCTTCAAGCAACCTATCCTCTTATAAACTGGGATGAAAATTTTGGTAGTGCGGCTATCTTTATAAAAGCATTAGCAGATCAAGGAAAAATAGTAGATTTTTCACAAAGTGAAGTTGTATTTGATATTAACTTAGATTTTTTAAAAAGCTGTTTAAAAGCTTTTACTCCCTACTCCGATGAAGCATTTGGAGATGCCCACAAAAACATACAAGTAGTTTCTTCACTATATGCACAGATAGTAAATAGTGGTAGTTTAGAAGGAGAATTTAAAGTAACATTTATTTTCGATGATGCACCTTTACAGAGTGTTGAAGCAACTTACCTTAAACTATATGCGATTTCTCAAGCAAAAGTTCCTCTTAGAGATATAAACCTAGATGGTGCATTTGGAGTACTTCCTAATGTTGCTTGGTCAAAAGGTGAGCCTATAGAACTTGAGTATTTAAGAGAGTTTGAGATAGAGTTAAAACTAGCAAATGAATATCCTCATATCGATTTTGTTGATAAATTTCCAAGATTTTTACAACACATCATACCTCAAGATAACACTAGAATACTTGATACTTCAAAAGTAAGATTTGGTGCACAACTTGCTGCTGGAACAACAGTTATGCCCGGAGCTTCATATATCAACTTCAATGCAGGAACAACTGGCTCAGTCATGGTAGAGGGTCGTATATCTAGCTCTGCTATAGTTGGAGATGGTTCTGATATAGGAGGAGGTGCTTCTATACTCGGAGTGCTTAGTGGAACAGATGGCAACCCTATCTCTATCGGTAAAAATACTCTTTTAGGTGCAAACTCAACTTGCGGTATTCCTCTAGGAGATGCTTGCATTATAGATGCTGGTTTATCTATACTTGAGGGGACAAAAGTTGGTATATATCCAGATGAACTTAAAAAAATAATGGAAGTAAATACAAATGCAAATATGCAAGGTGAAGTTTTCAAAGCAAAACAATTGGCATTTTTCAATGGTATTCACTTTAGACAAAATTCTATGACAGGCGAAGTAACAGCTTCTCGCTCAACTAGAGAGATAAAACTAAACTCCGACCTGCACTAACATAACTTTATAAACTTACTTTTAGCTTTTTAGTACTATAATAGATACTAAACAAAGGAGTAAGTTTATGAATATCTCAAACAATATTTCATCAATACAAGCTCATCAAACTATGATGAATGGCAATGCAAACAATATAGCAAATGCCAATTCTAATGGTTTTGTGCCATCTGATACTAAAATTATAAGTCAAGATAGTTCTGTTTCAACATATACAAGAAAAGCAGATGACAATGGCTCACCGAGAAGTCAAACAGACCTAACCAAAGAGATACCTGAACAAATAAGCATACAAGGTGCGACATCTTTTAATATTAAAGCCATAAAAACACAAGATGAGATGCTCGGCACACTTTTAGATATAAGGACTTAGAAAAGAACTTAATTATTAGTTAAAATATTCATACTTTGTAGGTTTTTTAGTATTTCAGACTCTTTGTCATAATGCTCAAGATTGTCTCCTAGCTTAAGTGTACTAAAAATTACTTTTCCTATTATTTTTCTTCCCTCTATCTTGTCTTTTTTGGTTTTTATGCCCCAAACATCGTGAAGAACAACTATATTTCCTTTGAAAGCTCCTACATATAAAAGTATATGTCCCTTTTTATAAAGTAGTGTTTGAAAAGGGATAGCCTCTTCTTTTATAAGTGCTATTTTCTCTTTGTTGTCTAGCTCTTTGAGTGATATAACGGTTCCTACTTTTGCTTGTTGGGATGAATTTCTAGGTAACCATATACCAAAAGGGGCAAATAGATCACGAAGCATAGAGGAACAATCTCTTTGTCCATAGACTCCTCCCCAGCCATAGTTAGACTTCATCATCTCACCTACAATTATACTTAAATGCTCTTTGTTTAAACTCAAAACATCTTTTCTTGCTATATCTTTAGCTATTTTTACTGTTTGAAACATTGCTTTGTTGTTTTTATATGAAGATATAGCTAAAGCTTCATAGCTACTTTTATTTTGCGATACAAGAGCTAACATCATTCCTAGCTTAGAGCTAAACAGAAAAGTTCCATCTTTTGCATAGATAGGAACACCTTCTTTAATAAAAAATAGTTGCTTAGCGTTTCGCAAGCTATCTACATCTCTTTGCTTTAAAAAAACCATCTCATTTGACTTTATCCAGCCTGAAGTAAAGCTACTAAAAACATATACCCACTCTTTGTCTTTTGAGTAGTGTGAAACAAAAAGAGGTTTATTTGCATGAATAGTGCTGTTTTGAAGATAGTCAAAAGGGAAACCTTCCCCTGCTATAGTTGGGTCTTTTAAGAGCGGTTTTATTGTTGGAAAAGCTCTTATATCTACCTCTTTTATGGTTATAGCTTTTTTGTTCAATCTTGCATAATTTTTAAAGTTTGCATTTACTAGCATCTCATCAAAAAAACTCTGTTTTAATAGTTGAAAATTTTCACCATAACTATGCCCTACTTTGTAAGAGTAAAATGGCCATTTAAGCTCTTTCACACTCTCTCTTGGTTTACTATTTTTCCATACATTAAAATAGTATCTTTCATATTTTTTCTGAATCTCATATAGATGCACTTTTGAACTTAAACTTTTTGTAAAAAATCCAACATCTTGTGGTATATCGCTAAACCCAGATATGCCTAAGACTTTTTCAGACCTCTTTTCTGATTCAATCTTTTTTTTTACTTCAATCTTTTTTTCTATTTTAATCTTTTTTTTTACGACTATATCTTTTGAAGAGCATGCACCAAACAGCAACACTACTAATACTAAAACTATATATTTCAAACTGTTTCCTGTATTAAATATTAGAGATTTTCAATCCACATCGCCAAATCTACAAACAACTCTACCAATAATTTCAAATTCGCTAGAACAAAGTGTCTGAGTTGAGTAAGCTTTGTTATCAGAAATAATATCTATTTTTCCATCTAATCTTTTTTGAACACGCTTTATAAAGAGTCCCGCATCTGTTCTTATAGTAAATATGCCACCTCTTTGAAGATCAGTTTTTAACCTGTTTATAAAGACTATATCGTTGTAGCTAAAAGTAGGTTCCATAGAGTCGCCCGATACATGTATAGCCTCTATATTTTTAAGATCACTAACTCCTCCTAGCATAAAAACAAACTGTTCTGGAATTTTAAGCTCTTGAACTTCTTCGTTTTGCTCATCTGCTCCACCACCAGCACTTGCATTAACATCATCAAAATATTTAATCATATAATATTTATTTGTTGCTTTTACCAAACTCTCAGGTGATTGACCATAAAGAATCCAGTTAATAGATATTCTTCTTGAAGCACAAAAATCCATCAGCTCATTAAATGGAATTCTGTTTCTTTTCTTCATTGTTGCAAAATTCATCTGCGGGACACCAAGAAGATCAGCAATATCTTTATCAAATATTATCTTAGAGTCATACTCCCTAGATACTATAGTTTTGATTTTTTTGATTATATTTATAAAGGTTTTCATAATATCCCTCTTGTATTTTTAAAATTATAATATATTTTTGAACTAATGTCAAAAAATATGACAAATTGTCATATCTTATAAGTTAAAAAAGAAAAATCTCTAATTTTATAAATCAGAGATTTTTCTTTTTACTTTGCTCATCTTTCTCTCGTTTATCATATTTACTTTTATGATAACCACCAAAAATAAAAACCATAAATAGGATAAAAAGTATTATCATTATTATATTGAAAAAGGTGCTCATTTGAGATCACTAAAACTAGAGTAATTTTGTCTTATTGCATCATATAAAACTATACCTGTGCTTATTGCTAAGTTAAGGCTTCTGCCCTTGTCACTCATAGGTATAGTTATATTTTTATCCCTATACTTATTTAAAATCTCTTCTGGAATTCCAGCTGTTTCACTACCAAAAAATATAAAATCACCTTTTTTAAATTTTGCTTGAAAGTATGGCTTTTTTGTTTTCGTTGTTGCAAAATGTGCATTATCTTCAATTTTATTATTTTTAAAAAAGTCTTCAATATTTTCCCAAACATGCAGGTCTAGCTTTTTCCAATAATCAAGCCCAGCTCGTCGTACTGCTTTTTCATTGATATCAAAACCGATAGGTTTAATGAGATGCAAGGTTGCCCCTGCATTTACACATAGTCTTCCTATAGCACCAGTATTGTTTGGAATTTGAGGATTGACTAAAACAAGGTTAAACATTAAAAAATCACCGTTTTGTTTGCATAAACAAAGATTCTATCTTCAAGTGCTAGCTTAAGAGCATGAGATAAAACTACTTTTTCAGCATCTTTACCCGAGCGTTGCATATCTCTCCAGCTATAAGCATGATTGACATGTATAACTTCTTGGGCAATTATAGGACCCTCATCAAGGTTATTATTTACAAAGTGTGCTGTAGCTCCTATGATTTTTACACCTCTATCATAAGCCTGTTTGTAAGGATTTGCTCCTATAAAAGCAGGTAAAAATGAGTGATGTATATTTATGATTTTATCTTCAAAAGCTTCAACAAATTTAGGGGTCAAAATACGCATATATTTAGCTAAAACTATATAATCAACATGTTCAACATGCTCAAAGGCATCTATATAGTTTATTATTTTTGCCTCATGTTCTTCCCGTGAACACCCCTTGTGAGAGATGCAAATAAATGGTATGCCAAACTTACTTACTAAAGATTCTAATTCATCATAGTTAGAAATTACAGCCAATATATTTGCATCTAGCTCCCCTGCTTCATGGCGAATCAAAATATCACCTAGAGCATGAAGCTCTTTTGTTGCCATTATAATTATATTTTTCTTCTTTGGAGCTATTACTTTAGCACTAGCTGTCTTTGGCAAAACACTTTTTATAGCATCGTTTAATTCCTTAGCATCAGCATCTCCCTCAACTACACTTCTCATAAAAAATTTATTGTTATCTCTATCAACAAACTCACTATTTGAGATAATATTTAGATTGTAATTGTAAAAAATAGTAGATACCTTATAGACTAAACCTTTTTGATCGTTAGAATCTATTAAAACTATATATTTGCTCACTTATGATCTCCTTTTTCTAATTCTTGTGTTCTTTCTTCTATACTTGCTAAAGCATATTCTAAAAAATTTAGAGTCATGTCTAGCTTAGCATCAATATTTGTATTGTTTGGTGCCTGAAAACCTTCAAACAACACTAACAATCTTTCTTTCAAAGAGTTTAAAAAAAGTACTTCTCCTTTAGCATTAGTAGTAGTTATTGGCTTAACTTCTTTTACAATAAGCTTTTCTTTAGTCCTAATTTTAGGTTTTATTTTAGGTTTTATTTCTATAGAGCTGTTTAAAACTTTTTTTGATACCTCATGACTTTCTATTTCTGCTAATGTTGATAATATTGCATCTTTAATTTCCATTATTTTAACAACCACCTTTCAAACTCTTTAAACTCAACATCTGCTTCCATCTTTAAGAAAAAATTTTTCATTTGTGTGTTTACATTTAAAAATTTTCTTCTTTCTCCAGACAATCTTTCAATAGCAATTTTTGCTTCATTATTTGAAGGGTCATTACTTAAGATATTTTTATAAATATCTAATGCCTCATCTTTAAGACCTTGAAGTTCATAAATATTTGCTAATGTTAAGGTTTGCATCTTAAACTAAAATCTATTTTGAAACATAGTTTGCAATAATAGAACCCATCTCACTAGTTGAGCAAACTTCTTTAGCATCAAATTGTGCTAAGTCATGTGTTCTATAGCCCTCTTTTAGAGTTCTTTTTATAGATGCATCTATCTTATCTGCCGCTTTAGCTTCACCTAGAGCATACCTAAGCATCATAGAAGCAGATGCTATAGTAGCAATAGGATTTGCTATGCCTTGACCAGCAATATCTGGAGCAGAACCATGGATAGGCTCATAAACACCTATTTTAGAGCCTATAGATGCAGATGGTAAAAGACCTATGGAACCTGAAAGCATACTTGACTCATCACTTAAAATATCTCCAAAGATATTGCCTGTTAGCATGACATCAAACTGCTTAGGGTTGCGAATAAGTTGCATAGCAGCATTATCAACATACATGTGACTTAATTCAACTTCTGGATACTCTGATGAAACTTCTATGACAACCTCTCTCCATAGTTGAGACACCTCTAATACATTTGCCTTATCAACAGAACAAACTATTTTTTTACGAGTCATAGCGATCTCAAATGCTTTGTGTGCTATACGCTTAATCTCTGAGCGAGTATAAACCATAGTGTTCCAGCCTTTGTCATCAGTTCTACCCTTTGGTTCACCAAAGTAAAGTCCACCAATAAGCTCACGAACGACTACAAGATCAACACCACTAACAACAGATGGCTTAAGCGATGATGCATTTACAAGTTCATCATAAACTGTAGCAGGACGAAGGTTTGCATAAACACCAAGCTCTTTTCTAAATCTTAAAAGTCCACTCTCTGGTCTTAATTCTCTTTCAAGTTTGTCCCATTTCTCTCCACCAATAGCACCAAAAAGTACGGCATCTGATTTTAGAGCTATCTCTATAGTTTCTTTAGGAAGTGGATCACCTGTAATATCATAAGCTATTCCACCCATCAAAGCTTCTTCATATTCAAAGTGAAAACCTGCAAAAGCCGCTACAGAGTCTAAAACTTTTACAGCTTCATCTATCACTTCTGGACCTATTCCATCGCCTTTTATTAGTGCAATTTTATAATGTTTCATTATTGACCTTTAACCTCATTTTTTGCAAAATTCATCAACCCACCTGCATCTATCAACTCTTGCATAAATTCGGGAATGGGACTAAAGCTATATGTTTTATCCGTAGTTTTATTTGTTACAGTTCCTACATCCATATTAACTTCAACAACATCACCCTCGCTTATTTCACTACTTTTGTCAAGTTCAAAAATTGGCAATCCCATATTGAAAGCATTTCTATAAAAGATTCTTGCAAAAGTTGGTGCTATTATAGCAGCTATGCCAGCAGCCTTAAGTGCTATAGGTGCATGTTCTCTTGAGCTTCCACAACCAAAGTTTTCTCCAGCAACTATGATGTCACCTTCACTCATTTTTTTTACAAACTCTGGGTCAGAATCTTCCATCACATGTTTTGCAAGTTCTTCAGGTACCGAAGTGTTAAGATATCTTGCTGCTATAATCAAGTCAGTATCAATATCTTTTCCAAATGTCCAAACTTTTCCTTCAATATTTGCTTTTTGCATATAAATTCCTAAATTTTTAAATAATATTTTTGAATTATATCTAAATAGTCATAAAGTTGAGAAATACTTATGCAAATTAACTTATTTTTAATTTAAAAAGTAGTATTGTTTCATAAGTTTCCCATTATGATTCAATCTTGGGCAAAAACACAAAAGGATAAATACATGAGTGACCTTATTGAAGGGTTTTTAGGTAAGTCTGTGGATGGCAAAAAGAGTAGATTGCCAGCTAAGTTAGATTATATTCAAAGTGCAACAGGGTTGTTTTTAGGTTTATTTATGTGGGGGCATATGTTTTTTGTTTCAACAATTTTAATAAGCAAAGACTTTATGTATTCACTTACAAAGTTTATGGAAGGAAGTATGTTTTTCGAGGAGCCTAAGCCAGGCCTAGTTTCTACAATGGTTGGTATAGTTATTGTAGTATTAGTAGTTCATGCTGCTATGGGCATGAGAAAACTTCCAACTAACTTTAGACAATGGCAAATATTTAGAACTCATATGAAGATGATGAGACACGATGAAACAAATATGTGGTTCATTCAAGCCGTTACTGGTTTTTCAATGTTCTTCTTAGCTTCAGCTCACCTATTTCTTATGCTTACTCAACCTGCAATGATAGGACCATTTAGCTCTAGTGATAGGATGCTAACATTATGGCCTTTTTATCTCATGCTTCTTTTTGCTGTAGAACTACATGGAAGTATAGGTCTTTATCGTCTCTGTATTAAGTGGGGTTGGTTTGAAGGTTCAGATGCAAAAAAAACAAGAAAAACATTGAAAAAAGTAAAATGGGCAATAACTGTCTTTTTCTTAGTTCTTGGTCTTGCTACACTTTTAGCCTACTTAAAAATAGGTTTAGAACATTCAGACAACGCGGGTGAGAGATATCATCCAACCACACAAATAGAAAAAATCTATAGCGTAAACACAGGGGTAAAAGCATGAATGTAAAATATTGCGATGCATTAGTAATCGGTGGAGGCTTAGCAGGTTTAAGAGCTGCTGTTGCTTCACAGTCTAAGGGTTTAAGTACAACAGTTTTAAGTCTTGTTCCTGTTAAGCGTTCTCACTCAGCAGCCGCTCAAGGTGGTATGCAAGCGAGTTTAGGTAACTCTAAAATGAGTAGAGGCGACAACGAAGATATTCACTTTGCGGATACTGTTAAGGGTAGTGACTGGGGTTGTGATCAAGATGTAGCTCGTATGTTTGTCACAACTGCACCAAAAGCTATTCGTCAGTTAGCTGCTTGGGGTGTGCCTTGGACAAGAATCACAAAAGGACCTAGAGAAGTTGTAATGAATGCTGAGAGAACTACTTTAGTTGAAGATGATGAAGTTCATGGTTATATCCACTCTCGTGACTTTGGTGGAACGAAAAAATGGAGAACTTGTTATACAGCAGATGCAACAGGTCATACAATGCTTTTTGGTGTTGCAAATGAAGCTCTAAAACACAATGTTAATATTGAAGATAGAAAAGAAGCTATCTCTCTTATACATGAAAACAACCGTTGTTATGGTGCAATCGTAAGAGACTTGGTTACAGGCGAACTAACTGCTTATGTTGCAAAAGGTACTCTTATCGCAACTGGTGGATATGGAAGACTTTATAAGCAAACTACAAATGCTGTTATTTGTGAAGGCATCGGTGCGGCTATCGCTCTTGAAACAGGCATAGCAACACTTGGAAATATGGAAGCGGTTCAGTTTCACCCAACTCCAATAGTTCCATCTGGAATTCTTCTTACTGAGGGTTGTCGTGGTGATGGTGGTATCCTTAGAGATGTAGATGGATATAGATTTATGCCAGACTATGAACCAGAGAAAAAAGAACTTGCTTCTCGTGATGTTGTAAGTCGTAGAATGCTTGAGCATATCAGAAATGGCAAGGGTGTTAAGTCTCCTTATGGCGATCACTTATGGTTAGATATCTCTATATTGGGTCGTGAGCATGTTGAAAAGAACTTGCGTGATGTTCAAGAAATATGCCAAATATTCAATGGAATTGACCCAGCAGATGAAGGTCCAAAAGGTTGGGCTCCAGTTCTTCCTATGCAACATTACTCAATGGGTGGCATTAGAACAAAACCAACTGGAGAGTCTCAAAAACTAGATGGATTGTTTTCATGCGGTGAAGCAGCTTGTTGGGATATGCACGGTTTTAACAGACTTGGTGGAAACTCGGTAAGTGAAACAGTTGTTTCTGGTATGATTGTTGGTGATTATTTTGCTGACTTTTGTGCTTCACACGATATAGATATTAGTTCAAAAACTCTTCAATCAAGCATAGATGCTAAGACAAAATATATGAATGACCTTTTAAGTAAAGAGGGTAAAAATGATATTTTTGAGATCAAAAATGAGATGAAAGCTGTTATGTGGGACAAAGTTGCTATCTTCCGTGATGAAAAGGGTCTTACAGAGGCTGTAAATAAGCTTGAAGAACTTTATATAAAATCACTTGATGTTAAGATTGAGTCAAAAACTTTATCGGCAAACCCTCAACTAGAAGAAGCTTATAGAGTTCCTATGATGCTTAAACTTTCTCTTTGTGTTGCACTTGGTGCCTTAGAGAGAAAAGAAAGCCGTGGTGCTCACTACAGAGAAGACTATCTTAAGCGTGATGATGCAAACTGGTTAAAAAGAACTCTTGCTTCATGGAAACAAGGCGATACTTTGCCAACTCTAAACTATGAAGACCTTGATATTATGAAGATGGAGATGCCACCAGCATTCCGTGGATATGGTGCAAAAGGTATGATGATAGAAAATGAACTTAGTGGCAAACGTCAAGAAGAAGTAGATAAAATGCGTGAAGAGATGGAAGCAGATGGTAAAGATAGGATAGAAATTCAAGATGCTATCATGCCTTTTGAACTACAACCACTTTTTAAAGCACAAAACGAAAGACTTGGAGATAAAAAATGAGCAGAACAATAACAATAAAAGCACTAAAATACAATCCCAACTCAGTAGCATCTAAGCCTCACACGGTTGAGTACAAGCTAGAAGAAACTGAAGGTATGACTCTATTTATTGCTCTAAGCAAGATTAGAGAAACAATGGATCCAGACTTGTCTTTTGACTTTGTATGTCGTGCAGGTATTTGTGGTAGTTGTGGAATGATGGTAAATGGAACACCTAGACTTGCTTGTCGTACTCTTACTAAAGATTATACAGATGGTGTACTAGAACTTTTCCCTATGCCCGCTTTTAAACTTCTTAAAGATCTATCAGTAGATACTGGTAACTGGATGAACGATATGAGTAAGCGAGTAGAAAGCTGGATACATACAAATGAAGAAGTAGATATCTCAAAACTTGAAACTCCATCTGATCCAAAAGTAGCTGAAGATATATTTGAGATTGATCGTTGTATCGAGTGTGGTATATGTGTGGCTGCTTGTGGAACTAAACTTATGCGTCCTGATTTTGTTGGGGCTGTTGGGCTAAATAGAGTTGCAAGATTTTATGCTGATCCACATGATAACAGAACTGATGAAGATTATTATGAACTTGTTGGTGATGATAATGGTATCTTTGGTTGTATGTCACTTCTAGCTTGTGAAGACAACTGTCCTAAGCATCTACCATTACAAAGTAAAATTGCTTTTATGCGTCGTAAACTAGTTGCACTTCGTTAAAAACTAAATCCCAAAGGATGATATAATATATCATCCTTTACAAAGAGAGTCTATGCACATAATCAATGATTTTTTTCTTCTTACTTGGAAAGAAGATGCAAAACAACTATTTTCTAGCCTTGGTGATATTAAATCATTTTTAACATCCACTTTAAAATCAAATCACGAAGCTTTTTGTGATTGTACTTCTATCTTACTGATAGTATCCCCCTCAAATATAGATAACTTTTCAAACATAAGTCAAGCAAGAGAAGCGATGAAGTTTCTTGTTGGTTTAAATGAATGGGATAAAAAAAGAGTTCAGTACATTCAAAAAGAGCTTCTATACTTCTTAAGTAAAAGTGGCAACATAGAGATAAATAATGAGATACAACAAAGACTCGATAGGCTCAGAAAAGAAAATATAATCGGCTATGAAATAAGCAGAAGGCTTATAAGCTTGCTAGCACTTATAGAGGCAAAAGAAGAGAATATCGAGCCTATCCATATAGTAAAAGCAAAAAGTGGCTCTAACTTTTTTCAAAGTGCTATAAACTCACTTTTAACTGCTGTGGATAACCTTAAAAATGGTGTAGAAGATGAGTATCTACGAGAAAGACTAGATCTTATACCTAAAAAGATAAAAAGTGAAAAATTTTCTATCGGCATAACAGGTGTTATGAATGCTGGTAAATCCACACTCTTAAATGCTCTTTTAGGCAAAGAGATACTTGGAACTTCTGTCATACCAGAAACAGCAAATCTAAGTATTATAAAATATGCTAAAAAACCAAGTGCAAAGGTTAACTTTTGGACAAAAAGTGAATGGGAAAACATAGAAAAAAGTGCTATCACTCTTGAGAGTATGAAACCTTTTATAGATGAAACTAAAGAACACTTTAAAGAAAATCTTCATAAATTTATAACAGATGATGGTTTTAGTGCAGAGATAGATATAGGTGAACTTCCCTCTTATACTTCCGCTGAACACTCTGATAAAAAATGTAACCTTGTTAAAAGTGTAGAGCTATATACTGACTTGAAGTTTGTCGAAAATGGAGTTGAGATTGTTGATACCCCCGGCTTAGATGACCCTGTAATTCAAAGAGAAGAGATAACTAAGTCTTATCTTTATGAGTGTGACTTAATGTGTCACTTGATGAATGTAAACCAATCAGCAACCGAGAAAGATATAGAGTTTATCACAGACACCCTACTCTATCAAAGTATAGCAAGACTTCTAATTGTCATAACAAGAATAGACACAGTTAATGAAAAAGAGCTTCAAGAGGTTATAGAATACACTAAAGCTAGTATAAAAACAAAACTTAAAAGCCTAAACAAAGAGGCACAATTTGACTCTATTATCAATAAAATAGATTTTATCCCTATAGCTGGAAAAATGGCATTGATGCACAGGATAGGCAGAGGCGATGAAGCAGACAAGATCGGTTATCCGCTTGAAAAAACAGGAATATTAGAGATAGAAAACTATCTTAGTGATGTACTGTTTGGAGACAACTCACAAAAGGCTCTTTTAGTTATAGAGTCCAACACCAAAGAGCTTGTGGGTATAGCAGAGAGCTCCTTAGATGCTCTAAGTGTTGAGAAAAACTTACTAGGTAAAAGTGCTAGTGAGATTGAAAATGAGTACAATCAACATCAAGAAAGTATAGTAGCTATTAAAGAAAATATCACAAAACTAAATCAAGATATAGATGATTCTAAAAATGAGCTAATAAACTACTTTTCAACTTTAAAAAACATATCTAAAAACAAGATGACAAGTTTGCAAAATCTTGTTAAAAGAAGAGTTATAGATGATGTGTCTTATGAGATAAGAAAAAACAAAACAAAACCACAAGAGAGTAGGATCTCTTCCATTATAGAAACTGGCATCAAAGATGGTTTTATAGACCTGCTTCGAGATTATAGATACCAATTTCAAAAGAAGATGCAGTCCTCTTTTGAAAAAATACAAAGAGATTTTGAAGATTTTCAAGAGATAAATAAAAACACGGAAGATGCAAAAGATTTTTTCCAAAAACATTTTGGAGACTTAAACTTAGTTAGTAGCAACTTGATTTTGATACAACAAGTAAACAATGCTATAAAATCATCTTCAAAAAAAGATATAGATGCACTAGATAAAAAATGCACGGAGTACTTTACTTTGGCATTTGATGATCTGTATGAAAAGTTCAAGCAAAAAACAGAAAAAATAAATCTAGATCTAGTAAATCAGTTTGAACTAACTTGTAAAGAACCTGTAGATAAGATAGAGTATGAAATGAACACAAAAGAAGAAAACATCAAAAAAGCAAGACAAAGAGTCAAAAATAAATCCTTTGACACCTCTTCAAGACTATCTAGTATTGAGCAAAAGACAATGCTTATCCAAAAAGTAAAAGATGACTTAAAGCATCTTGGAGGGAACTCATGAGTATATTAGACCAATTTATAGCTTCATATAAAGAAAAATTTATAGAAGTTACTCCAGAGTTTGATGAAAATCTTCTAGGGCTTATACAAAAAACAAGTTACACGCTTCTTGATGATAAAATGTCACCGAGCAAAGAGCTACGAGATACCCTACTTAAGCTAGAGATGAGAGCTAAAGAGCCTATGAAAGTTGCAATAACTGGACAGTTTTCAAGTGGTAAATCAACCTTTTTAAATGCACTTTTATCAAAAAATATACTCCCAACGGGTATAACTCCCGTTACTTCAAAAGTAAACTATATCCGATATGGAGATGAGCTCAAAATTCGCATCAGATATAAAGATGGGCGAGATGAGTATCAAAGCGTGGAAAATATAGCAAACTTTACAGACCAGAGAGAAGTTGTTCAAGAGATCGAATACTTAACTCTTTATGTTCCACTAGAACTTCTAAAAGATATAGTTTTTGTAGATACCCCTGGGCTAAACTCACAGGCTATAACAGATACTACAACAACCCAAAGAGTGCTAAAAGAGGTCGATGGAATTATATGGCTTTCTCTTATAGATAATGCGGGAAAACTTAGTGAAGCTAAAGTTTTAGAGCAGTATCTCAATGAATACCAAGGTAAATCACTTTGTGTTCTAAATCAAAAAGATAAGTTTGAACCACAACAGGTAAAACAAAGTCTTGAGTATGTGAAAAAAAGTTTTGCAGAGTACTTTAGTGATGTTATACCTATATCAGCAAAGCAAGCTCTTGAGTCAAGAAGTCATGATAAAAAAGTACAAACACAAGAGGAACTTGAGAGTTTTTTAAAATCACTATCAAATAGTTTAAAATCTTCAAGTTCTATAGATATACAAAAAGAGTATAAGTCATACCAAGAAAAAGTACAGAGTATTTTAGCTAGTGACTTGAGTGAAAACATAGACCTTTTAAAAGAGTCAAACATAGAGCTTGTTTTAGAGTTTATTGATGAAAATATTAGACCTCTTGCAAATAGCTCAAAAGATTTTGCGATAAAAAAAGATATTAACCTGATTTGTGATGATCTAATCAAGCAACATGAACTATTTTTAAATATATACAATGAACTAGATGCGGAGCTTAATGAGTTTGAGATACAAGCAGATGAGAAGTTTGCTCAACTTAAGAAAAAGTTTACAAAAAAACTCAAAGATGCTTATAGTAAAATAGAAGAGATAATAGACACTATAGCTAATGATATCTATAACCACATAAGTCAAGTTACTAAGGTAAGATATGCCGAGCAAAAAACAGGACTTTTTAAAAATAAAACTGTTTATGAGCCAGTAGAATATCAAGTTTCTAAGATAGATGCTGATACTATCTATAAACATCTATTTTATGATGATGATATTGTTGGAAAAATGTTTAAAAAATATGTTAGAAATCTAAAAGAGATTCAAGATGAAGTCAATGAAAACAATGCACTTGTTTATGAGATGCTTAAAAAGAAGATAAGAAGATGGCAAAATCCTTATGAATTTATAAGAAAGTCAAAACAAGTTGACTCTGATATAGAGTTTGCTAATATCCGTAAATTTGCTTCTAAGGCTTATGAAAATATCTTAAAGCCCTACAGCGATGAGATACACTCCTCTTATGCAAAAATAAGCTCAGAGTTTAACCACCTAAGTTCTGCTGTTAGCTTTAACTATCAAAATGCTACTGGTGTTTGTGTTGGATTTTTAGAAAAAAAAGTTGAGCAGTCTATAAAACTTTATGAACAAAACCCAAGTAAATTTTCACTATATCAACCTAGGTTAGATGAGATAAAAGAAAGACTCAAGATCAGCTTTCATCTCTATGAACTTCAAAATATGATGAACACAAACAACACTTTTTTAAATAAAAACTATGATAGACTAGTAGAAGAATTTAAAAATATAAATAATGAAAAGCATGAGTTTTTAGAAAAAAGAAAAGAGCGACATCATAAAACAATAGCTATCTTAAAGAAGCAACTCTTGTAGATTCGTGTCTCGTAATAACTAGGGGTTGGTTAATATACCACCCCAATTTGTCAAGACAAATTTTTTAAAATCCTTATTCATCTTTCAACCTGCTACCTTATGAAACTTTTTTATTATCTGAAGTGTAATTTTCATCATCTATCTCTAAACTTCTAAAATAAACATTCATTGATTTTTTATAATCCAGTATCTCGTGATATCTTCTATGATTATAAAAACATCGTGTGAAACTCATCGGATACAATGCAACAAATGAACTAAATAAAATGATATATTATTGCAACTCAAGAAATTAAAATCTGACTTTTATCTAGCCTATTTTTTCTCTCTTCACACTCTTGATTATTTCATCTTTAACAAACATCAGGTTTTTATAGATCTCTTTTAAATC